>JASHUG010000059.1 GCA_030040155.1 Streptosporangiaceae bacterium | reverse complement strand
CGGGCGTGCTGGCAACGGTGCCCGGCCTGCCGTCAGACGGCTGAGCCCGGCTAGCCGTCCTCGCCAGCGACCAGGCGGGCGAAAATGTCTCGCACCTGCCCTGGAGTCAGCTCGCAGGTCGCGTCGCCCACGGAGAGCTCGACGCGCTGCACGGCCGGATCGCGGGTTGTCGCCGACTTGGGCTGGACCCAGATCGCTTCCTCCTCGGCGAGTCGCTTTGCGGCCTGGCCATAGCGTTCGCCGGTCACCTCGAGGAGGGCGTGCATCATCGGCACCTCGGGCGGGTCGGGAATAACGCGGACGCCCGGCAGTCCGGACAGCGCGCTCGCGATGGCCCTGGCGTGCTCCAGGTAGCCGGGGAACCGCGGCAGCCGCAGGTCCAGGCACGTCAGCGCAGACGCGGCGCTCGGCCACATCCCGTGCAAGGTCCCGCCCATCCGGCGACGCCACTCGCGCACCTCGGCGATCACATCGTCCGGCCCGGCCACGCAGCACCCTGGGAGCGCCCCGATGCCCTTATAGAACGAGACATAGACGGTGTCGAAGAGCGCGGCTATCTCGGCATGGCTGCGGCCGTAGCCAGCCGCAGACTCCCACAGCCGGGCACCGTCCATGTGCACAGCGGCGCCGTGGTCACGGGCCCAGCGGGCCTGAGCGCCCAGGTCGTCAAAATCCGGCTGCTGGCCGCCAAGGTCACGCTGCGGCAATTCGATCAGCAGCGCGGCTGGCGGTTCTGCGACCTTGGCCAGCTCATCGAGCGTGATGAGCCGGTTCTGGTCCCCGACCGGCCGGCCGATGAGGCCGTGGAGGCGCTGGTATCCCTGCTCCTCATGCCAGTCCAGATGGCACATCGGGTGGAACAGGATCGTCTTGCGGCCGCGCCGATCGGCGTGCACCCGCAGTACAGACTGCTGTGCCATCGTCCCGCTCGGCATGAACACGGCCGCCGGCTTGCCTAGCAGGCCCGCGATTTTCGTTTCCAGCTCGCCGACCACGCCGCCGTCCCCGTAGGTGTCGGTTTGCGACCCGGCCGGGATCGTGGCCAGCATCTGAGCGGGGCTGACTGGTCCGTGTCCATGCAAGAATCTCGTGCACTTCTGCCGCAGGGCGCGGAGCTCTTCGTCGTCGGACATCTACCTGCCTTGGTTACACGCCGTGCCTGCGCGTTTCGGGTTAAGTAATCCACAGTCCGCCATAGCGCGTCATCATTATGGTGCCGCGGAGCCTGCCGGCCGGTTCCGGGGTATCGCGTCGGCTTTCGGTACAACGTTCTGACATAAAGACTGACAACTACCTGTCAGACGCTATGACAGTTCATTAGGGTTCGACTTGACCTGCAGGTTAACGTTCTACAGCCAGGAACCGCCGTGACAGCTCCCCGCCGTGTCATCTGCGCCTTGGCCAGCGTCGCAGCGTTGTTCGTCGCGATGGCCTGGCTCCCCGCGGCAGCCCTCGCCCAGAGCGGCAACATAAGCCTTGTCTCCGTCGGACCGGACTCTAGCGGCGATCCCTACGACCTGACCGTCGTCGTGGACGACGCCAACGGCGACCAGCTGAACAGCATGACCGTTCAGGTCTACGACTCGAACGACAATCTGGTGGCGTCGCCCACCATGACCTACTCAACCGGGTCTGACGACGACCAGGCGTGGGTGCCGGAGACACCGATAACACCGTCCGACATGCCTGCCGGCACCTACACCGTCGACATCACAGCGACCGACCCCATCGAGACGGATGACCTGACCGGGCAGTTCAGCTACTCCTACACCACGACCAACCTGACCGTCACGGCGAATCCGTCCAGCGTGACGTTCGGCTCGCAGGATGTCACCTTCAGCGGAAACGTGACGGGCCAGGCTTACACGGGCGCGACTCCCGTGCCCATCTCAGGCGCCTCGCTCACGGTCAGCGTGTCCAGCGGATCGCCGACCACGTTGCCATCGACGACGGACTCGAACGGCAACTTCAGCTACGAGGTCGACGACATCACCCAGAGCGCCGACTACAACTTCACCGTGACCGCGGGCGACACCTACGGTTCCACCTCCGACGACGTGACGGTCGACGCGAGTGCCGGGACGACGTCGCTGACGGTGACTCCCAGCCCGCCCACGGTTACGCAGGGATCGCAGAGCGTTACGTTCAACGGAACGGTCAGCGTGACTCCCGCCGGCAGCACGACCTCGGTCGGCATCGGCAGCGGTGTCGAGGTGTACCTGAGCATCGGCAGCGGCACCCCTGAGCCGGTGACGACAACCGACGACGCTAATGGCGACTTCACCTACACCGTCCCAGACATCAGCCAAGACGACGACTACGACTTCAGCGTGCAGGCCGGCGCGCTGTACACGGCTGCCTCGAATGACGTCACGGTCGACACCGTTGCATCCGCTACGACCCTCTCGGTGACGCCCACGCCCGCGCAAGTGAGCGAGGGCCAGCAGAACATCACCTTTACCGGCACGGTGCAGGTCACTCCGAGCGGCGGTTCCCTGACTGGCATTGGCTCGGGCGTTCCCGTTGACCTCAGCATCGGCGGCGTCTCGCAAGGCCAGGTCACCACGACCAGCGACGCCAACGGCGACTTCAGCTACACCGCGCAGGACGTCACGACGAGTACCGATTACGACTTCAGCGTTGGGGGCACGAACCTCTACACGTCGGCATCGGAAGACGTCGAAGTGCCGATCGTGCCCGCCGTGACCACGGTGAACGTATCTGCCAGCCCGATGGACGTCACCTTCGGATCGCAGAGCGTTACCTTCACAGGGTCGGTGACGGCGCTGGCCCCGGGCAGCGCGACCTCGGTCGGCGTGGGCAGCGGCGTCCCGGTTGACCTCAGCATCGGCGGCGTCTCGCAGGGCGCTGTGACCTCGACGACCGACGCGAACGGCGACTTCACCT
Organism: Streptosporangiaceae bacterium; assembly: GCA_030040155.1. Lineage (GTDB taxonomy): Bacteria > Actinomycetota > Actinomycetes > Streptosporangiales > Streptosporangiaceae > JAJYUU01. Next base: position 6,581 of record JASHUG010000059.1, on the reverse strand, counting down.
ACACCGCCAGCAACGTCACAACCAGCGCGGCCTACGACTTCAGCGTCGCCCAGGGTCCCGATGACCTGTACGGGGCGCAAAGCGATGACGTCCAGATCAGCGCGAATTCCGGCACAACCAATGTCATGGTGACGGCCAGCCCGCCGGACGTGAACCTCGGGTCATCAACCGTCACATTCAGCGGCGCCGTGACCGTCACCCCGTCCGGCAGCACGGCGGACGACCCGATCGGCGCCGGGGTACAGGTCTACATGGCAGCGGGGGACGCCACGCCTACCGAGATCGCCACGACCGATGCCAATGGCGACTTCACGGCCGTGGTCAACAACATCACGCAGGCGAACGACTACAACTTCAGCGTCGACGCCGGGACCCTCTACGGGTCGGGCACCGATCAGGTCCCGATTGGCTTCAACCAGCTCAACACCGAGCTCAACATCGTGCCCAGCCAGGCGAACGTTACCGAGGGATCGCAGTCCGTTACCTTCACGGGCACGGTAACCGGGGCTCCGCCCGGCAGCACGACCCAGCAGAACATCGGCGCCGGGGTCCCGATCGACCTCAGCATCGGCAGCGGCCCGCTGAACCAGGTGACCGAGACCGGCAGCGACAGCAAGTTCACCTACACGGTCACAGGCATATCGCAGGTCACGCAGTTCAACTTCAGCGTCGGCTCCACGACCACCTATACCGCCAAGACCCAGGACGTCTCCATCGGGCTCAGCCCGGCCCGGACGAGGATCACGAAGGTCTCGGTCTCTCCGGCTCACCTGCTCTACGGGCAGAAGGCCACACTTAAGGGAACGGTCCAGTACCTCAGCGGCAAGACCTGGACGGACCTGCCGCGCGCCGCCATCCAGCTATCCGAGGGCAAGACCAAGCTGGGCACCGCGCATGCCGGCAGCGGCGGATCGTTCGCGGCCTCCCTGCCGAGCACCCATGGCTTCGGGTGGAGCGCGGTTGTGCCCGCAGGCAATCTGATCCAGCAGGGGACTGTGACCGGAAACCTCAGCATCGCCGTGCCGACCAAGCTGCAGTCGTTCAGGGCTGGCCTGGGCGTGAACGGTCAGATCAGCATCGCCGGGTGCCTGCAGGTGACGGTGCCAGTCGGATATGCGCCGCTCACGAAGATCGCAATCCAGTACGCAGCGGGCAGCCGCGGCCCGTGGAAGACACTGGGCCAGCTCCAGCTCCGCGACATAACCGGCCGCACCTGCGGTGCGGCCTCCGAGTCGTACTTCAGCGGGAGCATCCACATCAAGCTCGCCAACGCCTATTACCGCGTCGACTTCCCGGCGAGCTACAGCTTCGAGTCGGTGATCAGCAAGCCGGTGCACCTCTGGAAATACGAGACCAAGATCACCGGCTATAAGGTCAGCCCTGGCTCGATCAGGACCGGGCAGAAGGTCACGATCAGCGGGCAGCTGTGGGCGAAGACCAAGGGCTGGCAGCCGTTCGCGAACCAGAAGGTCGAGATCATCTACAACGACAAGGGCACGTCGTACTGGAGCAACCTCGGGAGCGCGAAGACCAACTCTCACGGTGACTTCAAGGCCTACGCGCTGGGCGGATCCGGCACCTTCATCGCCGTCATCTACGCCGAGTACGCGGGCAGCAGGACCGACTTCGCCGTCCGCAGTGCCGGCGACGACCTGTCGATCAACCCGCACCGCTCCTCGTTCCCGCAGGCCGAAGCGACCGGCACGGTATCTGGCCCGTCGGTCATTCTCCAGCCCGAGCAGCTCGGCTTCGCCGCCGCGGTGCAGCAGATCCTGTCTGCGACCGGCGAGCTGACCAGCCAGGCCGGCCGCCGGGTTCGGGTCTAGGTCGCCGCATTCCCCTGGTCGGCGGCTACCCGGCCGGGCGATGGCGGCAGCGTGCGGTCCGATCCCATGCCAGGGTTACACGGCCTCGGCGGCCAGGGCCGCGTCCAGCATCACCGCCCACTGGCTGATGATGCGCTGACGCCGCCGCGAGTCGTCGGCCAGCGTGTCGGCCAGCCCAAGTCCGCGAGCCAGGTCCAGAGTCGCCTGGACCGCCTCGTGCACTCCCGGCCGCGACTCATCCGCCCCGAGCAGTTCGATCGCAGCCTGGTGCGCCTCGCGGCCCAGGCGTGCCTCAAGCGGAAGCACGCGCCCGCGCAGGAACTCGTTAGCCGATGCCGCCGCCCACAACTGCAGCGCGGCGCGGAACAGCGGCCCCGTGTACATCCGTACCAGCAGCGCGACGACGTCCGTGGTGCGGCTGGCCGAGCCGGCCGGGAGGCGGGCCGCCTCCCGCCGGATCTCGGCCAGGCGAAGCTCGGCCATGTGCTCGAGCGCGGCGGTGAACAGATCCTCCCTGGTCGGGAAGTAGTGCTGGGTCGCGCCGCGGGACACGCCGGCATGCTCGGCGATCACTGCGACGGTCGCGCCGGCCCAGCCGAGCTCCGCGAGGCAGGTCATGGCGGACGCCAGCAGCCGCGCCCTCGTCGCCCGGCTGCGATCCTGCTGCGGCTCGCGCAGCGAGGCCCGCGCCGACGCCACCGCCACCGTCCTGCCTCAGCCCGTCGCCCAGGACGGCGGTCGCTTGGCCAGGAACGCGGCCATGCCCTCGGCGGCCTCCTCCGACCCGAACAGCCGCGCGGACTGCTCGGCCAGCGCGTCGGCCCTGGCGTCGAAGTCGGCCAGGATGCGGGCGGTCAGGAGCGGCTTGGTCTCCCGCAGCCCCTGCGGGGAGCACGCGCGCAAGGCGTCGAGCACGCTCATCGTGCCGGCATCGATGTCCGCCACCGCCTCTGTGATCAGCCCGATCCTGGCCGCCGTCTGCGCATCGAAGGTCTCGCCGGTCAGGTAGTAGCGGCTCGCCGCCCGCGGTTCGAGCCGCGGCAGCGTGGTCAGCGAGATCATCGCCGGCGCCAGACCCAGCCTCACCTCGGAGAACGCGAATGTGGACTTGGGCCCGGCGAGGACGATGTCGCAGGCGCCGACCAGGCCGAGCCCGCCCGCCCGCACGTGGCCGTCGATACTGCCGATGACCGGTTTAGGCTGGCTCACGATGTGCCGCAGCAGCGTCAGCACCCTGGACGCGCCGGCCTTCATGCCGCCCTGGCTGGCCTCACTGAGGTCAGCGCCGGCGCAGAACGTCCCGCCAGTATGGGTCAGCTCGATCGCCCGGACCTCGTCATCGGCACCCGCCGCGGTCAGCGCCCGCGTCAGCTGCTCGACCAGGGCGGCGGACAGCGCGTTCCTGTTGTGGGGCGAGTCCAGCGCGACCCTGGCGATCCCGCGATCGGTCGAGTACTGCACGAGCTGGTCGGGCATCGGTCTCCTCCGGCAATCAGTAGGACTTCGGCAGGCCGAGCGAGTGCTGGGCGACGAAGTTCAGGATCATCTCGCGGCTGACCGGCGCGATCCTGGTGGTGCGGACGCTGGCCAGCATGGCGGCCAGCCCGAACTCCGCGGTCATGCTGCTACCGCCGAGCGTCTGCACCGCCTGATCTACTGCCTTGATGCTCGCCTCGGCGGCCGCGTACTTGGCCATGTTGGCTGCCTCGCCCGCGGCCATGTCATCTCCCGCGTCGTACAGGGTGGCCGCCTTGTGCATCATCAGCCGCGCGAGCTCCAGCTCGATCTTCACCTGGGCAAGCGGGTGCGCGACGCCCTGATGCGCGCCGATCGGCACGTCCCAGACCTCCCGCTCACGCGCGTAGCCGACCGCCTTGCCCAGCGCGTACCGGCCCGAGCCCACCGCCATCGCCGCCGCCATGATCCGCTCGGGGTTCAGCCCGGCGAACAACTGCAAGAGCGCAGCGCCTTCCTCTCCGACCAGCGCGTCGGCCGGCAACCGGACATCGTCGAGGAACAGCAGGTACTGCTTCTCCGGCGCCACGATGTCCATCTCGAGCGGCCGGCAGGTAAAGCCGGGCGTGCCGGTCGGCACCACGAACAGGGCGGGCCGCAGCTTGCCGGTCTTGGCGTCGGCGCTGCGGCCGACGATCAGCACGGCCTCCGCCTCGTCCACTCCGGAGATGTAGATCTTCCGGCCGTTCAGTACCCAGGTGTCACCGTCGCGCGTCGCGACCGTGGTGAGCTTGTGTGAGTTCGACCCGGCATCCGGCTCGGTAATGCCGAACGCCATGATCGACGATCCGCTGGCGAGCCTCGGCAGCCAGTGCCGCTTCTGCTCCGGCGTCCCGAACCTGGCGATGATCGTGCCGCAGATCGCCGGGGACACCACCATCATCAGCAGCCCGCACCCGGCTGCGGCGAGTTCCTCCAGGACCAGCGACAGCTCGTACAGGCCGGCTCCTCCCCCGCCGTACTCCTCAGGCAGGTTCACGCCGATGAAGCCGAGCTTGCCCGCCTCATGCCACAGCTCGGTCAGCCGCCCGCCGCTCCTGGCCTGCTTGGTGAAGTACGAATACCCGTACCGGTTGCCCAGATCGGCCACCGCGGCGCGGAGCGCCCGCTGCTCATCGGTTTCGGTGAAGTCCATCACTGGCTCTCCTCGGGCTTGACCACGGCGAGCACGCTGCCCACCTCCACCTGCTGGCCGGCCGCCACCGGCAGTTCGGCGACGATCCCGGCGACGGGCGCGAAGATCGTGTGCTCCATCTTCATGGCCTCCAGCCAGAGCAGCGGCTGCCCGGCGGCCACGCGATCGCCGACCGTGGCCCCGGTCCTGACCACGGTCCCCGGCATCGGCGCGAGCAGCGAGCCGGCGGCTACCTGCGCCGCGGGGTCGGCGAACCTGGCCTCCGGGGTCAGGGCCACCGGGCCCAGCGACGAGTCGACGCACACCAGGCCGTCATAGCGAGCGACCGTGAACGCCCGCCGGACACCGGCGATCTCAAGTTCGACCAGGCTCGGGGACATGGAGATCAGCCGGATGTCGTCGCGGCCATCGACGACCAGGCCGGACCGGTCGATCCGGTAGCCCACGTCGTGGCCCGCGAACCTGGCCCGCTGGAACCCGGACGGCATGTTCCGCCAGCCGGCCGGCAGCCCGCCCAGCACGCGCGTGCGTCGCTGCCGGTCGGCCACGTCGGCCAGGGCGGCGGCAAGCACCGACGCCGCCACCGCGTCGCCGTCCGCCAGCGGAGCGGCCAACGTCCCCATACCGTGGCATTCGAGGAACGAGGTGTCGGTCTGGCCGGCCGCGAACGCAGGATGGCGCAGCACCCGGACCAGCAGGTCCCGGTTGGTGACCAGGCCGTGGATCGTCGCGGTGGCCAGGGCCCGCGCGAGCACGACGGCGGCCTGCGGCCGGTCCGCAGCCCACGCGATCACCTTGGCCAGCATCGGGTCGTAGAAGACGCCGACCTGGCTGCCGGAGACAACGCCGGAGTCGAGCCGGATCAGCGGCGCCGCGGCGGCAGCCGCGCCAACACCGGACTCGACCGGCGGGGCATTGAACTCTGCCGACAGACCAGGCAGCGCGAATGCGTGCAGCGTACCGCTCTGGGGCTGCCAGTCAGCCGCCGGGTCCTCGGCGTACACGCGGGCTTCGATCGCGTGCCCGCGCACCGGCGGCGGCTGCGGCGGCAGCGGCCGGCCGGCCGCGATCTGCAGCTGCAGCGCGACCAGGTCAAGGCCGGTCGTGCACTCGGTCACCGGGTGCTCCACCTGCAGCCGCGTGTTCATCTCCAGGAACCAGAACCGGCCGGTCTCGTCGGCCAGGAACTCGACCGTGCCGGCGTTGACGTACTCGATGGCGGATGCGGCGACCCGCGCGGCCTGCGTGAGCCGCTCCCGCAGGCCAGGCAAGGCAGCGGCGAGCGGCGAAGGGGCCTCCTCGATGATCTTCTGGTGCCGGCGCTGAATCGAGCACTCCCGCTCGCCCACGGCCCACACGGTGCCGGCCGCGTCCGCCAGGACCTGCACCTCAAGGTGCCGGCCACGCTCGATGTACGGCTCACAGAACACCGCGGGGTCACCGAACGCCGACGCCGCCTCGGACGCCGCGGCCTCGAGCGCGCCCGGCAGTTCGGCCAGGGACCTGACGATCCGCATGCCGCGCCCGCCGCCGCCCGCCGACGCCTTGATCAGCACCGGCAGGTCGGCTTCGACGATGGCGGCGGGATCGAGCGCCGCCAGCACGGGCACGCCGGCCGCGGCCATGATCCGTTTGGACTCGATCTTGCTACCCATGGCGGCGATGGCGGCGGGCGGCGGACCGATCCAGGTGAGGCCGGCCTCCTGCACCGCGTTGGCGAAGTCAGCGTTTTCCGACAGGAACCCGTAGCCAGGGTGCACTGCATCGGCACCCGCGCGCATCCCGGCCTCGACCAGCAGATCGGCCCGCAGGTAGGTCTCCGCGGGTGCACTGCCCGGCAGCCGCACCGCGGCGTTGGCCTCCCTGACGTGCGGGGAGCCGGCGTCCGGGTCGGAATACACGGCGACGGTGGACAGCCCGAGCCGGGCGCACGAGCGGAACACCCTGCGCGCGATCTCACCCCGGTTCGCCACCAGCACGCTCGTCAGCACATGCGCTCCCAGCCCAGATCAACGATCACAACGTCACATCCGGAATACGCCGTAGCCGGTCCTGGTGCCGTGGACCGGGGCACCGTGGATCACCGACAGGCACAGGCCGAGCAC
>JASHUG010000466.1 GCA_030040155.1 Streptosporangiaceae bacterium | reverse complement strand
CACCATCTTCGAGGGCACGTCGGAGATCCAGCGCATGATCATCGGAAGGGCCGTCACCGGGCTTGACGTGCGGTAACAACCGCAGGTCATGGCGCTGGTGCGGATCTTGATAGGGGCCCCTGGACTCCGGTTTCTGGCCGTTGGCCGCTTGCCCGTTATTCCCGGTTAGTTCCCGCCAGTTCCCGATAGCGTGCTGAGTTGGTGCTGACCCCTAGCGGTCGGGGCGGTGGCGTTCACAGGTCGAGAGGCCTCGAAGGGGCTGGGGATTCACGGCCTGACGACTCCGAAGACGGCAACCGCGCTAGGCGCCCTGACGGGATCGCGCGTGCATGCTAAATCGGTCGCCTGGGAATGGGCTCACGCGCTTTGCGTGTCGGCGGTCACGAAATTGCGCAGTGAGGGGGCGTGCTGCGATCACGTAATTGACCACCTCGATCACGGCCGTGATCGCCGCACTGCGGAACCGCGACATCAGTGAACCGGAGGCAGGCAGGTAGCAAGGCGGCTCGGCCAGACCGGGTGGATAGCAGCCTGCATATGAGCTCGCACGGCATTGGCCAGGATCGAGCGGTGGTCATGCGGCTGCCCGGAGTTCCGCCGCTGCGCGGTCGTCACTGGCTCCCGCATCCTAGGCGGCCACGAAGCGGCCTAGGTCAAACGGATCCGGCGCGTTCACTCAGCCGTGCTGCCAGGGCTGCTAGCCGGCAGCCGCTAGCGCAGCCACCTGATCGCCGCCAGCCGCCCCGCAAGTCAGGGACCACTATCGTCGTTAGGCGATCGCCTGGATTGCGGGCGGGGAGCAGGATCCGTCGGGTACTTGTGGCGTTGGGGCGTACACGCCAAGCACGAGGCCGAAAGCACCCGCGGGCGCCGGCAGCCAGTTCACGTCCGCCCCACTGGGACGGTTGGCCGACACGACGACCGTGAGCGAGCCGTCGGCCCGTCGAACCAGGCCAGTGGTTCATTCCCGATGCAGTAGCGGTCGATCGGGTTGGCCACGCGGGGCCCTGCGGCGCTCATGAGGCCGTGGTGGCGCGGCCGCGGGACGCGCACGAGGCAGGCGACCGGGTAGACGCGTGGAAGGTGACATTGATCGCCAGGCCGCCGCCAGGCAGGGGCTGGGCGGTCATGGTGGCGGCGTGAGCGGAGGCGATGGCGCAGACGATGGACAGGCCGAGGCCGTGGCCACCATCGCGGCGGGTGGTGCGCGGGCCGAGCCGCTGGAAGGGCTGGAAGAGGCGGTCAACCTCGGCGGCCGGGATCACTTGACCGGAGTTGGCCACCGACAGGACGGCGTCGGCGCGGCTGGTGTTGGTGGTGACCTGGATGTCCCCGTCGGGGATGTTATGCCGGACGGCGTTGTCGATCAGGTTGGATACCAGCTGCTGAACGAGCAGCGGGTCACCGTCGAGGACGGCGGGCTGGATGCCCTCGCTGACGTGCAGGCGAAGCCGGCTGATTGCGGGGCGGGCGGCGGCCAGGGCAGCGCCGGTGATGGCTGCGAGGTCGGTGGGCTCTCGCTCACCTGAGCCAGCTTCACTGCTGGCCAGGGTGAGCAGCCCCTCGATGAGGCGTTCCTGCTCGCTGTTGGAGGCGAGCAGTTCCCGGCCGACGGCCTGCCACGTGCCGGCCGTGGCGGCCGGGTCGGCAAGGGTGACCTGAATCAGGGTGCGTTCCCGGGTCAAGGGAGTGCGGAGCTCATGCGAGGCGCTGGCTGCGAAGTGCCGCTGGGCGTCGAAGGAAGCCTCGAGCCGTGCGAGGAGGTTGTCGAGAGTGTCGCCGAGTTCCTTGAGCTCGTTGTCGGGTCCCGGCAGGGCCAGGCGCTCGTGCAGGCTGCTGGCGGAAATCCGTCTTGCCGCGGCGGTTATGGTGCTGAGGGGGCGCAGGACCCGGCCGGCGATGAGCCAGCCAATTGCGGCGGCGGCCGCCGCGATGACCGCCAGGGCGATGGCGCCTGCGATCAGCACCTGCTGCCTGTCCTTGGCAATCTGCTCGCGGATGATCCGCAAGAGACCGGCCTGGACGAGCGCCGCGATCTGCGCCTCTGCCGACCTTGCCCGCTGCACGGCGGTGCTGGGGACGCTGGATGCCTTGGGGTAGGAAAGATGCAGTGAGTCGACCGGGCGCGCGGTGTGCCCGTAAAGCAGGAAGGTAAGGCCTAGCACGGCCGCACCGCAGACCAGGAAGGCGGCGCAGTACAAGACAGTAAGACGCAGCCGGGCGGTCCGGCGCGGCAGCCGAAGTCGGCCAGGGCGACCCCGGCGTGAGCGGGGATCATGCATTAGGTTTCTCCGATGCGGTATCCGCTTTCCCGGATGGTCTGGATCAGCGGCGGGTCACCGAGCTTGGCCCGGAGCCGGCCGATGGTGGTCTTCACCGTGGTGGTGAACGGGTCGGCCGCTTCATCCCACACTTGGTCGAGGAGTTCCTCGGCGGAGACCGGCCGCCCGTTGGCGGCGAGCAGGCATTCCAGCACGGCCAGTTCCTTGGTGGTAAGCGGCAGGCGCCGGCCCCCGCGGATCGCCACACGGCGTGCGGGGTCCAGGCTGACGTCGCCATGTACCAGGCTGGCAGGCAGCGGGGCGACGGCACGCCGGCCAAGTGCCCGGATGCGCGCCACGAGTTCGGCGAAATCGAATGGCTTGGGCAGATAATCATCGGCACCCAGCCCGAGGCCCTCAACCCGTTCCCGGACCGATCTGGCCGCAGTTAGCATCAGCACCCGGCCGTCGGATCTGTCCGCAACAATGGCCCGGCAGATGTCGTCGCCCGACACACCCGGCAGGTCCCGGTCCAGCACCACCACGTCATAGCGGTTGACTGCTAGCCGCTCGAGCGCGGCACCGCCGTCCAGTGCGACGTCGACGGCTATCCCCTCACGGCGCAGTCCGGCCGCCAGCGCCCTGGCGAGGACCTCGTCGTCCTCGGTTACTAGAACCCGCATCGCATGCTCGCTGCCTCGCGTGCCTCAGGGCGTGTCAGCCGCCTGCTTCCCAGGGTCGCGGGCCGCAGGTGACAGCCAGGTGACAATTTCCGTCACCGTGATGTCACCTCCGATTCTGTACACCGCTGGGTGCAGGTGAAAAAGCCGATCGCCCGCATCGGCTTCACTGGGGAGGTTGCAATGAACCACAAGCCTGGCGGCGACCGCAACCTGCAGCGCGACGCAGTCCTGATTGTCGTGGCGGCCGTCGCGGTGTTGGCGGCGTGCGGCGGCAGTCCCTCGGTGCATGTCCGTTCTGCCTCGACACGGTCGGCGAGCTACTGGGCGGACCGTGCCTTTGCGCAGTGCATGCGCTCCCACGGCGCGCCGGACTTCCCTGAGCCTGTTCCTGGGGAAAGCTTCAGCGTGAACGTGCCATCCACAGGGCCGACAGGCGCCAAAGCAAGACCTTATGATGCCTGCAAGCACCTGCTGGCAAGCGGCAGCCCGACAGTACCGGCGACGACCGGCCCGCCTGCCGCCGCGGCTGACTGCCTGGCCCTCCGGCCGCCGTGTTACGCGCCGAGGCAGTTCCGCGCCGCCTACGGCATTCAGCCGCTGCTGGACCGGGGGATCACCGGCCGCAGCGTCACGGTCGTGCTGCCCGAGGAAGCCGAAACGCGACCAGACCAGGCGCCGGCGGTCACGGGATTGCCCCCGGCGGTCACCGAGATCAGGCAGGACCTGGCGGACTTCGACAGCCGGTTCGGGCTGCCCCCGGCACGGATCCAGGTCATCACGACTCTGGCAGGCTCGGCCGCTTCTCCCTGGCTGGCCGGCCCGGAGGAGGTAGCGGACACCGAGATGGTGCACGCCGTCGCCCCGGACGCCACCATCCGCGAGCTTCTGGTCCCCCTGACGGACGTGGGCACGCCTGCCAAGCTCGCCGCTACTTTCGCCGCGTACGTTCGGATCGCCGCCCGGGAGCACGCGGATGTGATCTCGCAAACCGGCGTCGGCCAGGAGTTCAGCGTGGGAGAGGACTCCTGGACCAGCACGGAGGTGGCGACCATCAACTCAGCACTGGAGTACGCCGCCGCTAGCCATGTCACCGTCGTCGCCGCGGCGGGAGACGACGGCGTGCTGGGCAACGACCCGACCACGCCAGTCAGGCAAGTCATCCTGCCCGCTTCCGATCCGCTGGCGCTGGCCGTAGGCGGCACCGCCCTGACCGCGAACCCGGTCACCGGCAAGTACCGCAGCGAGATCGCCTGGAACATGTCCGGTGGCGGGTTCAGCCGCCTGTTCTCCCGGCCTGCCTACCAGAACAGCGTGCCCGGCATCGGCGCCGCCCGGGCTGTGCCGGACGTCGCCGGGGACGCCTCGGCCCGCACCTCCATGGCGTTCGCATTCACCACGCCGGGCGGCGGGTACGAACTCATGGGGCTTGGCGGCACCAGCGCGGCCGCGCCGTTCTGGGCCGGCCTGATCGCCCTGGCCGACCAGGAGGCTGGCCACCCGCTCGGCTTTGTCAATCCCGCAATCTACCGGATCGCCCGGGGGCCGCTTTATCACAGGGCTTTCCACGACATCACCGCCGGCAGCAACACGATGGTCTTCAACGGGGTCACGATCACCGGCTACGAGGCCGGGCCTGGCTGGGACCCCGTCACGGGCTGGGGGACCCCCGACGCCGAGTTTCTCGTCCCCCTGCTCGCCACCAGCTGAGGCACCGCGAACTAGTCCCGGCTTCCGGATGCACCTCGCCTCGAGGTTCGGGCTTCGCCCCCAACACCGCCCAGCGCTACGCCGACGCCGTCTACGGACGCGATCCTCTTGGCCGGGAATGAGCGTGCTGCGACCGCTTTCTCATGACTTGGCTACGCCGTGAACCCCCTCGCGATCGCCGCGTTGCCCTCGGCGTGCCAGCCTGGGCGTTGGCATGCGCCGGGCGAGAAACTGACCCCCAGGCGGGTAATCAACCCGGCCTGCGGCGCGACTAGTAAAGGGCAGGCACGAGGGGCGATGACGGACAGCACGGACAGCCAGGCCAGCGCCGACCTCGTCACTGCGGCCCGGGCCGGTGATCATGCGGCGTTCGCCAGCCTCATCCAGCGGCACGACCCGATGGTGCACGCATTGTGCACCCGCGCCCTGGGCGACGCGGACCTCGGGCGAGATGCCGCCCCGGAAGCCGCAGTGACCGCGATGCTGGGGCTGGCACGGCTGCGCCGCGACGACCGCTTCGGCGCCTGGCCGGCCGGCATCGCCCTGAACCTGTGCCGGCGCCTGCTACAGGACCGCGACTGGGCCGCGTTCTCTCTCGACGCCCTGCTGGAAGACCATCTGATCAGCGAGCCCTCCGGCACCGATCCCGATCCAGCCGAGGCGATCACGGCAGCCGAGGTCACCCGCCGCATCAAAGACGCGGTCAGTGCTCTGCCACCCGGCCAGCGCCAGGCCACCGAGGCGTACAACCTCAGTGGCCTCACCACGCCGAGACCGCCGACTGCCGACACTGACGATGCGACGCGGTCGGCTCACCCGGACGAAACCGTTGGCCCGGACAGCGCACCGATTCCGCAGGCGAAGCGGAGCTTCCGGCGGTGTGGGGCGAGGCCGCGCAGCTGCTGACGAACTGGCAGCTGCGGCCTAGCGGGCCGCCGCGGCACCGCGCGCCGGCGAGGCCCGCCGCGGCCCGGCCCGCTCTGGAGGCGATCACAGGCACCGCCGCACAGGCCCGCCACCGCCGCTCCCGGAGATTCCCGGACAGCCGAGCCGATGTTCATCGCCGCCATCATCGGGGCTCGACAGGCTAAGGCCGACAAGCGTGCTGAGTTCGTGCTGACAAGGCAACGATCGACAGGCGGTCTACCTGCGGAAACTGCCGGCACCTCCATGAGCTTCACGATCTTCGAGGGCACGTCGGAGATCCAGCGCATGATCATCGGAAGGGCCGTCACCGGGCTTGACGTACGGTAATAACCGCAGTCATGGCGCTGGTGCGGATCTTGAAACGGCCCGTGAACTCGGGTTTCTGGTGGTCGGCCGTTTGCCCGTTATTCCTGGTTGGTTCCCGTCAGTTCCCGATAGCGTGCTGAGTTGGTGCTGACCCCCTAGCCGTTAGGGTGGTCGTTTCACGGGCGACAACGGCGGTGAGACGGACTGCGCCGCTTGCGATCGGGTGTCGGCTGTTTCTCCTGTGAGCCTCGTGCATGTTCGAGTCCTCAGGAGGCTGCACTCAGCAGGCTCCACCCAGACCGTCCCGACGGTCATGCCCATCGTCCAGCTGGCCAGCTCGTGATAGAAGGCAGATTCGGAAGTCCCAGCCCGACTGTCGCTTGCCAGTGTGATGGGACCGGGGTGTTGCCAGGAGGAAGGGACCACCCCTGCTCGTTATTGATCATGGTGTGCTCGTTTCCCGGTGTCATCAGGCACTGGTGTTGTGGCGGACGGATCGTTTCTGGCGCTGTCGGTAGGACGGGCCTTCGATGATCAGCTGGTGTGCGGCGGAGGCGAGCCGGTCGAGGGCGGACTGGGCCAGCAGCCCGCTAGTCCCCGGCCATCACGGTAAATGTGAATCCAGCGCTCGTCGGACGGCGCAGCGGAATGTCGCACCTGATCCGGCGCAGCACCTCGTTCCTGCTGAGGCCGAGCCCCTGCGCGATGAGCCGTTCCGGGCGCACCGGGACCGGATCCTTGAAGACGACCTCCACCTGGACCGGCCACGCCTCGACGATCCATGCCGATGGGATGTCCAGCCGCCATGCCCCCGTCCAGTCCAGGGTGAAGCGGTTGCGCCGGGCGAGCCACGGA
>JASHUG010000465.1 GCA_030040155.1 Streptosporangiaceae bacterium | reverse complement strand
GGGGTCCGCCTTGGACATCCGCCGCTACCGCGACCTCGCTGCGCTAATCGAGGTCGCTCTGTACGTCGAGCATGCTCAGAAAGTTCCATGACAAGCTGCTGCCATTGCCCGCACACTGACCCAGCCGCCACGTGGCGCGAGGCGATCCTCAACCGCGCAACGCGACCCGCAAGAAATGGAGCGCACTGAATGTCCTGCTCTTCTGAGCAGAATCCATCGGGTAAGCGCCAGGCGGAAGTCGGCCCGCCTCCGTACTATCACCGATCGGACTGCAACATCTGCCGCAAGCAAGACGACCTGAAGACGGGATCAGAGCTCCTGGATGCTCCCCGTCCCGGCGGCTACATCGTCGAGCGCGAGCTCTTCCTGGTCGAGCACGCTCCGCTGCAGGAGTCCAGTGCGGGAACGGTCATCGTCGAGTCCAGGCGGCATCTCCTGGACTGCGGCGAGATGAATCCGGATGAGCTCGCCGAGTTCGGTTCGATCCTTCATGGGCTCGTTCCGGCGGTCAAAGCCGCCACCGGGGTCCAGCGTGTTTACTTCCTCGCGTTGATGGAGCGCGCGCCGCACTTTCACCTCTGGCTTGTGCCGAAAAGGAACGAGGGAGAACTCCGAGGACTGGCCTACCTGGCGCAGCAGCCCCCGCTCACGACCTCCTACAGCGCGGCAGAAGAGATGTCGCGCCAGATCCGAGAGCACTTCGAGCAGTTCTGACGGCGCCCGTTAGATCCGCGCGGCCTCTCGCTGCTCTCCATCGGATAACGCGACTGGGGCGCCAGGTCAGCCGGATCTACTACCGACGACCCTTGTCGGACGCGAGCCGCTGCAGCGCCGCGATGAGCGCGTCCACCTCGGCGCGAGTGTTGTACATCGCGAGCGAGGGGCGCACGGCCGCCTCCAGACCGAAGCGGCGCAGGATCGGCTGTGCACAGTGATGACCCGCCCGGACCGCGATGCCCTGCCTGTCAAGTGCAGAGCCGACATCGTCGGGCTGGTAGCCGTCGAGCACGAATGTGAGCACGCTGGCCTTCTCCGGCGCGGTACCGACCAGCCGCAGGCCGGGGACCGTGCTCATCCCAGCCGTCGCGTACTCAAGCAGATCGTGCTCGTAGCTGGCAATGGCCGGGAGCCCGAGCTGGCTGACGTAGTCCAGCGCTGCGCCGAGGCCGACAGCATCCGCGATGTTGCCCGTGCCCGCCTCGAACCTGGCCGGGGGCTCGCGGTAGGCGGTCCGCTCGAACCGCACGTCGCGGATCATGTTCCCCCCGCCCTGCCAGGGTGGCATGTCCTCGAGTATCTCCGGCCTCACGTACAAGGCGCCAATGCCCGTGGGTGCGAATATTTTGTGCCCGGAAAACATGTAGAAGTCCGCGTCGATCGCGGTGACGTCAACCGGCATGTGGGCGACCGCCTGCGCCCCGTCAACGAGTACGCAGGCGCCTACGAGGTGTGCGGCCGAGATCACCTCGGCGACCGGGACCACGGTGCCAAGAACGTTGGAGACGTGGGCCACCGCGACCAACCGGGTGCGCTCGCTGAGCAGCGCCTGGTAGTCGTCTAGCATGAGCCGGCCCACGTCGTCGACGGGGATGATCTTGAGGCGCGCACCAGTCTGCTCAGCTAGTTGTTGCCACGGCACGATGTTGGCGTGGTGCTCGAGGTGAGAGATGACAATCTCGTCGCCTTCGGCCACGTGCCGGCGCCCCCATGCCTGGGCGACCAGGTTGATCGCTTCGGTCGTGCCGCGGGTGAACACGATGGAGTCGGCCGAGGTGGCGCCGAGGTAGTCGGCCGTCACCGACCTTGCACTCTCGTAGGCATCCGTAGCGCGCGCCGCCAGCGTGTGCGCCGCCCGGTGGATATTGGAGTTCTCGTGCGAGTAGAAGTACGCGAGCCGGTCGATAACGGCCTGCGGCTTCTGCGTGGTCGCAGCGTTGTCCAGCCACACTAGCTGCTTGCCGTTGACGTGCTCTGACAGTATCGGGAAGTCCTGCCGGACGCCCTCGACGTCGAACGGTGCGCTGCCCGCGGCGTGCGCTGGCAACGAGGCGGCCTCGGCTGACGGTTCGCGGATGAAGTAGAACGACGGCACCACCTGGTCAGACGGCACCATCTGGTCAATGACATACGGCGCCCCCGACGGCAGGCTGGCCGACGAAGCCGGTGCGGGCGAGTTCGGCGGCACGCTGGTGCTGGCCGGCGCGACCTCAGCGACCGTGTCGAGGCTGCCGGGTACGGCGAGTGCCGGGTCCGGCGGGTGTGCCGAGCGCGCTAGGCCGAGACTGGCCGGGAGGTCAATGCCGGGCACCGACGGCAAGGCCGCGCCGCTTTCCGTCCGGCGGGCGGCGGTGAGCACGCCTGGCAAAGGCGGTCGCCACGGCATGTCGCCACCCGGGCGCTGATCGTCCACCGGATCGGGCGCCGACGCTGGCATTCCGGCCGGGACATTCAGCTTGCCGTAGAACTCGCTGGCCATCCTGGTCAGCGTCGCCTCATCCGGTAGCCACTGCGGCATGGCACCGACGTCACTTATAGGTGTGGGCGTACTCATGGAACTTCCCGACCTCGACGTTCTCCAAGACCGCAAGCGAGTCGGGCGTCAGGACCGCGAGTGAGCAGTAGAGCGACACCAGGTAGGACGCGATCGCGTTGCGACTGATTCCCATGAACCGGACCGACAGGCCCGGCGAGTACTCGCCCGTCAGGCCCGGCTGGAACAGGCCGACGACACCCTGCCGGCTTTGGCCCACCCGCAGCAGCAGAACCGACGTCTTTCCGTCGTCGACGTTGACCTTGTCCGATGGGATCACGGGAATGCCCCGCCAGGTGATGAACTGCGAGCCGAACAAGCTCACTGTCGCCGGGGGGACGCCGCGGCGCGTGCATTCCCGGCCGAAGGCGGCGACGGCGAGCGGATGCGTGAGGAAGAATGCGGGCTCTTTCCACACCTTCGTAATCAGCTGGTCAAAATCGTCTGGAGTAGGCGGGCCAGCGAGCGTCGAAATGCGCTGCTCGGGCGCGGTATTGGGCAGCATGCCGTAGTCCGCGTTGTTGATTAGCTCGCTTTCCTGGCGTTCTTTCACGATCTCGACCGTGAGCCTGAGCTGCTCGGCGATTTGGTCGTACGGACTGCTGTACAGGTCGGAAACCCTGGTGTGGATGTCGACCACCGTGGCCACCGAATTGAGGAAGATCTCCCGTGCGCCCTCGTCGTACGGAACGTAGGTGGTCGGCAGCTCTGACTCGTCCCTGGGCGGGCAGGCAACCTCGACAGACTCGGGATCGAGCACCCGGTTGAGCCGGAATATGCCGGCCTCGACGGGGACCCACTCCAACATGCGGACAAGCCATCGCGGCGTGATTGTCTCGAGCTGCGCCGTGGTCTTGGTGGCATTCGCCAGCTGTCTGGCAGCTGCATCCGTCAGGGCAAGTTGGCCGGTCCCGGCCGGTCCTGTTGGCTTCGGCATCGCTGAACCCCCGCTTGTACTTGAGATCTGATAGCTGGTGACAAACCTCTGCTGAACACCGATATGGAATAATTGCAGGAGAATCAGCCGGGAATCGCGCTGAGGCTCGCCTGAGCTATTACGTACCGTGTCGCGCCGCGACTTTACCAAAGAGCCGGGTGCGAGCGACGAACCGGTGGCCGCATCCCCGCCGGAAGACAGAGCGCGGCTGTATTGTTATGGCCAATTTCGGCCTAGAGAAAACCCGCCACTTAGCGCGTTACACGGCGGGTTGTCGCAGCCGATCCTGGCAGGCAGTTCCGGAGTCAGTCAGGACCGGGATGCCCCGACCGCCACGGCTCGGCGCTGGTCCGGTACCGGAGGGCAGGGCTCGCGGCCTGCCGCCAGGTCTGCCAAACGACCCGGCGCCGATCGCACGCCTGCGGCGGACCAGTGGGCGCTTCGATGCGGAGTTTCCCTTCGTCGCCAGGAACTACGAACTCATCACTTGAGACCGCCCTGCCTCATGCAGCCCTCGTTCTCTTGTCAATTATTGTCATTTGATTCATAGGGAATAGTGGCAGGCGGGATCACTCGGTCGTACGCTCCTCTCACTCCCGACCCAGGTGGCACCCCGAACATGCACGTGAATCTGGTGACCGTGGACGGCGCCACGTTGACCTGCGCCGACGTTATGGCAGTAGCGCGCCATGGCGCCCAGGTCGAGATCGCTCCCGCGGGACGCGCGCGGGCCCAGGCGTCGCACAACGTGGCGTTGCAGGCCATCGGCCGAGAAGCGCTCTACGGGCGGACTACTGGAGTCGGCGCGAACGGAAAGGTGCAAGTCGAGCCGGGGGCAGGGCACGGCCTCCGGCTACTTCGCAGCCATGCAGGTGGCGCCGGCGCACCCGCCGACGCCGCCGTGGCTCGCGGCACACTCGCGATCCGGCTCAACCAGCTCGCAGCGGGCGGCTCGGGTGCCGATCCGGCCTGGCTGGAGGCCGCCGCGGCTGCGCTTAACACGGGCCTGACGCCGCAATTCCCGGTGCTCGGGAGTATCGGCACCGCAGACCTGACCGCCCTGGCGGCCACGGCGCTCACGCTGATCGGCGAGCGCCCCTGGCACACCCCAGCCGGGCCGACGTCACGGCAGCTGCTGCCGCATGCAACGGCCGACGCGGACGCACTCGCGTTCCTCTCCTCCAACGCCATGACGCTGGCGCAGGCGGCACTCGCTCACGAGGACTTGACCGGGCTGCTCGACGCCGAACTGCACGTAGCTGCGCTCAGCCACCTGGCGCTTCGCGGCTCCGCTCAGCCATACGCCTCGCCGGTACACTCGGCCCGGCCGCACCCTGGCCAGGACGCCGCCGCCCAGCGCCTGCGCGAGCTTCTCGGCCCGGACACCGATCGGCCAGCCGCCCGAATCCAGGACCCCTACGGTCTGCGGGCGCTGCCGCAGGTCCATGGTCCGGCCGCGGAGGCACTCGCCTACCTCGAGCGGGTGCTGCACGTCGAGCTCAACGCCGCCGCAGAGAACCCCCTCGCGGACGCTCGCAGCGGCCAGGTCCTGCACAACGGTAACTTCCACGGCGCGTACCTGGCCCTGGCGCTCGATGGCGCCCGGCTGGCCCTGTGCGCTGATGCCGCCCTCTCGCCGGCCAGGCTCGCCGCGCTCACGCACCCGGAGCGAACGGGGCTGCGGGCATTCCTCGCCGACGGCGCCGACGGCAGTTCCGGCATCATGATCCTTGAGTACACCGCCAGCGCTGCCCTCGCCGAACTGCGCGGACTAGCCGCCCCGGTGTCGCTGGGCACGGCCGTGCTGTCCCACGGAGCGGAGGAACACGCCGCCTTTTCACCGCAAGCTGCCCGCGCCGCCGCCGCCATGGTTGCGCCCCTGCGCACGCTGCTCGGGTGCGAGCTTGTCGGCGCGGTCCGTGCGCTGCGCCAGCGCGGCACGCAGCCCGCAGGTAATCCGCTGCGCACGGTTTACGACCTGTGCCTGCGCACTCTTCCCGCGGACTTCGAGGACCGGCCGCTCGAGACCGATATATCAGCCGCCGAGAAGATCATTTCCACAATCGCGTGTTAGCCCGGCGAGCCGCGAACCAAATGCGTCCTGGCGGGTGGCGGAACGACGCCAAAGGCGCGATCTCAGCGGATGCAGGACCGGTCAGCTCGAACCAGTGGGCAGCAGCGTCTCGGTCCCCGAGTCAATGGCTGCGCAGAGTCCTGGTCTTGGCGGCATGGCGGCGGTGAGGTACGATCACAAATTCCTAGTAACTTGACTGACATACTAGATATTTGCGGGAAGCAGGTCAGCCGATGACAACCGCACGACCAGCCGAGACCGCTGCGCAGGATAGCGCCGGTCCGAACACTAGCCTCGCCCGGCACACGGTAGGCCTTGCCGGGGTGCTCTTCCAGTCGGTCACCTTCATGGCCCCCGGCGGGGCGGTGGCGACGTCGCTGGCTGTAGGCGCCCTGTACGCTGGCGGCGCGCTCCCGCTCTCGGTCCTGCTCACGATGATCGCGGCGATCGTCATCGCTGCGTCGATCGCTCAACTGGCCAGGCATCTGCCGTCGGCCGGAAGCATCTACACCTACCCCGCTCAGGGTCTGCACCCGATTGTCGGGTTTCTGGTCGGCTGGGGCTATGCCCTGATCACCGGCCTGGTCGGTCCAATTGTCAACCTGCTCATCGGCTACTTCGTCGGAACCATCCTCAACACCGAGTTCGGCTGGAACTTCAAGGCGATGTGGCTAGTGTTCATGCTGTTGTCGGCCGCGCTCACGGCGCTGCTTGGCTACCGCGGGGTCAAGATCGGCACGAGGTTCGGCATTGCCCTCGGCGCCTTCGAGATCCTCATCTTCGTGCTGCTGTCGTTCTGGTTGCTGGCGCACGCGGCACCAGGCGGGCTCACGTTCAGCGTCTTTACGCTGAAGTACGCGACAGTCAAGGGATTCAAGGGCGCCCCCGGCCTGATCGCAGGGTCCATCTACGTGTTCCTGGCATTCGTCGGGTTCGAGGCCGCCGCTCCCCTGGCCGAGGAAGCCCGTGACCCACGCCGGACCGTACCGCGAGCCGTCCTGCTCTCCTGCCTGATCATCGGGGTGATCTACCTGTTCACCACCGTGGCGGCGGCCGCCTACGTCGGCCCGGCGCATTTGCAGACCTATGGCGGGCTGGACGGCGGCAGTCCATGGATCCTGTTCGCGCGGCAGCTGTGGGGCTGGGGCTGGGTCATAGTCTTCCTGGCGGTAATCAACTCGTTCTTCGCGAACGGCAATTCAGCGCTGATCGCCTCTACCCGGACCTGGTATGCGATGGGCAGGATCAAGCTACTCCCGCAAGCCTTCGAGCGAACCAGCCGGAAATATTCGTCCCCCACGGTCGGCGTGGCGGCGCAGACGCTGCTGACCCTCGTCATCGCGCTCCCGCTAGCTCTCGGCTACGGGCCAGCGACCGCGTTCCAGCTGCTCGCGACCATCCTGACCGCCGTCATGCTGGGGATCTATATCATCATCAACATCTCGAGCATCGGCTACTACCTGCGCAAGCAACGGGCCGAGTTCAACTGGTTCCTGCACTTGGTGCTGCCCGCGGTCGGCGCGCTGATTCTCATTCCGGTTCTGGCGGCGGCGGTCGGCGTCGGGTCAAGCGTGCTGAAGTTCGTTTCGCCCCTGCCGTACCCAATCAGCGAGGCCGGCCTCGCCGTCGGGATCTGGTTTGTCATCGGGCTTGGCTACCTGAGCTACCTGCTCGTTAAGCACCCAAGACGGATCAAGGAGATGGAAGAGGTCTTCGACTAAGGAGCGCCCCGCTACCTGTCAGCTGAACCTCAAAGCTCACGGCCCGGCGGCCTCGCCGCGGGCCGGGTCATCTGGAGCGCCGCCGCCTGCGGTGCGGCTTGCCGCCGGTGCCGGACTGGGCGGCGTGGTCGGCTCCGAAGGCCGGCCGCCGATGAAGTCCTCCCAGTCAGCCTGCACCGGTTTCCAGCGGCGGTCGAAGGCTGCGGCCCGGCGGGTCGCGCGCTCCAGCTGCCTGCCCTGGTAAAGGCGCCGCGCCCAGATCGAGTTCGGCCGGGCCAGCCGCACCGCGCCGATGACCCCGACCGGCGGCAAGAACAGGCCGAACAGCCCCGACCGGTACTTGCCCTTGAGGACGCAGACAAGCGCCAGGCAGCCGTCCATGACCAGGACGCCGGACGCGCTGATCCGCACCGAGAACTCGGCGCTGTCAACGTTCGCCACCCGCACCGGGCTGAACCCGACCAGCGCCAGACCCAGGCAGGCTGCGACCAGGCTGACCGCCTCGACTGAGAGCTGGCCCTCGCCGCTCCAGTAGACGTCCTGGAGGTGCAAGATCAGCGCAAACTCGTCCAGCACCAGCGACGTCCCGATCCCGACCGCGACCGCGGAAAACGACAGCCAGCCCATCGTGCCGGGCCCGCCGACCGCCGTGAACGCGCCGATCATCAGCAAGATGATCCCGGGCACGGAGTGGTGAATGTGCGTCCCGCCCGCCGTGACATTGCGGAACGGGCCTCGACCGTCGCGTATCAGCCGGGTGATCGCCCGCGTCGACACGAACGTGATCACGAAGGAAACGAAGCACAGCATCAGCGGCAGCTTGTCGGCCGCGATTATGTCGCGGTGCCACCACGAGAGCATGACGACCACCCTA
>JASHUG010000058.1 GCA_030040155.1 Streptosporangiaceae bacterium | reverse complement strand
GATCCCCGAGCCGGTACCCGACCCGGCCGAGTGGATCACCGGCCGGTCGGGCGGCACCACCGTGGACCCGGCCGACCGGGTGACCTTGGATGAGTCGGTCAGCATGGCGTTCCTGGTCGTGCTGGACTCGCTGACCCCGGCGCAGCGGGTGGCGTTCATCTTGCACGATGTGTTCGGGTATTCCTTCGCCGAGGTCGCCGAGATTGTCGGCCGGTCGGCGGCGGCGTGCCGCCAGCTGGCTTCCTCGGCCCGCGGCCGTATTCATGACGCGCGGGTCCCGGCGGCGCCGGCCGCCGACCAGGCCAGCATCGTCAGGGACTTCAAGCGGGCGTGGCAGGCCAAGGACATCAACGCCCTGATCGGCCTGCTCGACCCCGACGCCATCGCCGTCGGCGACGGCGGCGGCCTCGCCGTTACGTTCTTGCAGCCAATCGAAGGCCGGGAGCAGGTCGCGCAGGCCTGGATCGAAATCGCCAACCGCGCGGCCGGCAACATGACGATCCTGGAGCGCACGGTCAACGGCCAGCCTGGGCTAGTGGCCCAGCAAGACGGTGTCACCGTGACGGTGTTCGCATTCGAGGTCTCGCGCGGCCGGGTCAGGCACATCTGGGCGGTTCGGAACCCAGAAAAGCTCCGTCCGTGGACCCCGCGCTGACGCCCCGTCAGGTCGTCGGGCGGCGCGGGCGGCCCCTCGGTGCCAGGCTAACCGAGGGGCTGGCTACTCCGATGACAGGAGGCACTGCGATGGCGGAGCATCCGCCGGCGGAAGCCGACGACCGGCTTGTGCGGCTTGATGACGGCGACATGCATGTGGTGCAGAACGGCAGTCCGGACGCGCCCGCGGTGCTGCTGATCCACGGCTTCGCGGCGTCGACGCCCTGGTGGGATCCGGTCGTCCCGAGGCTGGCGGATGCCTACCGTGTCATCCGTGTCGACTTGCTTGGCCACGGCAGGTCGTCCAGCCCACCGGGCGGGTACGACATCCCGGCTCAGGCCCGCCGGGTCGGCGCCGCGCTGGACCGGCTCGGCGTGAACCGGGTGACCGCAATCGGCCACTCGACCGGGGGCGCGATCGTCACGGCCTTGGCCGAACGGCGGCCCGACCTGGTGGCGGCCCTGGCGCTCATCGGCATCGGCCCTGATGTGGAAGCTCGCATCCCGCAAGGCCTGGCCAGCCGGCTTCTGCTGGCCCCGCTGACCGGGCGGCTGGTGTGGCTCCTGAAGACTCAGGCGACTGTTCGCAAGGCCGCTAGCAGCGCATTCAGCCGCCCGATCACCATTCCCGATGTCCTCGTTGAGGGCACGATGGGTATGACGTACCGCGCCGTCGCGGGCACGGGGCGTGCGGTGATGGACTACCTCGGGGAGCGCAGCCTTCCCGCCCGGCTAACCGCGATCGGGCTGCCGGTGCTGGTGATCTTCGGGGCTGAGGACCACCGGTGGCGCTCCTCGTCGGTCACCGCCTACCGCGACGTCGCCCGGGTCGAGGTGCTGCCGGGCATAGGTCATACCCCGATGATGGAGGACCCGCAAACCACCGGGACCTTGCTGCTGGACTTCGTCGCGGAGGCTGCGAGGTGAGCACCGCGTTAGACCAGAGCGGTGTCATGGCGCATGAGCGCTAGAGGCCCGCTGCAGCAGTTGAACGGTCAGGTTGGCCTGTGCGCGCTGCGGTGGTGGAATAAGCAGGTCGACGGCGTCGAGAGGTCGGACCTGCCGCCGTCGGCGCGGCGGATATGGGGTTTTGCGGCCACGCGGGAGCGGTCATGGTGACTGGCAGGGTTGTCCGTTTCGATGAGGTCAAGGGATACGGTTTCATCGCGCCGCGCGACGGCAGCGAGGATGTGTTCGTGCATGCGAACGAGATCACGGACCGGGGTCTGATGGTAACCGCTGGGACTCAGGTTGAGTTCCAGACAATGGAGGGCGAGCGCGGGCTCAGGGCCTACGACGTCCGGATCATCGAGCAAGCTCAGCCGACGCAGAGCCCGGAAGCCCAGGTCGGCACGGATCAGGCAGCAGCCAACGGCGGCCATCCGGCCGGCCAGGTGGCAGGTACGCAGCCGCCTGCCGACGATGAGCTCTGCGAAGTCTTCACCGAGCGCGAATTCGTCCAGCAGATCACTGACCTGCTTCTGAACGCCGCCCCTCAGTTGACGGGCCAGGCCATCCTCGAACTGCGCGGCAGCCTCGTGCAATTCGCCCGCGAGAATGGCTGGGTGGAGTAAGGGAGCACTCCGCACCACGGACTGGCGGCAAGGCCGGACTAGCCGGCACCTGAGCGGACAGCGGCGGCCGTCATGGTGGCGTAATGCACGGTGAAGCTCCCTCCCGCGGCATCGATCGCGGATCCCATGTCCGCGAGCACCTGCTGCAGCTTCGGCGGCGGGAACATTGAATGACCGCCGAAGGTCGGCACCTGATCGAGCCACTCGTCGCGGGTGTAGGGGCGGTCCCAGTCGAACCGCCATTGCTGCGTATCGCCGAACCCGCCCGCTTGCCGCATCCCGTCGGCCGCCTTGGCGCACATCGTCGCGTAGATTTCCGGGCCGGGCATACTGCCGCGTGACATCGGCGAATCGGGCATGGCGCGCCGGTAGGCCGCGGCGAATGCAGCCGACATGTCCGCGTGGAACTGGAACGCGTTCCAGAACACGGCAAGAAGGCCGCCAGGCCGCAGCGCCTGCGCCGCCTTGGCTGCGCCCGCGGCCGGGTCCACCCAGTGCCAGGCCTGCCCGGCTACGACCGCGTCGAATTGCCGGCCGGCCGGCTCCCAGTCCTCGATCTTGGCCACCTCAACCTCGAGCCCGCGCTCGCGCGCCAGGTCCGCCATCCGCTCGTCGGGATCCACCCCGAGCACTGTGCAGCCGGCCGCCTGGAACAGGCGGGCGACGATGCCGGTGCCGCACCCGACATCCAGAACGTCGGACCCCGCGCATCCGCCCACGATCCGCTCGACCAAGGCTCGCGGGTAGCTGGGGCGGGTCCGGTCGTAGCGCTCTGCGTCCGTACCGAACGACTCCGCCACCTCTCGGTATTGATGAGACTCACGCTCGCGGGCAGCCGGCCGCTCGGGCGGTATAGTGGTCATCTGCCCACTCTAAGTGGGCGCCTGCCCACTACATCTGAGTTTCGCGCAGGGCGAAGGGAAGGCTGGCCGGTGCCGACAGGGGTGGCGCTGCGCGACGCACGCGAGCAGTTGTTCGACGCCGCCGAGCGGGTCCTGCTCACGCGCGGGCCGAGCGCGCTGACGAGCCGAGCCGTAACGGCGGAGGCCGGAGTTGCCAAGGGTGTCCTGCACCGGCACTTCGCCGACTTCGACGCGTTCCTCGCCGACTTCGTGATGGACCGGATCGACAGGATGGACAGCAAGACCGCCGCACTGCTCGGCGCCGCCGGAACGGGCACTGTCGTCGAAAACATCGCCGAGGCGCTGACCGCCCTGTTCGAGTCGGCGGCCGTGGCGATCGTCAGCCTCATCACCTTCCGCGACGACCTGCGAGCCCGGTTGCGCGAGGCCTGGCCGGCCGGAGTTCCCGTGCTGACAGAGGCGGTGATCATGATCACCGCCTACCTGACCGCCGAGCGGGCGGTTGGCCGGATCGCGGATGACGCCGATGTGGACGTGCTCGGACCGACGCTCATCGGGGCGGCGCACCTGCTGTTTGCCGACCGGGAGGGTCCGCGGCCGGAGGCGGGAGCCGTTCGCCGGGTAGTGCTGACAGTGATCGGCGGCGTTCTGCAGGCGCCGGCGGATTGAGTCGCGCCCCGGTCCCGGCTTCGTTCCCCACGATTGTGCGTAGCGCGCGCGTGCCGCAACGGTCAGGATCGGGCAGCGGGGTCGCGCTGCCCCGTCATCAGCCAGGATCGCTCCCCGGCCGCGGTGGTGGCCACTAACTGCACGGTGGTGCCCGACCTGACCGGCGCCGCCAGCAGCAACGACCGTGACGAGCGGCCGGCATGGATCGTGAACTGGCCGCCTGGCCAGATCCAGCTGGCGAGATCCTCGTCGTAGCGCGCGAAGGCCCTGGCCGGGATCTTGAGCCGGGCCCTGACCGTCTCGCCTGGTGCCGCCCTGACGACTGCGAAGGCCGCCAGGACGCGCAGGGGACGGCCGCGCGGCCGCTGATCGGGCTCGGCCAGGTAGGCCTGCACGACTTCCTTACCCGGCCGCGCGCCGGTGTTCCGCACGGTCACGGTGAATTCAAGATCCTCGGCTTCGGCCACGGCATCGGGACAATCGATCGACTCGTACGCCCAGGTCGTGTAGCCAAGCCCGTGCCCGAACGGGTACCGCGGGTTAGTGCCGCGGGCGTCGTAGCCGCGGTAGCCAATGAGCAGGCCCTCGGAGTAGTGCAGCACCCCGTGCTCGTCCGGATCGGCGTGCAGGACTGGCGCGTCGGCTTCGGCCGCAGGAATGGTGACGGGCAGCCTGCCGCCGGGCTCAGCCTCGCCAAGCAGCACGTCCGCGAGCGCGGATCCGAACGCCTGGCCAGGTAGCCAGGCATAGACAATGGCCGCTACCTGATCAGCCCAGGGCATCAGGACCGGCATCCCCGAGTTGACCACCACGATCGTGTTGCCGTTCACGGCCGCGACGCGGCGGACTAGTTCGTCCTGGCGGCCAGGCAGCGCCATCGTCGTGCGGTCAAACCCTTCGCTCTCGGTGAGCTCGGTTGAACCCACGACGACGACCGCGGCGTCGGCAGCCCCGGCTGCCGCCTCGGCTTGGGCGAGCAGGGCCTCGTCGTCCGCGACCGGGATCAGGCCCAGCCGTACCGACAGCGGCCCGTCTCCGTTCGCGGCCGGCCGGAACTCAAGCCGGAGCCTGGTCGCGGTGCCCGACTCCAGCCAGAGCGCAGCTCGCAACTCGCCAGGGCGGGTCATCGCCTCGACCGGGTCATCGGGCACGCTGGTGACGCCGTCGATCACGCTGACGCCGTCGGCGGTCAGCGTCAGGCCGCCAACCCCGGCCGCACTCAGCTGATACGACCCCGAGGCGCTCGCCAAGAACGTCGCCGCCAGCGCGATGACACCGGGCTTCCCCCAGCCGACACCGGCCGGGATCCCATCCCACCAGGCCAGGCTGGTCGACGTCCGGTGTTCGGCGGCCAGCAGGTTGCCGGCGCCGTCCAGGAACTCAAGCCGTACTCCCGGCTCTCCGGTTGACGGGTCACGCAGCGACGCGGCCGGCGGTTCCGGCAGCGTTTGCCAGGTCTGGCAACCGACTGCCGTGACGACCGTGGCCCGGCCTGCCAGCGCGGCCTGCAGGGCGCGGGCCGGGGTGTCCACCCCGACGGGCGCGACGCCGGCGCTCCCGCCGCCCTGAATGGTCGGGTAGATCGCATTCGGGCCGAGCACCGCGACGCCGCCGACCGCAGGCAGGTCCAGCGGCAGCACCGCGCCACGGTTGCGCAGCAGCACGAAAGAGGCGGCGGCGGCGGTGCGCAGCAGCCGCGGGTCGACAAGGTCGGGCGCCATGTCGACCTCGCCGGGGGCGGCCTGCGCGCCGGGGGCGTCGCCGTCGCCGAGCGCGCCGACGCGGTGCGCCAGCCGGAGCAGCCTGACCACCTTGTCGTCCAGGAGTTCCTCGCTGACGGTCCGCTCGATGACGGCGTGCGTCAGCAACTCACCCCAGGGCCCGTCCGGGCCGGGCATGGACAGGTCGAGCGTGGCCGCCGCAGTCGCGTGCGTGCTGCGGGCCGCGTGCCAGTCCGAGGTGACGACCCCGTCGAAGCCCCACTCGTTCTTGAGCACGTCACGCAGCAGCCGAACGTTCTCCGTCATGCGCTCGCCGTTGACCTTGTTGTAGGCGGCCATGACCAGCCAGGCGCCGGCCTCGCGGACGCAAGCCTCGAACGGCACCAGGTAGAGCTCGCGCAGCACGCTCTCGCTGATCCGCGCGTCGTAGGTCCAGCGCTCGGTCTCTGAGTCGTTGCCCACGTAGTGCTTGACCGTCGCTGCCACGCCGGCCTGCTGGACTCCGCGGACGTAAGCGACGGCGAGCCCGGCGGTGAGCACCGGATCCTCGGCGAAGAACTCGAACCCGCGGCCGCCCAATGGTGTGCGCATGAGATTGACGGTGGGCGCGAGCAGGATGTCGACGCCCTTGCTGCGGGCCTCGGCGCCCAGCGCCAGCGCCACCCGATAAACAAGATCGGCATCCCAGGTGGCACCCAGCGCCGAGGGGCAGGGCAGGCTCGCCGACGGCCTGCGCTCGTCCTTGGTCGTGCCGCGGACGCCGGCCGGGCCATCGGAGGTGACAAGCTGGCGCAGGCCGACGGCTTCGCACCCGTGCGTCCGCCAGCTATCCGCCCCGGTCAGGAGCCGGACCTTCTCGACGACTGAGAGTGTGGCGACCAGGCCGCGGTAGGTCCTGGGCTCGGCCGCCGCCCCGGGCATTGGCGCCGTGCCGGGCATTGGCACCGTGCCGGGCATTGGCGCTGTGCCGGGTGCTGGCGCGGTGCCGGGCATTGGCGCCGTCATGGCGTGTCCTGACAGGCCGATGGCATCTGGGCGGCTGCCCGGCCGGAAACCCGGCCGGGCAGCATGCACCCGTACATGCAGTTCGTCACGGTCTGCGCAAACTCAGGAGACCGGCTTGAGCTGCTGGACCGTGTAGAGGATCTCTGGGATGTTCGGACCCGGGTCCATGTACGGGTCGCTTTGAGATGGCCAGCCCGTGTAATCACGGGTGGAGACCTCCGCCCAGGCGGCGCCTAGCAGCAGTGGTGCCACCGGGACCTGAGTAGACATGATGTTCTCCAGCTGCGTAATCGCATGCGCCTGCGTGGTGGCGTTGTTCGTGCTGGAGTACTCGCTGAGGGCAGCCTGCGCCGCAGCGTCGTCGAACCGGCCCCAGTCGCCGCCAGCGGTCTGGCCAATCGGCGCGGACTGCGTGTAATTCATCCAGTTGTTGTAGAAGAAGTACGGAGTGAGGCCCTGTGCGCCCCAGTGGATGGCGGCGCTGAAGTCGCCGACGTTCATGTTCCCTGACCACACGTTGGCGCCGTTGGTGCCAGGGATGCCGTCGACGGTGACGTCGAAGCCTTCCGCGTTTAGCTGCGTGGCGATCAGCTGCGAGTCCTGGTAGTAGTCGCTGTACTGCACTGGGTCCATGATCGAGAAGCTGATCTTCTGACCGCTCTTCTCCCAGAACTTGCCGACCATCTTGTAGCCATCCGCCGTGAGGATCGACTTCACCTTTGCTGCGTCGCTGCCGCTCGGCAGGTCATTGGACAGCGCCGGGTCGAGGTAACTCTGATCCGCCGGCAGCATGAGGCCGCTCGAGGTGTCCTCGACCGGCTCTGTGTCGGACTCGCCGACGACGGACAGTTGCTGGCGGTCGATGCCGTAGCTGATCGCCTGGCGCACTGCCGGATCGTTCAGCGGCTTCTTGGTGACGTTGAACCACAGCCCCACGACGTTGTTGTCGCTCAGGTACGGCACGCTGCTTTCCCAGGTGTGGTTGTCGGGGCTCTTGGCCAGGTAGTTCTGCTGGATGCCGGTGATGCTGTTCCCCGCCCAGTTGATCTGGCCGCTGGCCACAGGCGGCACCAGGTTGGCGTTGCTGGTGTAGGACGGGAAGTCCACCTCGGGCACGTGCAGCGTGCTCTTGGCATAGAAGTCGGGGTTGATGGTCATCGTGAAGCCCTGCGCGCTGAACTGGTGGAGGACGTACGGGCCGTCACTGACCGGTTGCGCGTCGGCGAAGGTAGCCGGGTTGGTGACCGAGGACCAGACGTGCTTTGGCACGATCACCGTCTGCAGGATGTCGTACAGGCTCGCATACTGCGGCTGGCTGAAGGTCAGGACCGCGGTAGTCGCCGACGGTGCGGTCGCGCTCACGGGCGCCGGCGTGGGCTGCGGCCACCCGACGTTCAGCGCCGGGTGCTTAGCCAGCAGGTTGAAGGTGTAGGCGACGTCGGACGCGGAGACCGACTTGCCGTCGCTCCACTTGACGCCCGATCGGATGGTCAGGGTTAGCGTCCGGCCGCCGTTGGACCACTGGTAGTTCGTGCCCAGTTCCGGAATCGCGGCCTCGGTCGGCCTGAGGGTGTCGAAGACATATAGTGGCAAATTGTACAG
>JASHUG010000057.1 GCA_030040155.1 Streptosporangiaceae bacterium | reverse complement strand
TGAGGTCGACGGTGTACTCGGTAACTTCTCCAGGGGTGACCGGAACTGGCCGTTCGCTGCCCTGGCGGTAACGCGCGCGCACGATCCCGTCGGTCACGCCCAGCGCGCGGCCGTCCGGCCACACATCGACCAGCCTGGCGGTGAAGTCTGTGTCGGCCGCGCTCGTGGCGGCGTGCAGCGTCACGGTAACCGGACCGGTTGCCTCAAGGTCGGCCGGAAGTACCTGGCTCGTGAAGGTGAGCACGTCGGGACGGGACTCGATCCCGCGCTGGTCCCGCGGGCCCGGTAGCCACGCGACGCCGCCCGCCTGGCCGGCCAGCAGCGTGGGACCACCGACCGTGGGTACCGGATCGCGCGGGTCATGGGTGTAGCGCGAGGGAGCTGCGGCGGTTAGCGGCGGAGACGTCGACAGCGATGCGTCGCCGTGGAGGTACCAGCGCGTCCACTCGGTGCGCGCCAGCGGCCACTCGTCTTCCTCCCGCCACACGTTGTCGCCCATCACGAACAGCCTGACCCGCGGCCCCGGCAGCTCTTCCCGGTCGGGGCGGACGGCAGCGCACAGGAAGGCGAGTTGCAGGTGCTCAAGCTGGATCGCCTGCTCCGACGCCATGACGCCGAAGTGCAGTTCGCCTGCGACCCCAGTCCGGTCGGCGTGCGTCCACGGGCCCACGATCAGGCGCTGGCTGCGCCGGGCGTGCTCGGTCGCGGCGCTCTGGCTCAACGTGGCGAAGTTGTCGAGTGTCCCGCCGAGGAACAGGTCAAACCAGCCACCCACGTGGAGCGCCCCGGCCGTTACCCGATGACGGCGGTCCCGGTAGCTCAGGCCCGACCAGTACCGGTCACGTTCCTCGTGTTCCAGCCACCGCTGCCAGCTCGGCAGGATGCGGCTGACGGCCGGGATGTCCGCCAGCGGCAGGTACGTATAACCCGACCGCGGGCTGGCCATCAGCCGCAGTAGCGCGGACAAGTCCGCGCCGACGTCCTGCCCTCCGGCTGCGCGGTAAGCCAGTTCCTGACCGGATTTGAGCAGGTGCCAGCCCATCGCCTGACCGAGCTGGAACGCGCCTTGGCGGTAGGCCAGTCCCCAGTGATAATCAGCGGGCGTCACGATCGGAACCATGGCCTTCAGCGCAGCGGGCGCGTGCGTCGCGGCCGCGAACTGCACCATCCCGAGATAAGAGGGCCCGGCCATCGCGACGGTGCCGTCGCACCACGGCTGCCGGGCGCACCACTCGATGGTGTCGACCCCGTCGGCGGCCTCGTTCTCGAACGTCACGAAATCGCCATCGGAGGTCCCCGTGCCCCGGCAGTGCTGCAGCACGACCGCGAACCCAGCGTCGATCGCCGGAACCACCGGCACCGCCGCGCGGAGCATCTGCTCGCCATACGGAGTGCGGATCAGCAGCGCTGGAAACGGGCCGCCGTCGGCCCGGCGGTAGAGGTCGGCCCGCAGCTGCGCGCCGTCCCGCATCTCGATCGGCGTGTTGTGTTCGGCCAGCACCGGCGTTGCCGGCACATCGAGCTTGGCCAACGGCTTGCTCCTCACCTTGCGCCGCCAGTCAGCCCTGGAGTTCTCGCGCCCCCGGCATGACCTCCTTGGCGAACAGCTCCAGGCTTTGCTCCGCCTGGTCGTAGGGCATGCCACCGAAGCTCGGCAGCACCGTGAGCTCATAACTGCCCAGGACATCGGCGATGTCGGCGACCTTCCGGAGAATCTGATCCGGCGTGCCGCACAGTGCGCACGCGGCATAGGCGTCTGCGGCGGCCTCCACCCCGATCTCCCTGAACACCCGTGCGATCTCGTCGTAACGCTGGTAGCCCTCGGTCCGCGCGAAATGCTCGCCCGTGAACTCGTAGTGCCTGACGTTCGAGGCAAAGAACCTGTGCACGTACAGCAGCGATCGTTCCCTGGCGACCTCGGCGTCGGTGTGGCAGTACATGTTGACGTTGAGCGCGATCGGTGGCGCCGCCACGCCGTGGAGCGTTCGGAACTGCTCTCGGTAGCTGGTGAACACCGGCATGAGGTTGCCCACCGGCTGCGTGACGATCGTCAGGAGCGACGCGCCAAGGCGAGCGCAGGACGTGACCGAGTCCGGTGACCCGGCGACGCAATACAGTCGGCCAGCAAACGACCTCGGCGGGCTCGGGCGCAGCTGGGTCCGCAGCC
The DNA here is from genome assembly GCA_030040155.1 of Streptosporangiaceae bacterium. Classification (GTDB taxonomy): domain Bacteria; phylum Actinomycetota; class Actinomycetes; order Streptosporangiales; family Streptosporangiaceae; genus JAJYUU01. Next base: position 4,000 of record JASHUG010000057.1, on the reverse strand, counting down.
GCGGGTAGTAGGGTCCGTCGCCCTCGATCCAGCCGCTTTCCAGCGCCGCGGCGATCATCGCGGCCGCCTCATCGAACCGGGCGCGGGACTCCGACATCGGGATCCCGAACGGTGCGTACTCCATCCGGGACAGGCCCCGGCCCATGCCGAACAGCACCCGGCCGCCCGAGAGGATGTCGAGCATGATCATCTTCTCGGCGACGCGGAGCGGATCGTTCCATGGCAGGATCACGGCGCCGGTGCCGAGCTGCACGCGTTCGGTGCGGCTGGCAACGTTCGCCAGCAGCACGACGTTGTCGGGACACATGGCGTAGTCGTCGAAGTGGTGCTCGACCGCCCAGAGGCTGTCGAAACCCAGCTGGTCGGCTAGCTCCGCGATTCTCAGCTCGCCGGCGTACATCTGCTCGTCGGTCAGGTCCTCGTGTAGCTTGCCGAATCCGAGATTGACTCCGATATGCGACACGCCTCCGATGCTAGGAGCGCCTGGCTCAGCGTGCCGTCTCGATCTTGAGACTCGTGGGCGCGGAGGATCGGCCGGGGGCGTGGTCGCCATCTGCGCACACCGCCCGGAACATCACGCCGGGAACGGGTCCAGCATCGGCAAGCCGGACTGAGCGTCGAGGACGACGCGGGAGCCGAGCGCGCGCCGCAACCGGGCCCGGACTGTGATCATCAGCCCGATGCCCGCGCAAACCTGGCCCGCTCGCGGTCCCGCCAGGGGCACCATGACCGTGCCGATCACGACGGTCGTCGCGGTCTCGTAGACCAGCGCCCGCAGCCGGGGCGGCGGGTAGCCGCTGCACCCGCCGCTCGGCACCGCGAAGGTCACCGTGCGCCCGTCGCTCGATATGCCGGCGAGTTGCGGGAGGAAGCCCGATGTCTCGTCAGGGGCGTACCTAACCTCGGCTGGCACTACGGCTACCTGAGTGAACGTCCAGGGCAGCTGGGCCAGCCGGAATTGCCAGGCCGGGACGTGCGCCAGTCCGCGGCTTGTCGGCAGCGCCACGGTGGTCGGCTGCATGCCGGTGACAGTGAGATCGCCGAGGCTGGTGCACCGGTACGGGCCGCCGCACGGGGTCTGGGTTGAGAGCAAGCGGAAGCCAGCCCGCGCATTCTCCACCGGCACCCGTAGCGTGGCACCGCCGGCCCACCGGACTACAGCGTCGGGAGAGCCGCCGGGAAGGGGAATCGCCCGGGTGAAGTGACCCGACCAGAACATGTCCTTCTGCCGCTGGCTGTCGAACCCGGCGCTGTGCGGGATCTGGATGAGCGTCGCGCCGCCAGTGAGCACGAGCCCGGTATGCCAGACGCGCGCGAGGGCGGACTTGTCCCAGCGCTCGGTGACCAGGCGAGCCCGGCGGTCGAACGCCGCGGGCGGCTGCGTGCTGGCGTTGCTGGTCGATCTCGCGAGGTAGGCCACCGGATTGGTAGCGCAGGCAGCGATCGCGATCATCGTGATGGCAGCGGCTGCCAGCGCTGCGGCCAGGCGCACTTTCTGGCACCCCATCGATGGACTCCCGGGCTCGTTTTCCGTTGTCCATTAGGACGCGCCGGGGACCATCCCCGGTTTCGCCGGCTCCGGCGGGCTGGCCAAAGGTCGGCGGAACCACGCCTTATCGCGGCTCCGTCTAACCGCCGGTTGCCGGCCTTTCGCGGGAACTCTCTCCCCTCTCCCCGCGGAAGGCGGCACCACTAGCGCCGGGACGCTTTCGCGCGCCATCGTGCCGAACCTAAGCGGCCACAACTGCACGATCTGGACGGGCTTTTCGAGCAGCAAGTGGAAGCTGCTGCCCGCGACCGCGTGCCCAACTGCGACTAGCGATCCTTGGTCGCTAGCGATCCTTGGTCGCTAGCTTCTGGAGGTTGGGCAAGTTTTGCCGGGTGCGTCGCCAAGGCGGGCGCGGGTGATGTAGTCGTCGGCGTGCTGGTTGATGACGTGCAGCGCGTCCCGGAGATCGGTGGGTGCTTGGGGCTGGTCGGCGGCGAGCAGCGGGCGGAGCAGCCGGTTGTGGAGTTTGGTGTAGAAGATGGCGACGTTGATGCCGTCGGGGGTCAGGACGTAGCGGTTGGCGTGGTCGAGGCGGCGGATGAGGCCGGTCAGGCGGAGCCGGCGCAGGTCGTAAGTCATCTGGCCGGGTGTGTAGGGGGCGTGCAGCAGTCCGGTCATCAAGGCGCGCAGGCTCTTGTTGGTGATGCCGGTGGCTGACAGCAAGGTGGCGCAGAGCGCGCCGGCCAGGGCCATGACCCGAGGATCGCCGGACCGCAGGGCCGGGGTCCTCCGCCCGTCCGCGGTGACGGAGGGGTGCGCGATCCGCTCAAAGGCTGGGCTCGCAAGGACGGTGCCCTGGCCGGCCCGCTCGGCTTCCAGTATGCGCCGGTTGGCGGCGCGGGCGCGGGCCTGCAGTTCGGCGAGGTTGGGCAGCCGGGCGTTGCAGCCCAGGTCGCGGGGGGCGTTGACGACGGTCTCGATCCGCATGGCGCGGCCGTCTTTGAGGTACTGCTTGACGCGCGAGTGCTTATAGAAGACGTTGAGGACGACACCGCCGGTGTCGGGGCCGATGACCGGCCGGTCGATCGCGGTACGGAACACTCCGCGGTGTTGCGCTGCACCCGGCGGCCGAAGATGATCTCCACGCTGGCCGGGCGGCCGACGTCGAGGTTGTCGGCAACCAGCGCCTCGAAGAACCCGCGGGCGCGGCGTGGTGCGTCGAACACGATGGTGCGCGAGACCTCGACCTGGCGCATCGACAGTTCCCACCAGTACCCGCAGGCCTGGTCGTACCCGGTCAGCGGCATGGGCAGGCGATGCAGCCACCGCTGGGCGAACACCTCGATGGTGGCGGGCCGCAGGCGGTCGCAGATGGCCTGGAGGGCGGCCGGATCGTCGCAGGCGGCGAACCCGTTGGACAGCTCGGTGAAGCCGAGACCCGCGCGGGCGGCCTGCCGCTTGGCCCACTCGTGGCCGTTGACCCAGACTTTCGCCGGGTAGGGGAAGCAGGAGCAGACCTTGATGAAGGCGGGACCGAAGCCAGCGTCCCCACAGGTAGAAGTAGTAGCAGGTGACCCGCCGGTCAGCCTTGGCGAAGGTAAATTGCGGCGCCGCAGCCTTGGTCTGGCGCTGATAGGCGGTCCAGACCCGGCTGGAACTCCTGCGCCATGCCGATGGCCGCGACCTGCGAGCGGCCGGTGGCGGCCGCCCGCCGCAGGTACGGCGCCATCACATCGGCCTTGCGGTCATCCTTGCCGAACTGCACCCAGGGGATGTGGTTGGCCTCGGCGAACGAGGCGACCGCGCGGCGGAACTTCTGCCCGATCTTGTCGAAGATCGCCCGCGAGGGATCGGGAGGTCCAGGTGCTGGGTCATGAACGCGACTACCTGACCGCTGGACTGCAAGATCGGGACGTAGCGTTCAGGTAGACCCGGTCCAGGCACTCGATATCCAGCGCAACATGCCCATCGAGAAGCTCATTCACCGTCACCACGCGTGCACTCAAAGCACCCTCCGCGACCATCGCTATGCCCGCGAGGATGAACCAAGAAGCACGGACTGGCCAGCAGCAACCATGCAGCTAGGCGGTCAGAGGCGGAGCCTCACTGGTACTCCAGCCGTAGATCGTGATCTTGTTTCTGAGGCGACGTGGACCGCCGTTGTCCGGACGCGATCGACCTGATCTGTGGGTCGTCTGTTCCTTTCCGTCTACTGGAGTCCGCCCGTACGGAGGGAATCCTTGATCTCGCTGAGCTTGGCCGCCGCGGCCGGGGTCCATTCCGACCTGTGTTCGCCGGCACGGAGAGCATCGTCGATCTCGCTGAGCTTGGCCGCCGCGGCCGGGGTCCATTCCGACCTGTGTTCGCCGGCACGGAGGGCATCGTCGATCTCGCTGAGCTTTTCGGGGGACAGCGTGCCCGCCCGCTCGATCAGGTCGTCCCGGCTCAGGGTGGTCAGCCAGGTGCAAGGGGTGAAGCCCGGGCGGGGGAACACCACGCGCAGCGCGCCTT
>JASHUG010000056.1 GCA_030040155.1 Streptosporangiaceae bacterium | reverse complement strand
ATCACCATGCAGCGCAGCAAGGCTTACCGCAAGGCCGACGAGAAGGTCGCAGCGGGCAGGCTGTACACCCCGGCCGAGGCAGTGTCGCTGGCCAAGGAGACCTCGACGACCAAGTTCGACGCGACGGTCGAGGTCGCCTTCCGCCTGGGAGTTGACCCCCGCAAGGCCGACCAGATGGTCAGAGGCACGGTGAACCTGCCGAACGGAACCGGCAAGACGGCTCGCGTGCTTGTCTTCGCGACCGGCGACCGGGCCGAGGAGGCTCGTGCGGCGGGCGCGGACTACGTGGGCTCCGACGACCTGATCGAGCGGGTCCAGGGCGGGTTCCTCGACTTCGATGCCGTCGTCGCGACGCCCGACCTGATGGGCAAGGTCGGCCGGCTCGGCCGCGTGCTCGGCCCCCGCAGCCTGATGCCGAATCCGAAGACCGGCACAGTCACCATGGACGTCGGCAAGGCCGTCACCGACATCAAGGGCGGCAAGATCGAATTCCGGGTGGACAAGCACAGCAACCTGCACCTGATCATCGGCAAGACCTCGTTCACCGATCGCGCGCTGATCGAGAACTACGCGGCGGCGATCGACGAGGTGATCAGGCTCAAGCCGTCCGCGGCCAAGGGCCGGTACGTCAAGAAGGTCGCCATCACCACGACGATGGGACCGGGCATTCAGGTCGATCCCAGCATGACCAGGGGCCTGACCGCTGCCTTCGACGAGCAGCCGGCGGGCTGACGCCGCTCCGCGAAGCCGGCCCGAGCCGGGCCCTGCTCGATCGCCGCGACGGATTATGGATTTGGCCGCGTGCCTGGTTGCCGCGTACGCTTGTCGTAGCCAAAGACCGTCGGCTGTCGCCGCGTGAGTACGCGGCGGCCGAAGGCTCGCAACTGCGGGCGGCCCACGCAGGTGACTTGGGACTGGCAGCGCGGGATCGCGCCGCCGGACGCGCCTCGTACGCCTGCGTACGGGGCGTTTCGCGTGTCGCAGGCCCTTCCCGACGTGCGAGATTACCGGGCCCGCCGGGCGGTACCCCGGAACGAGAGGGGAGGCCCATGGCGAGGGCAGACAAGGTGACCGCGGTTGCTGAGCTGGCCGAGCGATTCCAGAACTCATCGGGCGCCGTGCTGACCGAGTATCGCGGCCTTACCGTCGCGCAGATCGGTGAGCTGCGCAGGTCGCTGGGCGACAACGCGTCATTCTCGGTCGTGAAGAACACGCTGACCAAGATCGCAGCGGCGGAGGCTGGCGTCACGTCCGAGCTGACCGATCTGCTGACCGGTCCGTCAGCCATCGCGTTCGTGCACGGTGACGTGGTCGAGGCGGCGAAGGGGCTGCGCGACTTCTCCAGGACCTACCCGCTGCTGGTGATCAAGGGTGGCGTGCTCGAGGGTAAGCCGCTCACGCCGCCGGAGATCGTCAGGCTCGCGGACCTGGAGTCGCGTGAAGTGCTGCTGGCCAAGCTGGCGGGCGCGATGAAGGCCTCGCTGGCGGGCGCGGCTGGCACGTTCGCGGCGCTTCCGCAGCAGATGGCGCGCCTGCTCGGCGCGCTGGAGCAGAAGCGGGCTGAGGGCGGCGACGGAGGAGCCGGTGCTCCCGCCGCCGCGGGCCCCGGCCCTGATGGCTCGTCGCCGGATGCGGCGGAGTCTGCTGAGGCGGCGGAGTCTGGGGCGGAGTCTGCGGCGGCGGCTGACGCACAGCCGCGCGCAGCCGCAGAAAGCTCGGAGAGCTAATCAGTCACCACGGGTGACTTGATCAGAACCCGCAGGTGGCTGCACGGCCATCGGCGACATACGGAATGAATCGGGAAAAGGAAGCATCGCAATGGCAAAGATCAGCACGGACGACCTGCTCGAGGCGTTCAAGGAGATGACGCTGATCGAGCTCTCTGAGTTCGTGAAGCAGTTTGAAGAGACCTTCGACGTCAAGGCCGCCGCGCCCGTGGCCGTAGCCCCGGCCGCTCCTGGTGGCGCCGGCGGCGCTGCCCCAGCCGAGGAGGCGGAGGAGAAGGACGAGTTCGACGTCATCCTTGAGGCCGCCGGGGACAAGAAGATCCAGGTCATCAAGGAGGTCCGCACGCTCACGAGCCTGGGCCTCAAGGAGGCCAAGGACCTGGTCGACGGCGCGCCCAAGCCACTACTTGAGCGAGTCAACAAGGAGGCGGCCGACAAGGCCAAGACTGCCCTGGAGGGCGCTGGCGCTACGGTCACCGTCAGGTAAGAGACGCTTCAGGGCCCGCCGCAGCCGCCAAGCGTGGCGGCCGCGGCGGGCCCTTCACACTTACCGCTGCCTCGCCGCTGCGCGGCCCGCCCTCGCCGCTGCGCGGCCCTCGCCGGGCGCTTCACGTTGGCGCGGGCCGGGCGTCTGGCGGCAGGTCAGAAGCCTGCGGGAACAAACTCGCGGCGGCTGCCGTTGTTAGTACTTGGCAGAACTAGACGGCCTACCCCGCCTGGTCAGGCGCTAAACACAAAAGTTCGTGTGAGCTTCGTCACGTGGCTCGAAGGAGCGACACAAGCGGTTCAGGACTTGACGTTTCGCTTTCCAGGAGCGATGCTCCAATGCAACCGTGAACCTCATAGTGACGTACACTTGACCAGCGGTGTGTCCTTCGACTACACTGCCAATTTGCGCTGCACCAACTCGTCCTCGGCTTTCATAACATCCCCTAGCGGCGTTGTAGCCGCAGGGCGTTTCGTGTGCGCGCGGTGCACCGTCCGCCACAAGCTCGGAAGGACCCCTGTTGGCAGCCTCGCGCAGCGCCTCAGCTACCGCTAATGGTCCCCGTCGTGTTTCCTTCGCTCGTATCCACGAGCCACTAGAGGTTCCCAGCCTCCTCGCTCTGCAGACTGAGTCGTTGACTGGCTGCTCGGCAATGAGCGCTGGCGTGCCAGGCTCGAGGCGGAGAAGCAGGCGGGTCACAAGAACCTCCCGGAGCAGTCCGGCCTCGAGGAGATCTTTGAGGAGATCTCCCCGATCGAGGACTTCACGGGAACCATGTCGCTCTCGTTCCGTGACCATCGGTTCGAGCCGCCCAAGTACTCCGCCGAGGAGTGCAAGGACAAGGACATGACGTACTCCGCGCCGATGTTCGTCACCGCGGAGTTCATCAACAACTCCACCGGGGAGATCAAGAGCCAGACAGTCTTCATGGGCGACTTTCCGCTCATGTCTGTCAAGGGCACTTTCATAATTAACGGCACCGAGCGTGTCGTGGTCTCGCAGCTCGTCCGCTCGCCAGGTGTCTACTTCGACCGGCAGGTCGACAAGACCTCGGACAAGGACATCTACAGCTGCAAGGTGATCCCGTCCAGGGGCGCCTGGCTCGAGTTCGAGATCGACAAGCGCGACAGCGTCGGCGTCCGCATCGACCGCAAGCGCAAGCAGAGCGTCACCGTGCTGCTCAAGGCCCTCGGCTGGGACGAGGCCAAGATCCTGGAGCGGTTCGGGCAGTTCGAGTCCATGCGGGCCACGCTCGAGAAGGACCACACCACCGGGCAGGACGACGCGCTCCTTGACATCTACCGCAAGCTGCGCCCGGGCGAGCCGCCGACGAAGGAGTCGGCTCAGGCTCTCCTGGAGAACCTGTACTTCAACCCCAAGCGCTATGACCTGGCCAAGGTCGGGCGCTACAAGGTCAACAGGAAGCTTGGCCTGTCCCTGCCGATCAGTCAGGGCACCCTGACCGAAGAGGACATCGTCTCCACCATCGAGTACCTCGTCCGCCTGCACGGCGGCGAGGAGGAGATGAAGTCCGGATCCGAGATGATCCCGGTCGAGACCGACGACATCGACCACTTCGGCAACCGGCGCCTGCGCACCGTGGGCGAGCTCATCCAGAACCAGGTCCGGCTGGGCCTGGCCCGGATGGAGCGGGTGGTCAGGGAGCGGATGACCACTCAGGACGTCGAGGCGATCACGCCGCAGACCCTGAT
>JASHUG010000464.1 GCA_030040155.1 Streptosporangiaceae bacterium | reverse complement strand
GGGGCGCTGCCGGCCTACGAGTGGGATTTCGGCGACGTGAATCCGCCGGTGCAGGCCTGGGCCGCGCTCGAGGTGTTCGCCGTGGACGGCGGTCGCGACATCGAGTTCCTGAGCCGGGTCTTCGACAAGCTCCTGGTGAACTTCACCTGGTGGGTGAACCGCGAGGACGCCGAGGGCAACGACCTGTTCGAGGGCGGCTTCCTCGGCCTCGACAACATCGGTCCGATCGACCGCTCGCACCTTCCGGTCGGCGGGATCCTCGAGCAGGCGGACGCGACCGGCTGGATGGCGTTCTACGCGATGGCCATGATGTCGATGGCCGAGATCCTGCACCGGTCGGGCCAGCGGCCCGGCACTGACCTGGTGCTGAAATTCCTCGAGCACTTCGCCGCGATCAAGCAGGCAATCGACGATCGGGGGCTGTGGGACGAGACCGACGGGCTCTATTACGACAGGCTGATCACGCCCGCCGGCGACAAGATCTCACTCAAGGTCAGGTCGATCGTCGGGATCGTGCCCGCGCTGGCCATGAGCGTGGTCGACGCCGAAACGGTGCAACTCGCCGAGGCCGTCGGCAAGCGGTTCGCAGACCTGCTGGCCGAACACGACATCGTCGATTCCGGTGGCGACCGGGCGCTGATCACGCTGGCCGGACCCGAGCGGCTGCGCCGGCTGCTCAACGTGCTGCTGAACGAGGCGGAGTTCTTGTCCCCCCACGGGTTGCGCGCGCTGTCGGCCTGGCATCGCGAGCACCCGTACACAATTGACATCGAGGGGTACCAGGCCAGCATCGACTACGAGCCGGCCGAGTCGACCACGCCGCTGTTCGGCGGCAACTCCAACTGGCGCGGTCCGATCTGGTTCCCAGTGAACTACCTGGTCATCAGCGTGCTGCAGCGTTATCAGAGCTTCTTCGGTGATGCCCTCACGATCGATTACCCGACCGGCTCTGGCCGGCAACTGCCGCTCGGCGAGATCGCCGATGACCTGCAGGACCGGCTCATCTCGATCTTCGTGCCGGGCCCGGACGGGCGGCGGCCGTGCTTTGGCAGCGTGGCCTTGCTGAGCGATGACCCGGCCTGGCGGGACAACCTGTTCTTCAACGAGTACTTCAATGGCGACAACGGCGCGGGCCTCGGGGCTTCGCACCAGACCGGCTGGACTGGCCTGGTCGCCGACATCATCCGGCGCCGGTACGGTGCCGTCCCGTCGCTGGGGGACGCGCTCGCGGCGGCCTTCGAGGGGCGGCATAAGGTCTGAGCATGAGTCTTGACGGAGAGTACGCGCCGAGCCCGGCGCAGTGGGTGCGCGACCAGGTCGAGCTGTACGAGTCGTCGGGCGGCCACCAAGGCACGACCCTGCGTGACACCGGGCTGCCCGTGGTGATCGTGACCAATCGCGGCAACAAGTCTGGCAAGATCCGCAAGACGCCGCTGATGCGGGTGGAGCACGACGGCCAGTATCTGCTCGTCGCGTCCCAGGGCGGCGCGCCCAAGAACCCGGTCTGGTACTACAACCTGGCTGCCGACCCGGATCACGTCGAGCTACAGGACGGGCCGGACCGGTTCGCAGTCCGCGTCCGCGAACTGCACGGCGGTGAGCGAGCGGAGTGGTGGCGGCGGGCCGTGGCCGCGTTCCCGCCCTATGCGGAGTACCAGGAGAAGACTGAGCGGACGATCCCGGTCTTCCTCGCGACGCGTTCCGATTAACGGTCAGGCCGGCAGCGAATCGCTGCTCGATCCCGCGGCTATCGGGCCGGTGATCGAGCCGGCGCCGCCCGCCTCGTGGGTTCTCAACTGCCGCTCAGGCCGGCGCGCCGACCTGACGGGATGCGCGGGCTGGCCGATACTGGCGGGACGCAAGGGCGCAGCCACCCTCGCTCGCGCCCAGGGTCTCAGAAAGGCAGGGCGTGCGAAGCAGGCGGTACGACCAGGATGTACTCGCGGCCCCTTCGCGCAAGCCAGTCCCGCCTCCACGGGTTGCGGCCGAACCTGGCCTGATCGTCGAGGACGGCGCGGGCGAGTTCTGCGGCGCCGTCATCAACTGCGACAAGGACGCGGTCATGCTGGAGGACCGCTTCAGCAATCGCCGCATGTTCCCGCTGAGCGGCACCTTCCTGCTCGAGGGCCGACGCGTGGTGCTCTTCAGGCCCGTCCCGCCACAGGGCGGACCGACGCCGCGCGGACTCGCGCGAACGGCGTCGGGATCGGTCGCACCGCCACCGAGCCGCGCCAAGGTCGCACGGGCGAGCCGGATATTCGTCGAGGGTCTGCAGGACGCGGAACTAGTCGAGAAGGTCTGGGGCGATGACCTGCGGGACGTCGGCGTCGTCGTCGAGCACCTCGGCGGAATCGATGACCTCCCGGCGATCGTGGCCGACTTCGAAGCCGATCACGGCCGGCGACTCGGCGTGCTCGTCGATCACCTGGTTGCCGGGTCGAAGGAAAGCCGGATCGCCGCCCAGGTGAGATCGCCGCACGTACTCATCGTCGGCCACCCGTATGTCGACGTCTGGGCGGCCGTCAAGCCGAGCGCGGTCGGCATCCCGGCCTGGCCGCAGGTGCCGCGCGGAATCGAGTGGAAAGCTGGCGTGCTGCGGAGCATCGGCTGGCCGCCCGACACCGCGGCCGGCTGGCGGCGCATCCTCGGCTCGGTCAGGTCGTTTACCGACCTGGAGCCTGCCTTTCTTGGCCGGGTCGAGGAACTCATCGACTTCGTGACGGCGCCGTAGTGGGACGAGGACCTGGGCGTCTGTCCTGAGGACGAGGTAGGGCACCAGGGTTGTGACAACATCGGCCTCACTCCTGGGCGGAGCGCGCTGGCTGTTCGGGCGGCGTCCAGCTCGCGATCCGGGCGCCTGCCCGGAGAGCAGGACCGGTGGGGATGAGCCGCAGGAGCGTGTTGCGGACCGGCTGCCGCCAGCCGTCACCCAGTTCGAAGCCGAGCCGGGCCACCAGGTTCGCCTGGCGGGCGAGTTGGCCGCAGCGCCGCCGGCGGGCTCGATCGAATGCGGCTAGAGCGCCTGCCATGTCCCCGCCGTCGCTGACCGGTGCCGCGATCATGCGGCCCACGCACACGCCATCCTCGAGCGCGGTGGCCGCTCCTTGCCCGATGGTGGGCAGCATGGCGTGCGCCGCGTCGCCGGTGATGACAACCCGTCCGCGCACGTAGCGGGGGCACCCGCCCGGCAGGTGGTACACATCGTGACGCATGAGCTGGCTTGCGGCGGTGCCTGCCACCATTGCCCTGACCCACGGCGCCCACCCGGCGAAATGGGCCTCGGCTGTGGCCAGCTCGTCGGCGAAGTGCGCCGCTTCGGCGTGGACGAATTCCCCGTACCAGTAGACCTCGTCAGCGCTGATCCGCAGCGCGCCGAACTCGGTACCCGGGCCCCACACTTCGATCAGGCGACCCTCAAATGCGCAGTCGCGGACGACCGCGCGCCAGCTCGTGCTGCCCGCGTACCGCACGCGAGCATCAGGAAACAACTGGGTTCGGACTGTGCTCCGGACGCCATCGGCGGCGACCACCAAGTCGGCTTCGCCGGTGTGCTCGCCGGTGCTGGTTCGCCACGTGACGGCCGCGGGGTCCCCGGCGGGGTCGGCCGACCTGACGTTGTCCGAAGGGACGCCGGACCGAACACTGCCGGATCGGACGGCGGTGACCTCGGCCCCGGTGACCAGCTCCGCGCCGATGTCTTCGGCGGCCTGCCGCAGCGCGGCGTGCAGCTGCTGGCGGTGGATGCCGCAGATCGTCATGACCGTCCGCGGGACGGGCCCGGTCTCCGGAAGCCTCACCAGCCAGCGGCCACCGCGGTCCTGGTAGCCAGCATGCGGAGCCAGGTGCCCAGCCGCGCGGACCGCCTCTTCTATCCCCAGGGCCCTCAAGGCGGCCATCCCGTTGGCGGTGAATCCCAGTCCCGCGCCGACCTCAGCGAACGCGGGCGCCCGCTCTAGCACGGTGACCCGCCACCCCGCCTGCGCCAACGCGACCGCCGAGGCAAGGCCGGCGATCCCGCCGCCGGCCACTATCGCCGTCTGTCCGCCAGTCATGACCGCCTCTTCCTCCGGCTCGATATTACAACGATAATACTACTATCATAACAGTGATATCGTATCGTGTCGGGGTATGGCCCCGCCTCGTAACCAGCGCCGCCGGGAAGCGCTCGCGGACGCCGCGATCGCGATTCTCGGCACTTCAGGAATCCACGCCTTGAGCCATCGCGCCGTGGACGAGCGGGCCGAGCTACCCGGCGGCACTGCCGCCAACTACTTTCCGACCAGGGACGACCTGCTGACAGCGGCCGCCCGCCGCGTGTTCGGCCTGCACATCGCGGCGATGGAAGCCGCCGACGGCCAGGTGCGCGGGCCGGTGGGTCCCGACGGCCTCGCAGAACTGATCGGCGGAGCGCTGTACGACTCCGCCGCTGGCCACCGCACTCGCTACCTGGCCATCTTCGAACTGACCCTGGAGGCGACCCGCCGCCCCGCGCTCGCGGAGGCGCTGTCGGGGATGGCCGCGGCCACCCTCGACGTCACCGTCGGCCAGCACCGCGCGCTTGGGCTGGACACCTCCCCGGCTCAAGTGCAGACGCTGATCACGCTGTTCAGCGGCGCGCTGCTGTCCTTGGTCGCCGCGCCGCCGGAGGCCGTCACGCCGGATGCCGCCGGTGCCCTGGCCCGCTGTATGGTCGCGGGCGTGCTGGCAACGGTGCCCGGCCTGCCGTCAGACGGCTGAGCCCGGCTAGCCGTCCTCGCCAGCGACCAGGCGGGCGAAAATGTCTCGCACCTGCCCTGGAGTCAGCTCGCAGGTCGCGTCGCCCACGGAGAGCTCGACGCGCTGCACGGCCGGATCGCGGGTTGTCGCCGACTTGGGCTGGACCCAGATCGC
>JASHUG010000463.1 GCA_030040155.1 Streptosporangiaceae bacterium | reverse complement strand
GTGACCTCGTCCCTCCCGCCCGGCGCGCAGCCTGACACCGGTGCACTCGTCGACGAGCGAACCTACGCCCCCTACCATCAGCACTTCATCGTGGCCCGGCTGGACATGGACATCGACGGCCGGCCCAACACTGTCTACGCATGCGAGTCGCAGGCGCTGCCGGTTAGCGACGCCAACCCGCACGGGCTGGCACTCGTGATCCGGGAGACGCCGCTGCGGACCGAGTCCGAGGGCCGCCAGACCTACGACTGGGCAGCTCAGCGCGGCTGGAAAGTCGCCGCGGACTCCGTCAACGGCCTGGGCACCAGGCCCGCCTACAAACTGGTCCCCAGCGGTAGTTTCCCGCCGATGATCGACCAGTCATCGCCCGCCTTCCAGCGAGCCGAGGTCATCGGGCACACGCTCTGGGTGACCCCGTATGCGCCGGAGGAGCGCTGGCCATGCGGAGAATTCCCGAACATGAGCCTGATCGACCACGGCCTCCCGGCCTGGACCGCGCGGGACCGCCCGATCGAGGACGCCGACGTCGTGTTGTGGCACGTGTTCGGGCTGCACCACATCACCAGGCCAGAGGACTGGCCGGTGATGCCGACGGACCGGACGTCGTTCTGGCTCAAGCCGTGGGGGTTCTTCGACCGGAACCCCGCTCTCGATGTACCCCAGAGTCCCGGCCACGACGGCCATTGATCGCCGATACGGTTGCGCATTATGGCGAGCCGGGACTCAGGCAAGGTTGTAGAGATCTACACCGATGGCGCATGCAGTGGCAACCCTGGCCCCGGCGGCTGGGGTGCGGTGCTGACCTACGCTGGCCACGAGAAGGAACTGCACGGCGGCTCGGCCGAGCCCACCACGAATAACCGGATGGAACTGATGGCGGCCATTGAGGCCCTGGAGAGCCTCAATCGCCCGTCAGCGGTCCGGCTGCATACCGACAGCGTCTATGTCCGCAATGGCATCACCGCCTGGCTGCAGTCGTGGAAACGCAACGGCTGGAAGACCGCGGCGAAGCAGCCGGTCAAGAACGCTGACCTCTGGCAGCGCCTCGACGCGGCCGCGTCAAGGCACGAGGTGCACTGGCTCTGGGTGAAGGGTCATGCCGGGAACCCCGGCAACGAGCGCGCGGATGCGCTGGCGAACCAGGGCATGGATGAGGCACGGTCGGCGGGCAAGAAACAAAAGGCTCGTCCTGGCGGAGCTGTGTCCCCGCCAGGACGAGCCCGATGACCGGTCCCCCCGGATTCATCTGAATGGGTCCCCCACTACACAGGATGACATGCCTGTCGCGCACGGTAATACCCGGGGTCTGATTTTCGGCCTCGCCGGTCAGCGCCGAACGCAGATCTCGCCGATTATCGGGCCATATCGTTATCCAAAACTAATCCAAACTCGCCGATACTTACGCTATGGCAGGTACTGGGCCAACGCCGGGCAGTTCGTCACCGGACCCAGACGACATCAACGACCGGCTGGCCGAGATCGCGGCTGAACTCGCGGCCGAGGCAACGTTCAAGGAGCCTGCCGCGGCTGACCGCGTCCATACCGCAGTGCAGCAGGTCGGAGGCACCACGCCGCCGAAACGAGGTGGCCCGCTGCGCAGGCGCCGCAACAGGCGGCTCGCGGCCGAACTGCGCAAGCCCCTGCAAGAGCTCGGCGGCCAGAAGGACTCCACGCCGCGACCCAACGCAAGCGGGCCGACGACCGGATCAGCATCGAGGGCGGGCAGGCGAGCGGGACGGCCCGGGGCGGCCGGGCGAGCGGCCGGATCGGCAGCGCAGCGCGCCGGGGCCTGGCCAACCCCCGACCGCGGCTACGCCACGCCCGCCAGGCGTCGTGGCGCGGGCCGGTCCGTTCTGACGCTCGTGCTCGTGCTCGTGGTGCTGTTCGGCGTCTCGGCCGGCCTGCGCAAGCTGCTACACCGAAGCCCTTCGAGGACGCCGGGGGCGACACCGGCTGCGAGCCGCACGCCCGGCGCGACAACGCTCGGTGCGAGCGTGCCGTCCAATGCGCTCCAGACCCCGGCGTTTACGGCCACCGATCCGTTCGCGGGCTCGCCGGCGGTTTCCTACGCGAACGGCGCTGTCGGGATCGTCGTCCCGCCCCCGCACCCGGTCGGGCCGTACACCAGCGCACAGGTAGAGGGCGCATTCGCGACCGTGAAGGACCTGCTGGTCGCGGCCGACCTGAACGTGCAGACGCTCAACGGCTCTAAGCCGACGGCGTTCGGCAGCCTCCTGATCAGCCAGCAGCGGTCATGGTTCTATGAGCACCTGACCAAGCCGGTCAAGCCGAAGACGGGCCTGCCGTGGCTTACGCGGACGTGGGTGACCTCATTTGCGCCCGGCACGCAACTGGTCGGCAGCATCATCAAGGTCAACGGCGCCCCGATGACCGCAAAGGTCGTCACCGTGAACCATCATCCGGCCCTGCAGATCTTTGCCAACTACCTGTTCGTTTATGCCGTCCAGCAGCAGGGCGAGCCCGACAGCCGCCTTCGCATCGTCGCCCATGAGAACGCAACCGTGCAGTTCGCGCAGTGGTACGACCCGGGCGGGAGCCTGCAGCCCTGGATTTACAACTTCGGCGCCAGCTACGCCGGCGCCCTGTGCGGCACCACCGACGGGTTCGTGCACCCCGCATTCCCGCAGCTCGGGCCGGGCAAGGTCAAGCCGTCGGGCGCGCCGATCAACCCGTACAACCTGGCCCAGCGCCAGTCGAAGGGCTGCCAGGCAATTACCGGGACCTAGCGTTCTCCATGGGGGACGATGCGGCCGGTCTGATCCAATGGGACCATGAACCGGCTGGATAGGCAGTTGCAGTTCGCGGCCGAGGCCGGCCGGCTCAAGGGGGTGCTGCGGCAGACCATCCGCACCGACCCGGTCCGGCGCGAGAACCTCGCGGAGCACTCCTGGCACCTGGCCGTAATGGCGGTCGCGCTGCTGCCGGCGGACCAGGCCCCGATGCTGAAGAACGTCCGGGCCAACGCCGACGCCGACGGCCTGTGATGCTCCGCTCCGCGCAAGGCCGCGCGGCGGCCGTCGTGTTCATGGCCATGGGGGTCCTGACCGGCACGTTCTCCTCGCGCTGGCCGTGGATTGCCGCGCGGCTGCACATGAGCAGCGCGATGATCGGCGGTGTCGGGCTCGCCTCCACCGCGGGCGCGCTGATGATCATGCCGCTGGCAGCCCGGTTCGTGCATCGCTTCGGCGCCAGGGCGTCGACCAGGGTGCTGACCGCGGCCGCCGGAGCAGCGCTGGCGCTGCCGGCCTACGCGCCAGACGCCGCCGTGCTCACGGTCTTCTTTGTCCTTATGGGCGCGATCATCGGAACTCAGGACAACGCGATGAACGCCGCCGGCGTCGAGGCGGAACGCGACCTGGGCGTGTCGATCATGTCGGGCCTGCACGGGACGTGGAGCGTCGGCGTGCTCGTGGGCGCCCTGGCGGGCTCGCTGGCAGCGCACGAGAACCTCGACCCCCGGATTCAGTTCCCGGCGATGGGCGCGCTGATCGTGGTCACCGGCCTGGTGCCGGGCGCGTGGCTGCCGGGCGAGCCGGCCGCCGGCGCGGCCGCCGAGGTGCACGTTCCGCGGTTCGTCTGGCCCAGGGGGATTCTGCTGCTGATCGGCCTGGTCGCGTTCGCCGCCATCTTCGTCGAGTACGCGGCGAACGACTGGTCCGCGCTCTTCATGCACTGGACCATGCACTCCAGTCAGGCCCTGGCCGCCCTTGCCACCAGCCTGTTCGCGCTCGCGATGGCAGCCGGCAGGCTGGCGGGCGACTCGATAGTGCGGCGTCTCGGCGCGGTGGGCAGCGTCCGAGCCTGCGGCGTGCTAGCCACGGCGGGCTGCGTCGTGGTGGCCGTCGCGCCTGATGCCTGGGCGGCCCTGGCCGGCTTCGTGCTCATCGGGGCGGGCGTCTCGGTCGTGGTGCCGCTGGTCTTCGCCGCCGCCGGGCACATGGGGCCGAGCCCGGCCGTGGGCGTCGCCAGCGTGGCCACGATCAGCTACGGAGCCGGCCTCGGCGCGCCCAGCATCATGGGCGGGGTCGCGGAACTCAGCTCGTTGCGTCTGGCGTTCGGGCTCGCCACAGTCATCGCGGTGCTGATCGCGGCGGGCGCCGGATCGCTGGACCGGGTCCCCGAGTCAGCACCGGCCATCGCGGCGCCAGCCGCCGGCGAGGCGATCGGCTAGCGGCCCTTGGCCTCAACGGCTCTGCTTGCTTGCGAGTAGCCGGCGGCGTGGATGTTCCTTTCAGGGTGGCCGGGGCTCGGGATCCACTGGCGAACGCCGAAGACCAGCTCGCCTTCGGCGATTGCCTCGCGGTCCTGCGGCCTGCGAGCGTCGGGGCCGCCAAGCACTGCGAGTCCATGACATAACGATTCGTCAGCTGACGATGGTATCCAGGATTTACGACGCCCAGAATTATGAGCATGGTCGCGGATCCGTCGTGGAACGTTATGCCGGTAGCCAATCCGGATGTCGCGGCTCGAGAGCGGGATAAACTCATTCGCCGCGCCGTGCTGAAGGATCCCATGGAACTCGCGGAACCTGCCTACCAGCTGCAAGACCGCGAGAAGATTGTCGTGCCTTCAACTCTGGATCGGCTATCCCGCGAGTTGCTGCTCAGAGCGCAGAGAGCGATCGTCGTGGCTCTGAATGCCGGGGCAGCAATCGAACCGGATGGTGTCGTGCCGGAGGGAGCGCTCCTGCGGCACGAGTGGGAGATCGCGGTGGGACTGCGGGATATCTCCGACCTCCGGGCGGAGCACGGGCTGAATGCGGCAGCTAGCGTTGGCCCGATGACGGAGGCCGTCCTCAAGTCGCAGGAAGGTGCGCTGTTTCAAGCCCAGGACGCCATCGCGGCCAGGGTTGCTGAGCTTGAGCGGTACGCAGATAGCCTGAACGCGGCAGAAACCGCCTACCGGGACTGGCAGGACGCACTGCGGGTTTCCGATCTGAACCCCAGGTACCTTGACCTGGTGGCGCGGACCGCTGCTGACGAGCACGCGGTAACCGAGATCAGTGGACTAACCGAACGAGCGGCAACAGCGCAGGCATTCCAGGAAGCCGTTCAGAGAGTCGGCCTGGCTGCCGTAGCCTTGGAACTCCGGTGAGCCCTGGCCATGCGTGTCATGCCGAGGCCGGCTAGAAGACGATCAGCTTGATGACCGAGATCACGCCGATTGCGACGACGAACAAGCGCAGCGCCACCGGCGGCAACCGCCGCCCGTATCGCGCCCCGACGAGGCCGCCGAGGGTCGATCCGGCTGCGATCAGCGCGACCACCAGCCAAGCGACGTGGGCG
>JASHUG010000462.1 GCA_030040155.1 Streptosporangiaceae bacterium | reverse complement strand
GACGTCGTCAAGGCCGTCGTGGTGCGGACCCGCAAGGAGCGGCGCCGCGGCGACGGCTCCTACATCCGCTTCGACGAGAACGCCGCCGTGCTGATCAGAGATGGCGGCGACCCGCGTGGTACGCGCATCTTCGGCCCGGTCGGCCGGGAACTGCGCGAGAAGCGGTTCATGCGGATCATTTCGCTGGCTCCGGAGGTGCTGTGATGTCCAGCCCCAAGAAGAAGGCCAGGATGAAGATCAAGAAGGGTGACAAGGTCGTCGTGATCGCGGGCAAGGACATCGGCCGCGAGGGCACTGTCATCCAGGCCCGCCCCGACAAGCAGCTGGTGCTGGTCCAGGGCGTGAACATGATCAAGAAGAACACCAAGGTCAACTACCAGGGCGGGCGGGGTGGCCGCAGTTACAAGGAAGGCGGCATCGTCCACCAGGAGGCGTTGATCCACGTCAGCAATGTCGCGCTGGTCGACCCGGACACCAAGAAGCCCGCCAGGGCTGGCTACCGGACCGACGCGGGCAAAGACGGCGACGGCACGAAGAAGGTCCGGTTCTCCCGTGCTAGCGGTAAGGACGTCTGATGGCTGCCACCAAGACTCAAAAGGCTGCCCCCGAGACCGGCAACGGCGCGGCGTCGGGGAGCACGGACCAGGCGGCCGCCGAGCGCGTGCCGCCCAGGCTCAGGGAGCGGTACCGTGCCGAGATTGCGGGGGCGCTCCGGGAGGAGTTCGCCTACCCGAACGTCATGCAGGTGCCGACCATCACCAAGATCGTGGTGAACATGGGCGTGGGCGAGGCCGCCCGCGACGCCAAGCTGATCGACGGTGCCGTGAAGGACCTGGCGATCATTACCGGCCAGAAGCCCGCGGTGGCCAGGGCGCGCAAGTCGATCGCGCAGTTCAAGCTGCGCGAGGGCATGCCCATCGGGGCGCACGTCACGCTGCGCGGCGACCGAATGTGGGAGTTCCTTGACCGCCTGCTGTCGCTCGCGCTGCCCCGCATCCGCGACTTCCGCGGGCTGTCTGACCGGCAGTTCGACGGCCGCGGCAACTACACCTTCGGCCTGACCGAGCAGCTGATGTTCCACGAGGTCAACCCCGATCAGGTGGACCGGCAGCGCGGCATGGATGTAACCGTCGTCACGTCCGCAACCAATGACGAAGAGGGCCGCTCGCTATTGCGGCGGCTCGGTTTCCCATTCAAGGAGAACTAAGCAGTGGCGAAGAAGAGCCTCATCGCCAAGGCCAAGCGCAAGCCGAAGTTCGAAGTGCGGGCCTACACCAGGTGCTCGCGCTGCGGACGACCGCGCGCCGTGTATCGCCGGTTCGGCCTGTGCCGGATCTGCTTCCGTACGCTGGCGCACCGCGGTGAGTTGCCTGGCATCACGAAGTCCAGCTGGTAAGCGTGATCCAGCCGGAAACGAACAACTGAAGACCTGAATTCAAAAGTCAAACCTAGAGATCAAATTCAAAGCCAGTTTCCCGCGAGGCCTCGCCTCGCGGACCGACCACGCCGCAGGTCCCCGTGGAACGTGAGAGTCACGGGGAAACCGCGGTGAGGAGGGCCACCAGGCCATGACCATGACCGACCCGGTCGCAGACATGCTGACCCGTCTGCGCAACGCCAACTCGGCCTACCACGACACCGTGAGCATGCCGCACTCCAAGATCAAGGCGCACATCGCCGAGATCCTCCTGCAGGAGGGCTATATCGCCAGCTGGAAGGTGGAGGATGCCGAGGTCGGAAAGAGCCTCGTGATCGCGCTCAAGTTCGGGCCGACCAGGGAGCGCTCGATCGCAGGGTTGAAGCGCGTGTCCAAGCCCGGCCTGCGGGTGTATGCGCGCAAGGACAACCTGCCCCGCGTCCTCGGCGGACTGGGCGTGGCGATCATCTCCACGTCGTCCGGCCTGATGACTGACAAGCAGGCGAAGAAGAAGGGCGTAGGCGGGGAAGTCCTCGCCTACGTCTGGTAGGGAGCCAGCTATGTCACGAATCGGACGAATGCCGATCGTCATTCCGAGCGGCGTGGACGTCGACATTGATGGCCGCAAGGTCCATGTGACGGGCCCCAAAGGCGAGCTGAGCCTGGAGATCGCGGCGCCGATCGACGTCAGCCAGTCCGACGGCACCATTACGGTCACCCGGCCCAGCGATGAAGGCGAGATCCGCGCGCTGCACGGCCTGTCCCGGTCGCTGATCGCGAACATGGTCATCGGGGTTACCGAGGGCTATCGCAAAACCCTGGAGATCGTCGGGGTTGGCTACCGGGTCCAGGCCAGGGGCAGGGACCTTGAGTTCGCGCTCGGCTTCAGCCACCCGGTGCCGGTCTCGGCGCCGGACGGCATCACGTTCCGGGTCGAGACACCGACCAGGTTCGTGGTGGAGGGAATCGACAAGCAGCAGGTCGGCGAGGTCGCAGCGAACATCCGCAAGCTTCGCAAGCCCGACCCGTACAAGGGCAAGGGCGTGAGGTACCAGGGCGAGCAAGTCCGCCGCAAGGTCGGGAAGGCTGGTAAGTAACATATGTCTGGCACCAAGACCAGGGCGCACGGGCGCATCAGCGGGCGGACCGCAGCGCGCATCTCGTCCCGTGAGCGGCGGCACCTGCGGGTGCGCAAGAAGATCGAGGGGAGCGCCACCCGGCCCCGGCTCGTTGTCACCCGCTCCGCCAGGAACACCTTCGCGCAGCTCGTCGACGATACGGCCGGAAACACGGTGGCCTCGGCCTCCACCCTCGAGATCCGCGGAACCGACGGGGACAAGACGGCCAAGGCGAAGCAGGTCGGCGCGCTGCTGGCTGACCGGGCCACCAAGGCCGGCATCACCGCCGTCATCTTCGACCGGGGCGGCTACGCCTACCACGGCCGGGTGGCCGCGCTGGCCGACGGGGCCAGGGAAGGCGGGCTGAACCTGTGACGCGGACCACTCGCACAACCCCACGACAGAAGAGGAAGATCTGATGGCAGCAACAGCGCGACGCGGCGCCGGTGGCGGCGGTGAGCGCCGGGAGCGCCGCGACGACCGCCGTGGGGCCGGCGCCGAAAAGGGCACTGCTTACCTGGAGCGCGTCGTCACCATCAACCGCGTGGCCAAGGTCGTTCAGGGCGGGCGAAGGTTCAGTTTCACCGCCCTGGTGGTCGTCGGCGACGGCAACGGCATGGTCGGCGTCGGCTACGGCAAGGCCAAGGAGGTCCCGGCGGCGATCGCCAAGGGCGTCGAGGCCGCCAAGAAGGCGTTTTTCCGCGTGCCGAGGATCGCCGGCACGATCCCGCACACCGTCCAGGGTGAGGAATCGGCCGGCGTGGTGCTGCTCAAGCCCGCCAGCCCCGGTACCGGCGTCATCGCCGGCGGCCCGGTGCGTGCGGTACTCGAGTGCGCCGGCATCCATGACGTCCTGTCCAGGTCGCTGGGCTCGTCTAACCCGATCAACGTCGTGCACGCCACGGTGACGGCGCTCAAGAGCCTGAACCGGCCCGAGGAGATCGCGGCCCGCCGCGGCCTGCCGATCGAGCACGTCGCCCCGGCCGCCATGCTGCGGGCGCGCGCGGCCGCCGCCTCGGCCGGCCCGTCCGCCAATGGCGCGGCGGGCGCCGGTCCGGGCGAGAACAGCTGAGGGACACGACACGATGACAGAGCTGAAGGTTAAGCAGATCAAGTCGAAGATCGGCGGCACCAAGCAGCAGCGTGACTCGCTGCGCTCGCTCGGCTTGCACCACGTGGGCGACCAGGTCGTCAAGCCGGACCGGCCCGAGATCCGCGGCATGATCAACGCGGTGCGCCACCTGGTCACCGTGGAGGAGGTCGACTAGAAGATGGCAGACACCGAGAGCAAGGCTGGCCAGCCGTCAGGGCGGGCCGGGCTCAAGATCCACCACCTGCGGCCGGCCCCCGGTGCGCACACCCCGCGGACCAGGGTCGGGCGAGGCGAGGCCTCCAAGGGCAAGACGGCAGGCCGCGGCACCAAGGGCAGCAAGGCCAGGCACAACATCCCTGAGTACTTCGAGGGCGGTCAGATGCCGCTGCACCGGCGGCTGCCGAAGCTCAAGGGATTCTCCAATGCCAGGTTCAAGACGACGTACCAGGTCGTCAACCTGGCCCGCCTCACCCGGCTGTACCCGGACGGCGGTGAGGTCACGCCTGAGGATCTCGTGACCAAGGGCGCGGCCAGGGCTGGTGAGCTGATCAAGATACTTGGCCAGGGCGAGGTCAGCGTGGCGCTGCAGGTGAGCGCACACGGGTTCTCGGCCACCGCCAAGGACAAAATCACCGCAGCCGGCGGAACTGTTACCGAGTTGTGAAATGACCGCCGCTCGCGCTCGGGCCTGGGCCAGCTTAGACTCCGCTGGCCTGGGCTTTACGCTGGCCATACCGAGTTCGCATGGCTGCGGGACCCTGGGCGGCACGTTAAACTTCGGCGAGCACACTGTCTGCAGCTACGGGGCCAGCACCCACGGGATCCGAAATTACGGGCCCGCAGGCGCGGGCGCGGCTGGCGATTAGCGGACGCACTCCGCGGCAGGAGCGGCAGATGACGTTGAACTATCGACTAGGGGACAGCGCATGCTGACCGCGTTCATACGGGCGTTCCGCACGCCTGACCTGCGCAATAAGCTGCTTTTCACGGTCTTCATCATTGCCGTGTTCCGGCTCGGCCAGGACCTTACAACGCCCGGCGTGTCGGAGGCGAACCTCCGCTACTGCGAGGGCGTCAGCCACTCAACCGGCCTGTTCAATCTCGTGAACCTGTTCAGCGGCAACGGGATCGGCAGGCTGGCGGTCTTCGCGCTCGGCATCATGCCCTACATCACGGCCAGCATCATCTTGCAGCTGCTCGCCGTGGTCATCCCGCGGCTTGAGACGCTGCGGAAGGAGGGCCAGACCGGCCAGGCGAAAATCACCCAGTACACCCGGTATCTGACCGTCGGCCTGGCGATCCTGCAGTCCACCGGGATCATCGCACTGGCCCGCAGCGGTGAGCTGTACCCAGGCTGCGGCAAGGCGCTGATCCCCAACCCGTCCGTCTTCACGATCACCACGATGGTGATCATCATGACGGCCGGCACCGCGGTGATCATGTGGCTGGGCGAGCTGATCACCGACAAGGGCGTCGGCAACGGCATGTCGGTGATGATCTTCACCCAGATCATCGCGGTCGTGCCCAGTCAGTTCCAGCTGATCTGGGAAGACAAGGGGAAGGTCGTCTTCTTCCTCGTGCTGATCATGGGTGTGTTCATCATCGCGTTCGTGGCGTTCATGGAGCAGGCGCAGCGACGGATCCCGATCCAGTACGCCAAGCGCATGGTCGGCCGGCGCATGTACGGCGGCACGTCCACCTACATCCCGCTGAAGGTCAACCAGGCGGGCGTCATCCCGGTCATCTTCGCGTCCTCCCTGCTGTACATCCCGCAGCTGGCGGCCAACCTCTTCGGGCACAACGCGACCAGCGGCTGGGCCCTCTGGGTGACTACCAACCTGGTCTACGGCGACAAGCCCGCCTACGCGGCCGCGTACTTCCTGCTGATCCTGTTCTTTACCTACTTCTATGTCTCGATCACCTTCAATCCCGATGAGGTGGCCGACGGCATGAAGAAGGGCGGCGGGTTCATCCCCGGCATCAGACCCGGCGGACCGACAGCCGGCTACCTCAGCCACGTGCTGAGTCGGCTGACCGCGGCCGGCTCGCTGTACCTGGGGCTGATCGCGCTAATCCCGCTGATCGCCGTTGGCCTGCTCGACGCGACCCAGCAGTTCCCGCTCGGCGGTACCAGCATCCTGATCATGGTCGGCGTCGGCCTGGATACCGTCAAGCAGATCGAGAGCCAGCTGCAGCAGCGTAACTACGAGGGCTTCCTCAGGTAGTGCGACTAGTCCTCGTTGGGCCCCCCGGCGCGGGCAAGGGGACGCAGGCCCAGTTCATCGCCTCTCACCTGTCTATCCCGAAGATCTCGACAGGCGATATCTTCCGGTACAACGTGAGCACCGGCACCGAACTGGGCAAGCAGGCCAAGGCCTACATGGGCCGCGGCGACCTCGTTCCCGACGAGATCACCATCGCGATGGTCGTCGCACGACTGCAGGAGCCGGACGCACAGTCCGGCTTCCTGCTTGACGGCTTCCCAAGGAACGTGCCCCAAGCCGAGGTGTTGCGCAAGCTGCTGGCGGAGTGGGACACGAGGCTGGACGTCGTGCTCGAGCTGGTCGTGGACGACGACGAAGTCGTCAGGCGGCTGTCAGGGCGCCGGACCTGCCGCCAGTGCGGGCGCATCTGGCACGTGCTGTTCGAGCCGCCGGCCAGGGCCGGGATCTGCGACGACTGCAACGGCGAGCTGTTTCAGCGCGACGACGACCGGGAGCAGACGATCCGGCACCGGCTGGATGTCTACGCCGAGCAGACGCAACCGCTGATCGCCTTCTACGCCGACGACGGGATCCTGCTGGGCATCGACGCCACCGGGCCGGTTGAGGAGATCACCGAGCGCGCCATGAGCGCCTTGCGGCGGTTCATACGTTGAGCCTCGAGCGACCGGCTCAGGCCAGGTAGCGTGGAGGCGCCGACAAAGGAGGCGGGATGCGGCAGCACCGGCGAGAAGAGCTTGCCCGGCAAGGAGTCGGCGATGGCCTATGACCCGAGCCTGCGGGCGTCCGACGAGGATCGCGACCGGACCGCTGCGCTGCTTCGCGAGCACCATGCCCTCGGCCGCCTGAGCCCCGAGGAGTTCAACCAGCGCCTGGACAAGACGTTCGCCGCCGCAACGGTCGGCGAGCTCGAGCGGCTACTGCGAGATTTGCCCCGAATGGACCTCTACCGGCTGCCCGGCGCCGAAATGACCAGGCAGCCGCGGCAGGCCCAGCCGAAGGTCCGCTCGGCCGGCCACATGTCGTCCGGCTGGCGGGCGATGTGGGGTATCTACCTGACGGTCAACCTGGTCTGCCTGGTGGTCTGGGGGCTGGCCGGTTTCGGGTACCCGTGGTTCCTGTGGGTCGCGGGGCCCTGGGGTGCGGTGCTGGCCGGCACCTACCTGAGCTTCGGTGCCGGGCGGTCCGCCCGGCGCCAGCTTGGTCCGGGGACAGACCAGGGCCAATTGCCAGGGGGCCCTCGTTAGCCCGACATCCTCGGGCACCGGGGAATATTCGATCCCGGTCTGTCGTTAACGTCGCAGTCGGGTGGCCATGGAGTCGGTTCGCGTAGGCGGCGGACCTGAAGTAGACTTTCCCACGGCCCATAGGCTGTTGTTAGCGTGCGGATTCTCGCCAAAGCGCGGCATCAGTCGGTCAGCCCGGCCGCCCGTGCCTGGACCCGCGTCCTGGTGGGAGTGTGGCCAGGTCAGGCAGCCACAGACGGGCAAGATCAGCCTAACCACGAGAGCACTAGCCTGCAGGCACGGGCCTGCAAGCTGGGACACAACGACAAGCAGTGAAGCGCGGAGGGCATGGCCAAGAAAGACGGCGCCATCGAGATTGAGGGAACGGTCGTGGAGTCGCTCCCGAACGCCCTTTTCAGAGTGGAGCTGGACAACGGGCACAAGGTCCTGGCCCACATCAGCGGCAAGATGCGGATGCACTACATCCGGATCCTGCCTGACGACCGGGTCGTCGTGGAGCTGAGCCCCTACGACCTTAGTCGTGGGCGGATTGTCTACCGGTACAAGTAACTAGCGTCAAGGGCGTCACCGGCCAGCCGGAGCGCCCCCGAGGAGAGACCACATGAAGGTCAAGCCAAGCGTGAAGAAGATCTGCAGCAAGTGCCGGATCATTCGCAGGCATGGCCGGGTCATGGTCATCTGCTCTGATCCGCGGCACAAGCAGCGTCAGGGCTGAGGACTCGCCCGGCCCGTGGTAGTGGCAGCGGTACAACTGAAGAGCACGGTGCGACCGAACCGGTCGGGCCGAGTACAGCAAGCACGCACCGCGATCCGCCGGCCGGCAAGGCCGGCGGATGACCCCCGGAGGAGGCCGGGGCCGTGTCCGGGCAGGGATGCGGAGGCGGCGCGCAGGACCTCCAGAGCCTAAGGAGAACTGCCCACGATGGCACGCCTTGTCGGCGTCGACCTGCCCCGCGATAAGCGGCTAGAGGTCGCACTTACTTACATCTACGGCATCGGCCGGACCCGTGCGTTCGAGACGCTGAGCGCTACCGGCGTCAGCGGCGACACCAGGGTGCACAACCTCAGCGATGAGGACGTCATCCGCCTCAGGGACTGGATCGAGGCCAACTACAAGGTCGAGGGCGACCTGCGCCGCGAGGTGCAGGCTGACATCCGGCGCAAGGTCGAGATTGGCTGCTACCAGGGCCTGCGGCACCGCCGCGGGCTGCCGGTACACGGACAGCGCACGCAGACCAATGCCCGCACCCGCAAGGGCAAGAAGAAGACTGTGGCCGGCAAGAAGAAGGCCGGCAAGAAGTAGTAGTCCGCTGCGCGCGACGGCACTCGCACGCAGGCGGTCCGACCACCTCCAGGAATAAGGGAGCAGGATGCCTCCGAAGAGCCGCACCGGCGTCAAGAAGGTACGCCGGAAGGAACGCAAGAACGTCGCGCACGGCCACGCGCATATCAAGAGCACCTTCAACAACACGATCGTCTCGATTACCGACCCTGGTGGGAGCGTCATCTCGTGGGCGTCCTCGGGTCAGGTCGGCTTCAAGGGCTCGCGCAAGTCAACTCCGTACGCGGCGCAGATGGCAGCCGAGGCGGCCGCGCGGCGAGCGATGGAGCACGGCATGCGCAAGGTCGACGTGTTCGTGAAGGGTCCTGGGTCGGGTCGGGAGACCGCTATCCGGTCGCTGCAGGCCACCGGCCTGGAGGTCGGGTCGATCCAGGACGTCACCCCGGTTCCGCACAATGGCTGCCGCCCGCCTAAGCGGCGCCGGGTCTGAGGAGTACGCATCACATGGCTCGATACACAGGCGCCGACTGCAAGCGCTGCCGCCGCGAGAAGACCAAGCTGTTCCTGAAGGGTTCCAAGTGCGACGGGCCCAAGTGCCCGATCGAGATCCGGCCCTATCCGCCGGGCGAGCATGGCCGCAACCGGCCCAAGGAGAGCGAGTACCTGCTCCAGGTCAGGGAGAAGCAGAAGGCTCGCCGCATCTACGGCGTGCTGGAGAAGCAGTTCGGCAACTACTACGAGGAAGCCGCCCGTAAGCGCGGCAAGACCGGTGAGGTGCTGCTGCAGATCCTGGAGACCCGGCTGGACAACGTCGTGTACCGGGCCGGCTTCGCCAAGAGCCGTGACATGGCCCGCCAGGTCGTGAGCCACGGGCACATCCTGGTGAACGGGAAGAAGGTCGACATCCCCTCCTACCGCGTCAGCGAGAATGACATCGTTGAAGTGGCGCCCAAGTCCAGGGAGCTGACGCCGTTCATCATTGCTCGCGCCGAGGCGGGGGAGCGGACCCCGCCGGCCTGGCTCGAGGTCATTCCGGACAAGATGCGCGTGCTGGTGCACACCCTCCCCGTCCGCGCTCAGATCGACACCATCGTCTCCGAACAGCTCATCGTCGAGTACTACTCGAAGTAAGCGGCCAGACGGCCGACAACGCCGGCCCACGTGGCCGGTGCAAGACGCGACTGTCATATAGCGGGCAGCGCGGAAAGGAAGTGTCATGCTCATCGCTCAGCGCCCTGGTCTCACCGAAGAGCAGGTAGACGAGAACAGGTCCAGATTCGTCATCGAGCCGCTCGAGCCGGGTTTCGGCTACACGATCGGCAACTCGCTACGGCGCACGCTCCTGTCGTCGATCCCTGGTGCGGCGGTCACCAGCATCAGGATCGAGGGTGTGCTGCACGAGTTCTCGACAGTGCCCGGCGTCACCGAGGATGTCACCGACATCATCCTGAATCTGAAGGAGCTTGTCGTCTCCTCCGAGCACGACGAGCCGATGCACATGTACCTGCGCAAGCAGGGACCGGGACCAGTCACGGCCGCGGACATCGCGCCGCCGGCCGGCCTTGAGGTGCACAACCCCGACCTGCACATCGCCACCCTGAACGGAAAGGGCAAGCTTGAGATGGAGCTCACGGTCGAGCGCGGCCGTGGCTACGTCTCCGCCGCCCAGAACAAGCAGCCCGGGCAAGAGATCGGCCGCATCCCGATCGACTCGATCTACTCGCCGGTGCTGCGGGTGACCTACAAGGTCGAGGCGACCCGAGTCGAGCAGCGGACCGACTTCGACAAGCTCATCGTCGACGTCGAGACGAAGCCGTC
>JASHUG010000461.1 GCA_030040155.1 Streptosporangiaceae bacterium | reverse complement strand
TGCGCCATCGCCAACGTCAGCAGCAGCGCCATCCCGGCGTGCGGTCTTCCCGCTGGAACCTGGTCACCCGGACTTGACACGGAAATGGCGGGACCTTTCGTCACAGAAGAGTGAAGCCACTCGGTGAGCCGAGCGCCTCTGCCGCCCCGCCCGTCACAGCGCTAACTTGCCAACCTTCGCAGCCGTTGAGGCTCAATCTTCCACAGCCGTGGCGAGCACCCTAAGCCGGCCGGGTCTGGCTGAGGGAGATGAGCCAGCACCCGGGTCTAGTTTCCATGGCGGCACCGGACTGTGGCGAGCGGAAGCTACTGGCCCTTGCGTAGCAATGCCTTACCGGCTTTTATCAGCCGTCCCAGGGAACGGCTCGCATCGCGGCCGATGGGCTCGAACCAGCGAACGGGCATGCCGAGCACACGCTGTTCCTCATCCTGGACGATGGTCGGCTTAGACGAGTCCAGTGGTATGCCGAAGACGCGCTGCGGCTCCTGCTGATCATCTGGCATGCCTAACCTCCAGGGCCGGGTCCCTTGCAGTCTAGAGAGCCGGGGAGTTCAGGAGCCGCCATGCGCCGCCGGACTGGCCCCGCGCTTAGCTGGCGTACTTCGCGATCAGCTCGCCGGCTTGGGGGAGTGCGGCCTCGACGTGCCTGGCTGCGCCGCCCCTGACCGTGCCGTAGGCCTTGATGATCGTAGGCCGGCCGGAGCGCGCCGCGCGCCTGTCGGTCACCGTGAGCAGCGCGTCCGCCACCTCGTTCCCTCGCTTGGCCAGGTAGTCACCGAACTCCGAGCCGCCGGATGAGTTAAAGTCCGCCCAGTACGGCTCGAGCTGATCAACCAGCTCCGGCAGCAGCGACTCCACCATGAAGCGAACGTGCCCCGGCTTGAAGGTATTGACGGTCTTGTAAGCGAGCTTCACCGCTGTCCCTGAGACCCCAGACAACTCAGCCACCTGCTGCTCAACCAGCTGGAAGCAATCGGCGGCTACCTGGGGCTGTGCGCCTGGCGCAAGCAGGATCTCCTGAAGCGTCGCTGCCATGAGTGTGCCTTCTTCTCTGTCGTAGGAGCTGTCCAATGGTTCCGCCAAACGCAATGCGCCAACGGTCACTAGACGATGCCGACGCCTCATCGGTTTACCGCCGGTCGCTCGTGGCCGTAAGGGGCGCCTTGGCGGGGAAGCGCGGTGCTCGGGAGATACGAATAGATAGCGGAGCAAAGGGAAACTAGGCGGCGTGACCGCGCCCGCCGCTCGCGCCATTCAGGTAGCCGTTCAGTCAGGCTCGCGGCTGCTCCGTGACACGTTGGCGTCGTGTCTGTCGGCCCGGCCTGATGTGACCGTGGTCGGCACGGTCGCCGAGCCCGATCGGATGTCGGCGCTCTGTGAGCTGAGACAGCCTGATGCGGTGATCTTCGATGCCGGCTCGCGGCTGGCCGAGATCTGCCGCCCGGTCAATAGCCTCATGCAGCGCTTCCCCGACCTGAATGTGGTAGTGACCTACCGGGACGCCGCCGCGGAGCACTTGTCCGCCGCGTGCCGGGCAGGCGTCACGTCGCTGATACCAGAATCGCACGGCCTGGAAGCCATCCTGGCTGTGCTGCGGCACCAGCGCGGCGGCCGCGCGGCCCGCTCCGGCCCTGGGCAGATGACCGATCGCGAGCTGGAGGTACTGGTGCTCGCCGGGTCCGGTCACAGCGTCGCGGAGACAGCCGGCCTGCTCGGCATCAGCCCGCTGACGGTCGAGAACGTCAAGCGCCGGATCTACGCCAAGCTGGAGGTGAACAGCGGGGTGCACGCGGTTTCCCACGCCGCATCGCTCGGGATCCTCGACCAGCACCCGGCGCCCGCCGTGCGGCACCGCGCGCCACCGAGCGAGGACTTTACGGTGCTGACAGTGCTATCGGGCCAGTCCGGCTGGGCCTTGGATCTGCTGGTCCAGATCCTGCTGACCAACAAGATGCCGTTCGTGCTTGAACGCGAGCGCAGGCATGTCTCGCAGACTCATTGGGTGCGCTGGCATCGCGGGCCGATCGTGGCTGCGCTGGTCGATCCGGACGCGACAGACTGGGCGATGGTCGAGGAACTCGCCGTGCCCGCGATCCTGGTGCACAGCAAGCCCCTCGACTCATCTGGGCTGGCGGATGCGCTGGCCAACGGGGCAACGTCTCTCGTGCTCGCCGAGACGATCGGTGATCGTTTCCCGTCCTTGCTCCGTATGGCCGGCGAGGGATACCTGGTGCTGGACTCGCTGCCGATGCGGCCGCTCATCGGAGCGGTGCGCGCGCGGTGGGATCGACGAGCGCCCGGAGCCGGAGGCAGGCCCGAGCTGACGGCGCGCGAAAGCGACATCCTGAGGTTCGGCGCTCAGGGCTACTCGATTCGGCAGACGGCGAGCGTGCTCGGGATTTCGCCCAAGACGGTCGAGAACGTCCAGACCCGGCTGTTCAGCAAGCTTGGCGTGCGCAACCGAGCCGGAGCCGTCGCCGTCGCAAACGCGTTCGGCCTGCTGCCGGCTACGGTCTTGACTCCCGGCCGCCGTTCGTCACGTGCTCCTGTACCGGTCAGCACGGCCGGCGGCAGCGGCCTGGGCAACTGACGGCCTCGCTGGCTTCGAATCTTGACCCGGCCGTCCTGTTGGACAATCTCGAGTTTGCAGCGCTTCGGCTGGGGTACTGCGGGTCGATGGTCTCTGTCAGGAGCGAGGACGAAGTGCTTGACGATGCTGCTGCCGGCCAGAACGGCAACTCACGGATGGACGTTGCTACGGCCGCGCCGGTGCTGCGTAACTGGCTTGTCGATGGCCAGCCGCGGGCCATGGGTGTGGCGGCGCCTGATCCGCTCGCGCTGGCGAGGAAAGCGCTGCGCAGGTCATGGCCGTATGCGGTCGGCGCCGCCGTCGTGCTGATCGCGACCGGCGCTGTGTTCGGCGGGCGAGGCAGCTGGGGGAACGTGCCGACGTGGGTGCTCGCCGTCACCATGCTGCTGGCGTTCGTCGCCGCGGCGTTCGCCGGGCTGGTGACCTACGAGCTGCTGCGCGTCGAGTTGCAGCGCGACGCGGTGGCGGCCGAGGGCCGGCGCCAGCGCGAAGATGCACAACGGCGCGCCCAAGCAAGCAGGGTGGCGGCCTGGTACGGCAGGTGGTCATCGGTGGTGAAAGGACCGGGCATGGCGGCAGACCCCCGCGAGTGGGCGCGCTGGGGGGCGATCATCAGCAACGCCTCGGAGTTGCCCGTCTACAACGTCCGGGTATCGTTCTGCCTCGCCGTCGACCCCTCCGCCGGGCTAAGTTGGCGGCACGGGGAGCGGTACCTGGGCGCACTGCGCCTCGTACCGCCCGGTGAGGAGCACGTCGAGATGCCCGACCACCTCAGGGCCGACGAGGCGAACGGGAGCGAGCAAACGTGGCTGGTCGCCATCGAGTTCACCGACGCCTCGGGTAGCCGGTGGCTGCGGGATCCGCAGGGCAGGCTCGAGCCTGCCGATGCGGTCCCAGCCGAAGCAAACGGCAGGTGACGCCGGCGAGTGCTGTCCCGCGGCGGTGTCGGCGAGCCAGGCCGCGCTCAGTTGCGGCGCACGGGTTCAGGCTGCCAGCGGGGATCGCAGCCGACGTCGCTGCACTGGATCCCGGTCGAGCGCTCGGCGGTGCCGTTCACGCTCATCGTCCAGACCTGCGTAAAGGCGTACGGGTTGGACTGCTTCTGGCCATCGACATCGCATTGGAAGGCGATCTGCCGCCCGCCAGGTGACCAGTTGGTGACTCCGGCCTCGTCGGGCGACCGGAAGTGGGTCAGTTGCCGGACGTCTCTGCCGTCGGCGTCCATCACGAAGATGTTCAGCAGGCCGCCGCCTTGCCGGTCGGAGCCGAAGGCGATCTGCGTCCCGTCGGGTGACCAGGAGGGCTCGGCGTTGTTAGCGCCGTATGTCAGCCGGTGAAGGCCGGTCCCGTTCAGGTTCATGACGTATAGCTGGAGGCCGGGCAGGTTCCCGCTGTCCATCAGGCTCATGAACACGATCTTGTTGCGCACCGACCACCGGGGCTCGACGCTGAACCGCGTGTCCGCGAGGATCACGCGATTGCCGGTCCCGTTCGCGTTCATGACGTCGATGTCGGTCATCGGCGCCGGGTGGCGAGGCATAGGTCGCTGGAGCAGTCGCGTGTAGACAATCTGGCTGCCGTTCGGAGACCAACTCGGCGTGACGTCGAACCCTGGCGTCGGGGACAGCCGCCGCAGCCCGGTGCCGCGGTCGCTGACCACGTAGATGGCCGAGCCGTCAAGCATCCTGATGAAGACGAGCAGTCTCCCGTTGGGCGACCAGTTCGGGTAATCCTCCGCGTAGGTGTCGCCCGGAAGGAGCCTGATCAGGTTTGAGCCAGTCCCAGAGGCACTCACGTGCATGAGGTAGATCTCGTTCTTGCCGCTCTGGCGGCTGACCAAGGCCATCGTGTCCGGGTGGCCGGCTGCCGTAGTCCGTTCGAACGCGCGGGGGGCAGTGCAGCCGGCTGTTGCGGTGACGGCAGCGTCTCCGCCCGCCGCGCGAGGATGACCGCAGCCGCCTGCCGCGAGCGTGACCAGCGATGCCAGTAGTCCCATGCACGCTGTCGGCCCAAGTTGACGCTGCATGGGCCGGAGAATACTGTGCCGGGCTGATGTGGACGAAGATTCCCCGGCACACCGACCCACCCCAGCCACCGCCTACACCGCCCGGCCCAAGGCCGGCCCCGGCGACCTCGCCGCCGACACCCACGACCGCATCCGAACCGACATCATCGGCCGAGAGCTTCTTCAGCGCCATCAAGGGCGAGCTGCTCGACGACCACGCTTGGCCCACCCGCACGGCCGCCCGCTGCGCCATCGCCGAATACCTCGCCTGGTACAACGGCACTGGCTGCACTCGCAGTAGGGCAGCTTCACTAGAGTCTGTTCGGCTGGCGGGTCGTTAGCAAGGATTGAAGGACGGTGGACGTGGCGCCCAGGCGCGTGACTCGGGAGGATCTGGCCGGAGCGACTGCCGCGGCACTAGGCAGCCGACGCCGGCTAGAGGGCGTTGCGCGGCTGGCTGGCGGGACAACCAAAGGGGTGTACAGGCTCACCATGGAGGACGGGGCGACGGTAATCGCGTACCTGTGGGAGGAGTCGCAGAACTACTGGCCCCAGGCGCCGAACGAGAATGATGTCGCTGACCCGTTCTCGCCCGGCAATAGCATCGACTTGTTCGCTACCGCGCACAGTCGGCTCGCGTCCTTGGGCCTGCGGGTCCCGGATATCTACCTGCTCGATCGGGACCGCGCCTACTACCCCGCCGACATCGCGATCCTGGAGGATTTCCCCGGCGAGGATCTGCTGGCCTTCTGGGAACGCGACCCGGCCGCGGCGGAACCGACACTGGCCCGGCTGCGCGAGGGACTGGCGGCGATGCGTGACTACCGCGGTCGCGCGCCCGGCAAGGTGAGTTTCGTCGACGCCGGCGGCACGCCCCGCTGGCCGACATGCGAAGAAGCCGTGCTGGCCCTCGGACTACGATGCGTCGCCGAGGCGACGGAGCGGGACCGTCGGATCGCTGGTAACCGCGAACGACTCAAGGACCGTCTGGGCGAACTGGCCGCGAAGGTACAGCGGCGGTCCGAGTACTCGGTCGTGCATGGCGAACTAGGCCTGGACCATATCCTGGTCGATGCTGACGGCAACCCGGTCATCATCGACATCGAGGATCTCATGTATTTCGATGTCGAGTGGGAGCACGTGCACATGCAGGTCCGGCTGGGCCGGGACTGGGCCGCTACCGTCGGGGTCGACGACCTCGACCAGGACCGACTCGCACTGTACATGCTGGCGCAGCGGCTGTTCCTCGTCGCCGGGCCATTGCGGCTGCTCGACGGCGATTTCCCTGACCGGGCGTTCATGCGCAGCATCATCGAGCACAACTTGAGCCATGCACTGGCGCTGTCGCATCGAAGCTCGGCCGGCTTGCCCACGCCGCCCTGAAGTACGACTCGGGCTAGCCTCGGCACACAGGCGTCAACGTCACCCGGACTAACCGCGGCGTCGCGCGCTGGCTCGGCGCACCTTCGATTGCCGCGGCTTCGGTCAGTCGGGCCCGCGGCCCGCATGCACAGTCGATACGAGAGGACTGGCCTGTGCCACATGTGCGACGCTTCGACCACGTCGGCCTCACGGTCGCGGATCTCGACGTTGTGACCGCCTTCTTCGTGTCGCTCGGGCTGGAGGTCGAGGGCAGGACTTTCGTCGAGGGAGAGTTCTTGGACACGGTCTGCGGCATTCCCGACTCCCGCATCGAAATCGTCATGCTGAAGCCGCCCGACGATGGCACCCGCCTGGAGCTCTCAAGCTTCCTGCGACCCGACTCCGTGCCGGGCTCACCGGCCGCAATGGCCAACGAGCTGGGATTGCGCAATGTGGCCTTCGAGGTCGACGACCTGCAGGCGGCTGTCGATTGGGCTGCCACCGAAGGCTACGGACTGGTCGGCGGCATCGGCGAGTACCAGGACGCATGGCGGATGGCCTACATCCGAGGGCCGGAAGGGATCATCATCTCGCTGGCCGAGCGCATCGGTTGACTTCACAACGCCGCATCGGCCGCTCCTAGCGTCAGTCGGCGTCCTCAAGCATTGCTTCGAGCAACCTAGGATCGTTCTCCACTCTCGCCTCCGACTCGTAGCGCTCGATGTCGATGGACCACGCGACATCCGGAATGACTAGACACCCGAGTCCGCCGGGCCGGGCTGATCCTGGCTGGAGTCAGCGGTCTGCGTGGGCACGGATCCAACGCCGATCACGACGAGGCTCCAGAAGGGCTGCAGTGGAACCGTCGGCCAGGCGGCTGCCGCAATCATCGCGACCAGGCCGCCGCCGGCGACCCAAGCAGCGCAGGCCGCGATCAGAGCTGAGCTGCCCGTCAGTTGTAGCGCGGCGATCCCTACACGGCGGTCGGTTAGCATGGCGATCCGGTCTGCCCGCGCATACGTGCTTTGCCCGGGCCATGCTGCGGGCATCGGCGCGCGCAGACGGCCGAAGGCAAGGCCGAATAGCGCGGCGCAGCCGAACCCGTCGAATAGGTGCGCGCGCAGATACGGGAGCATGCCAGCCCAGGACGCGTGGGCGTGGACGACAACCAACCCCGGCACGTAGTAGCACAGCAGGGCAACGATGACGCAGACAGTTTGCTGGCGCTTCTCAGAAAGCTGGCGCCCGGCCGCAGGCACCGGCCCTCGAAGCGGTTCAGCCAGCCACTCATTCGCCATCAAGCCGAGGATCAGCGCGGGGATAACCGCGAATGCAGCAGTTAAAACAACTGCGTACGCAGCCGCCGGAAGGTGCTCGCTGGCAGCAACAAGCATCGCATTTCGCACGGGAACCTACGCAAACCACACGGTCAACTGAGCTACTCCAGCATGACAGCTGAGCAGTACCCCGTCATCATTCCTGCTGCGAACCGGCGTGGCCCCCGCGTCGAACATCGGGACGACCCCGGAAGGTCTTGTTGGGAGTCATAAGATGTCAAGTCCCGGTAGGTGGGCGACATCTGAGTTCCGGTAGCCAGGCGACATGATCGTGTCAGGCGATGTTGCCGGTGGCGGAGTTCTTGCGGCGGGGACGGCCGTTGGGGTTGGCGAATGCGCCGAGCTCGCGGGAGCGGTCGTGGCGGATGGGGTGGATCCGGATGACCTTGCCGTCCCTGGAGAGCTGGACCGATCCGGCGACGATGGAGACGTCGATGGGCTGACGGGCCCAGCGGCGGCCGCAGCCGTAAGAGGCGCCGGCGAAGCTGACGTTTCCGCTGCCGTCGGCGAGCCGGGTGACCGTCAGCCCGGCGGTCGCGTCCCGGGCTCGCCGCGCCGCTGGCGCCCGCGGGTTGCGGTCCGCCTGGTCACGGCGCAGCCGCTGGGCGTGGGTGGCCACCACCACGCCGCGGTGCACGATGTCGACCAGGCCGCCGGCCGCTATCACCTCGACGGGCTCACCGGCGTAGGTCACCCCGACCCGGTAGCTGAACCCGGCCAGCGAGATCTTGCCGTGCGCGTTCACCCACCGCGACACCCCTGCCATCCGGCTGCCCGGCACCGGCTGAACCGCTGGCGCCGATGCGATGGCGGAGTGGTCAGCGGCAACGCTGCGGTCTGCCAGGGCGAACCGGTCGGCGGGCGGGCGGCCGCCGCACGACTGATGCGGGCGGCAGGTGTTGTACTCATTCACCCAGCCGTCCAGCGCGGTCTGCAGTTCGGGCACGGTCGCGAACACCCGGTTCGCGCCATTGAAGAATTCCGCCCGCATGGTCTTGTGCAGGCGCTCCACCTTCCCGGTGGTGGTCGGCGAGTACGGCGCGGTCAGCAGGTGCCGGATACCGTTATCGGCGCAGATCCGGTCGAACATCACTGGGCCTGGGCCAGCCCCGAACCGCGCAGTAAAGACCTTGCCGTTGTCCGTCAAGACCTGCGCGGGCACCCCATGACGGGCCAGCGCCTCGCTTAACGCCAGGCACACCGGGCGGGCAGTGGCCCGCAGCACCACTTTGGCGGAAACGATGAACCGGGAATGATC
The DNA here is from genome assembly GCA_030040155.1 of Streptosporangiaceae bacterium. Lineage (GTDB taxonomy): Bacteria > Actinomycetota > Actinomycetes > Streptosporangiales > Streptosporangiaceae > JAJYUU01. Next base: position 735 of record JASHUG010000461.1, on the reverse strand, counting down.
ATCGATCCCGGTGACGACCTTGACCTCGGCGCCGTCCGCGAGGAAGACCCGGCCCATCACGTCCATCTGCCACAACTCCATCGCCCGGCCGCGCTCCCACCGCCGGTAACCAGACCGCCGCCAGCGTCGCTTCTTGCCGCCGGCCAGGCCATGACGCAGCAGCGCCCGGTACACACCCGACCGGCCCGGCAACGGCGCGACGCCCTCACACTCCAGCTGCCACCGGATCCGAGACGGCCCCCACCCCGGATGCTCCCGCCGCACCGCCACCACCCGCGCCTCGGTCACCACGCTCATCTGATGCGGGCAGCTATCCGGCTTCGGCGACCGGTCCGCCAGCCCCGAAAGCCCGCCCTCGTTCGCATACCGGCGCAGCCACTCGTGCACCGTCTGCCGCGCCACCCCATACCGCCGCGCCACCACGGTCACCGGCACGCCCTCGTCCAGGACCTCCAGCACAGCCCGATACCGCTGCTCCACGACACCCAGCTCCACCAGCACACCCGGCTCCCTCCGCCACGACCACGATTGATCGCAGCGAAACGCCAGGAACGCTCAAAAGCCCGGAACCAGCACGGAGTGTCGCCCGCCTACCGGAACTACTGTCAGGCACCTACCGGAACCACGTCCGCAAACTGTCACCCGGGAACCGGAACCAACGTGTCCAGCATCTACCGGGCTCGCACAACTGTGATGACAGCGTTTTTGCCCCGCTCAAAGCCCAGCAGGCCGCCC
>JASHUG010000460.1 GCA_030040155.1 Streptosporangiaceae bacterium | reverse complement strand
GCCGTGGGCCGCGCCCGCCTGTACCGGTTGCGCGGCGCCCACCTGCACCGCCTGCTGGATGAGGTCATCGCGCAAACCGATCACACTTTGCGCGGCATCCCGCCCCATGCGTGAACGGCCGCGTCGCGAATGCAGCGCGAATGCGTTCCGCCTCGAGGACGGCACTCGCACGCGCGTCCCCGTAGAGTCGAGACGGAGGGCGCGATGGCCGACAGCGACAGTTTCGAGACGTGTCCCACCGACATCGTCCATGCATCGCCGGAGCGGGTCTGGGACCTGCTGACCAATCCGGACCGGTTCGGCTGGCTCGGCGTGAAGGTCATCGAGGCGCCGCCGCGTACGCTCGGCGCCGGCGATCGGCTGCTCTTCGGGCCCGCGCCCGGCGTGCGCATGTCGTGGGATGTGCTCTCGCTCGAGCCGCTGCGGACGCTCGAGCTCGACGTCAAGGTGCCCTTGGGCATCAGGAATCACGAGATCGTCGTCGTGTCGCCCGTCGGCAGCGAGAGCTGTCGCGTCACGTTCACTTGAAGCTTCAGTTTCCCTCCAGGTTGGAGGGGGCGATTCATCCGCCGGGTGTTGCGGCGCGAGCTCGTCAGCGATCCCGCCAGGGCGCTGGCGCGACTGAAGCAGGCGGCCGAGTCAGGCGCCTGATGGCCGCCGCCGACGCGGGCCGAGCCGCAACGGCCGGTACCGGGCATCAGCTGGCTATGAGGACGCCCCGAGCGGCGAGACCATCGACGGCGGCCCGGTCCAGGCCGAGCCAGTCGGCCAGCACTTCGGCGTTGTGCTCGCCGCGCCGGGGAGCACGTCGCCTGATCGCGGGCTGGGCAGCGGAGAAGCGGTAGGGCAAGCCCGCAACCCGGCGTTCGCTGTCAGGCACGCTCACTGAGTGCGCACCGCCGGCGAACACCTCGGCCGAATCGCGGACGTCGCCCCATGCGACGCCCGCTGATTCGAGGGCTGCCAGCAGGCTCGCCCGGTCGCCGAACCCGCTGATCCAGTCCTGGATCGCTTGCTGGCGCAACCGGAACTTGGCCGGCAGGTCCGTGCCGGGTGGTGCGGGATCAGTGACGAGGCCTGCGCGGGAGAGCATGCTCCAGGCGTGCTTGGGCGGCGCCGCGATCAGCAACGGACCGCCCGGCGCCTGCCAGATGGTGCCGCGCGATGAATAGGCCTCGCCGGTGCCGTCAAGCACTGCGTGGGCGTGGTCGTCGCTGGCGGTGACGGCATCCAGCATGCTCAGGTCGATGTGCTGGCCGAGCCCGGTGGCCGTGCGCTGGTGCAGTGCCGCCAGCAGCGCGATGGTGGCATGCAGCGCAGTCATGGTGTCAGCCAGCGCGAGCGGCAGGTCCGTGGGCGGCCGTTCGTCGAGTTCAGCCTGCCGCGCGAGCAGGCCCGACTCGGCATGGATGACCGGCGCTAGCGCCCGCCGCTGCGCGTCAGGCCCGGCAGGCCCGAACCCGGAGACCGACAACATGATGAGGGCCGGGTTTGCCGCGGAGAGCTTGGCATAGCCCAGCCCCAGGCGGTCCATGACGCCGGGCCTGAAGTTCTCGATGAGCACGTCCGCGCGCCGGGCCAAGCTGGTGATCAGCCCGGTGGCGCCGGCCGCCGCCAGGTCCACGCCGACGCTGCGCTTGCCCGCGTTCATCTGGGCGTACATGCCGGCCCGGCCATCCCTGACAGCACCGAAGTACTCGGTCACGTCGGTCCTGGGACCCTCAACCCGCACGACATCGGCACCCAGGTCGGCCAGGATCCTGCCCGCATAAGGACCCGAGATCGCCTGGGACATGTCCAGCACTCGCCAGGCGGGAAGCGGCTGCGCAGTCCCGGCCGGCGGACCCAAAGTCATGCCGCGCCTGCATTGCCGGCCAGCCGGCCGAGCGCGCTTTCGATGAACACGCGGTGCGCGGAGCGCATCGATGCCAGCCGGGCCGGGGGCAGCCCCCAGGTCTGCATGTTGAATCCGCACGCGCGCAGCGCCGCGCGCAGATCCCAGAGCGGCAGCGTTGCCGTGTCGACCTCGGGACGCAGCATCAGGTAGCGGTCGGTGAGCGACTGGCTCGCGGCGGTGCCGAAGAACCAGCTGATCTCGAGCCGGGTGATCGCCAGGTCGGCCAGCGGATCACCGAACAAGGCGTCTTCCCAGTCGATGATCCCGGCCAGCCTGCCGTCGCGCCACAGCACGTTGCCCGGCCAGAAGTCGCCGTGCAGCACGACCGGCTGGTTGACCGGCGCCGGCGGCCAGGCCGCTTCCAGAGCCGCGCGGACCTTGGTTTCGCTGAGGTAGGAGTCCGGGTTGGCCGGCCTCGTTCCCAGCTTGCGAGCGAAGTGATCGCGGACGTCAGCAAGAAATCCAACCTCGGCCCGCGCCAAGCCGCAGTCGTGCACGCCGGCCAGCGCGGTGGCGAGCTGGCCGGTGAAATCCGTCAGGTCGGCCGGGTCTTCGACGGGCGCGCCCTCGATCAGTTCCTGCAGCAGGAAGGGTCCGGGCAAGATGGCGCCCGATTCGTCGGCGAGGTAGGGCCGCGGCACCGGCTGCCCGGCTGCGGACAGCAGCTGCAGCAGCCGGTACTCGGTCTCCGCCGCGTGCGGATCGCTCTTGACGTTCGCCGGTCCGTACTGGCGCAGCACCAGGGTGGTGCGCTGCCCGTCCGTCGACTCGGCTTCGATGGCGCTGACCTGGCTGGACGTGGCGCCAGGCAGCGGCCAGGCCCGGACCAGCCGCCACGTCGGCCTGGCCGCGCGCAGCAGTTCGCTGAGCTGCTGCGCAGTGGCCGGACGTGGTTGGGTCACGGCCCGATCATGCCAGTGTGTGATAGCCGCACGCATCTTAGACTTCGTCTGTGGAATCCGGCGAGAATGCTGGCTTCGAACTCGGCACCGACGGCCCGTCCGTGATCATGGTCGGCTCCGATGGCTCGACGACCGCGATCCGGGCCGGCTGGTATGCGATGGGGCTCGCACGCAGGCAACGGGCCAGGCTCGTGGTCATCTTCGTATCGCCGATGACCAGCCTCGGCACGTCCGGGCCGGGAGGCGCGGCACTTGCCGTGGCCAAGGACGAGGCGTTCGCCGAGATGGTCAGGGATATGAGGCAGCGGGCCTCGGCCGCGGCCGAGGAGTTCGGCATCTCGCTGACGTTCCTGGCCAGGCGGGGGGAGCCGTTCGCCGAAATCTGCAAGGCAGCGGACGAGGTCAGGGCGGATGCGATCGTGGTGGGCGCGTCTGCGAAGGCCGGGCACCGGTTCATCGGATCACTGGCGGTACGGCTCGTCCGCGCCGGCCGGTGGCCGGTCACCGTCGTGCCGTGATCGTCGTCCCAGGTGGGTTCGTCGTCCTAGGTGGGATCGGCGGCCGGGGAGCGGGCCAGCAGCTCGTTGACCAGGACCGGGATCGCCTCGCCGATGGGCTCCCTGATCGTCGCGTCTGCCAGTGCGTCGTAGGGCGTCGGGTCCCGGTTCACGATCACGAGCCGGGCGCCGCGGTCGACCGCGAGCCCGCACAGGGAGGCGGCGGGCTCGACCGTTAGCGTGCTGCCGACCGCGAGGAACAGGTCACACGCCTGCGCCGCCGCCACCGCGCGGCGGAACACGTTCGGGTCGAGCGCCTGGCCGAACATGACCGTGGCGGACTTGAGGATGCCGCCGCACCCGGCACAGGCCGGGTCGTACTCGCCCGCCCTGACCCTGTCCAGGGCGTCGGCCATCGCGGTCGTGTCGCCGCAGCTGACGCACACCACGCGGTGCATCGTGCCGTGCAGCTCAAGCACCCGTTCTGGCGGCGTGCCTGCGCGCTGGTGGAGGCCGTCGATGTTCTGCGTGATCACCCACGTATCGGCCCCCAGTGTCGCCAGCCTGGCCAGCGCCAAGTGCGCGGCGTTGGGCTGCGCCGTCCAGGCCGGGTGCGCCAGCCGGTTCTGCCATGACCGCCGGCGCAACTCGGGATCGGAGACGTAGTTCTGATAGGTCGACAGCTTCTCCGCGGCGGGGTTCCTCGTCCAGATGCCCTGTGGCCCACGGAAGTCCGGAATGCCCGAGTCGGTAGACACGCCCGCCCCGGTGAGGATCGTCACGGCCCTGACCGCGCCGCGGTCGACGCCGACTATGGCGTCGTAGTTGGTCACCACCGCTTCATCCTCGGCTGACGACCATCCAGCCGGCAAATCAAGCTCGCGGCCCGCCCCCTGGCGTGCCCGCGCAAACGATGCTGGCCTTGGTCACGGTTCTCGGCCGGCCGCCGACTCCCTGTACGTTCTCACACTGCCTGAAAGTTCTCACACTGCCTGTACGTTCTCACACTCCCTGAATGTTCTCGGCGCTTTGGGCACCGCTTTGACCTGGTTTGCACCGCACAACGTACAGGGAGTGCAATAACTGAGGCTCGGCGGCGGGCTAATTTGGCCGAAGGCCCGTTCTGTCGGCATGGCCAGCGGGCCCGCGGTGATCGTGGAGGAGGCGCATGCGTGGTCTGGCCGGCCGGCGAGTGCTGGTTTGCGGCGGCAGCAGCGGGATCGGGCTGGCCACGGCCCGCCGGTTCGGCGAGGAAGACTGCCGAGTTTTCCTCTGCGGGCTCGACGCGGCTGAAGTCGACGCCGCGGTCACGAGGCTGCGCGAAACTGGCGCGGACGTCTCCGGTCTGGCCTGCGACGTCAGCTCCGAGGCTGAGGTCGCCGGGATGGTCAGCGCGGCCGATGCGGCCCTCGGCGGCATTGAGATCCTGGCTAATAACGCCGGGACAGCGCGGCGCGACCCGTTCCTGACGATCAGCGCGAGCGACTGGGACCGGACCCTCGCGGTGAACCTGCGCGGCATGTTCCTGGTCGCCAGGGACGTCAGCCGGCTTATGGTCGGCCGCGGGACCGGCGGCGTGATCATCAACATGTCGTCAACCAACAGCCTGGCCGGCGAGGCGGACTACGCCCATTACAACGCCTCCAAGGGAGGCGTACTCCAGCTCACTCGCACGATGGCGGTGGAACTCGGCCGGTACGGGATCAGGGTGAACGCGCTGTGTCCCGGCTACATCCAGACCCCGCTGAACGCGGCGATCGCCGCCGGGCAGGGCGAGGGTTTCGAGGCCGCCTACGCGCGCGAGAAGATCCCGCTGGGCCGAGTCGGGCAGCCGGAGGAGGTGGCGGCGGCCTACGCGTTCCTGGCCTCGGACGAGGCGTCCTTCGTGCACGGCGCCGCGCTGGTCATCGACGGCGGCCAGCTCGCGGTCATGTAGCGAGCCCCGCCGTTATGCCGACGGGGCCCAGGCTCCGACCTGAGCCCCGTCGGCGTGACCGTCACCGCAGCGGAATGACCCTGTACAACGCCACTCCTTCAGGCGGGACGGTCGCGGTGATGTCCCCGGCGGATGAGATGACAAACCTCGCGTGTCCGCCGGCGACGACCGACAGGCCACCCCACAGGTCCTCCACCAGATAACCGTGCGGGTCGGGTGGCAGGCCGATCGCAGCCGCCGTGGTCGAGATCGTGACCGGGCCCGAGCTCAGTTTGGTGGTCGTGTTGAACAGCCCGACGATGCCGTCGCCCCGCCGCTCGACCTTGGCGAAGACCTGGTATCCAGCGCCGCTGCCCGGCTTGCCGGCGATCGCGATCCTCGATGCGTCGATGGCGTCCTGGTCGACGGCGATGACCTGCCTGTTCGTCAGCAACCGCCGGCCGGTCGCGGTCAGGCCCGCGCTCGTGCCATAGGCATTGGTGACCCCGCGCGTCAGGTCAACGCCGAGAATCAGCGGCGCCGAGCCCAGCGACCAGAGGCTCAGCTGGCTCTCCGATGCGGCCAGCGACATGCCGGAGGCCTTGTTGCCGTCGCCAACCTCGATCGAGTCGTAGTCATTGAACCCGCCGGGACCGCCGTAGGGCTGCCACTGGGCGACGTCCGCGAACCGGTCCTTCCAGTGGGCGAAGCTGGTCAGCGGGAACACGCTCAGGCAGCCGGTGTACGGCGGTGCGTTGCAGCTATTCGCCGAGCCTTCGTCGGGGCCGTTGATCTCGATGTCGGGCGCGAACTCCCACTGGTTGGCGTACTCCTTCAGCACCGGGGCGAGCTTGATCGTGTAGCTGCCCTGGGTGATGTTGAGTACGATCGGCCGGCCTGAGTGATGGATCGCCTTCTGCCAGGCCTTGATGTCGGGACCGTTGCTGTTGGTAATGCCGTCGAGCTTGATGTAGTCGACACCCCACGAGGCTAGTTCGTCGACGACGGAATCCACGTACGCCTGGGCGCCGGGCTTGCTGTAGTCGATCTTCACCATGCCGCCGCAGTTGTAGTTGTTCTGCGGTTTGGTGGTCGCGATCTCGTCTGCGGTGTAGTGCGTGCCCAGGATGGGAGTGTTTCGGGCGACGGCCTGACTGGAGATGCCCGCCGTCTCGTAGATGCCGAACTTCAGCCCGAGCTTGTGCACGTAGGCGGCGAGCGCCTTGATGCCGTTCTTGCCGCCGGAGTTCGGGTAGTTGGCGGTGTTGATCAACCACCGGCCGTAGCGGTCCACATTAGGACCCTGCGGCCCCGGACACTGATACCAGCCGTCGTCGATGTTGACGTAGCGGTAGCCGACGGCGGCCAGGCCGTCGCTGATCAGGGCGCGTGCCTCACCCCTGACTCGCGCTGCGTCGGCACCCAGCCTGAGGAAGCTCCAGCTGCTCCAGCCCATCACGGGCGTCTGGTCGGGCCCGCCAGGCGGATACGCCGTGGCGGCCTGGGCGGCCGGCGCGGCTGGTGTTACCGAGGCAATCGCCATCGGCACCATGAGCGCCGCAGCCGCTAACGCGGGCGTCCACTTTCTCATGAGTCCTCCCACATCGCGGTGCACAATGTGCCGCGTCTCGGCGGCCAGCACCATCTCTCGGGTGACGCAAGTCCGTACGAATGCCATCTTGATCGCAGACGCCTAACGCGCCAAGGCCGAGCAGGAAGTGCGCACAAAATCCGTCGCATAGTGCTCACAACGCGCAGAAAATCGCGGCGGCAGTGCGCGGCGCCAGTGCGCGGCGCCCGGGCTGCGGTTAGCGGGCTGCGGTTAGCGGGCGCAGATCACGCGGCAGCCCTGGCGCCGGATCAGCCCGAGCTTGTCCTCCGGCGCCCGGGCGTCGGTGATCAGCACGTGCACCTCCGACATCCGGCAGACCTGCGCCATCGTGACCCGGCCGACCTTGGTGGCGTCGGCGAGCACGATCCTCGTCCGCGCACGCCGCAGCAGCATCGCGTTCACGCGTGCGCCGGCCGGGTCGTAGTTGGTGCACCCTGCCTCGGCGTCTACCCCGTCGACGCCGAGGAACGCGACGTCGATGTTGTACTCGGCCAGGAACGCCTCCGCGCTGCGGCCGACGGACTCCTGGCTGCTGCCGCGCACCTCGCCGCCGGCCACGAAGACTCGCAGCCGCGGGTTGCTGATCAGCTCGACCGCCACGTTGAGCGCGTTCGTGACGACCGTGAGGTCCTCCCGGTCCCGCAGCAGGCGGGTGAACTGCGCCACCGTGGTCCCGCCCGTCGTGCCGATGACCCGCGCGTCGGCGAGGAACTCAAGGGCCCGCCGCGAGATCTGCTGTTTCTCCGGCAGGTCCTGCGTTGTCTTGTAGCTGAGCGGCAGGTCGTTAAAGGCAGCATGGATCGTGGCGCCGCCGTGGGTCCGGCAGACCAGCCGCTGGCGCTGCAGCGCCTCCAGATCGCGCCTGATGGTTGCGTGCGACACGCTGAACTCGGCCGCGAGCGAAGGCACGTCGATCTCGCCGCGCTTGACTACCGCGGACACGATGTGGTTCAGCCGGTCACGACGATGCACTGGTTGACAAAGGGATGCGGCGCCATGGCCTGGCCCGCGCGTCCCGTCCTCATTTCATGGGGTCAGATGCCTGCTGATGTCGGTGGACGGCCGGGACGCGAATCGGACGGCGGCGCCGCTGGCCGACCTTTACGCGCGCACGCTCACAATGGCGCTGCTAACGTGACGCTTGAGATGTGATCACACGTGTCGTATAGTCGTTTAAAGTAGACTAGATCGTGCAATATAGCTGAGCAAGATGTGCGCACTTCGGGGTTGGGGAGCGCACTTTTCTTTCGGGTTTCCGCCCGCGCCGCGCTGGCGGCAGCCGGAGCGGGCGCGAGCGAGCTGGCCCCCGGCGAGCGCCCCGGCAGGGGTCGGCGAAGGGACTGCCAGTGCAGGGACGTCAGCCGTACGTGCTCGCGGAGATCGCCAGCCAGCCTGACTGCTGGTCTCGGGCGCTGGACTCCGTGGCCGATGCCGCCAAGATCCTTCCGGATAGCGGTGAGCGTGCCGCGATCATCGGCTGTGGCACGTCATGGCACGTGGCGACCGCGATTGCAGTTGCGCGGCAGGTAGCCGGGCTAGGCGAGACCGACGCGTACCCGGCCTCGGAGTTCCTCACCTCCGGTGCCCGGCCCTACGACACGGTCGTCGCCGTGACGCGCTCGGGTACCACGACGGAGGTCCTCGACGCGCTGCAGGGCCTGCCTCGCCCGGTGCGCAAGGTCGGCATCACCGCCGATGCTGCGACTCCGATCGCCGAGGTGGCAGACCAACTGCTGGTGCTCGACTACGCCGATGAGCAGTCGGTCGTCCAGACGCGATTCGCCACGACGGTCCTGACCCTGGCGCGCGCTCACATCGGGCACGATCTCCAGCCGGTGATCGAGCAGGCTCGGGCGGCGCTCGCGGCCGACCTGGACGAGCACGTGCTGAACCGCGCGCACTACGTGTTCCTCGGCCACGGCTGGGCGATCGGCATAGCGCGCGAGGCGGCGCTCAAGGTGCAGGAGGCCGCGGGGGCCTGGAGCGAGGCATATCCCCCGATGGAGTACCGGCACGGCCCCATAGCCGTCGCGACGGAGAACTCGGTGGTGTGGCTGCTTGGCAACGCCGTCGATAGCGCACTTGCCAGCGACATCCGGCGCACGGGCGCCACCGTCATCAGCGGGGACGCCGACCCGCAGGCCGAGCTCGTCGTAGCCCAGCGCGTCGCCGTCACCACGGCGGAGATCCGCGGTCTCGATCCTGACCGGCCCAGGTTCCTTGACCGGTCCGTCGTGCAGGCGGGGCGGTAGCGTGCCGGGCGGGGTTACTTGACCGAGCCCGCGGTGACGCCCTCGACGATATAGCGGTTGAGTATCAGCGCGAGCACGCCAGGGACCGCTGCGGCCAGCACGCCGCAGGCCATCATGAGCGTGAACGGGACGATGCGTTGCTGGTTCAGCGCCGCGACAATGACCGTGACCGGCTGCGTGCTCAGGTCGGTCGTGAGCACCAGCGGGAACAGGAACTGCGCCCAGCCGAGCAGGAACGCGATGATGGCGGCCGCCGCGATTCCCGGCATCGCGACCGGGACCACCACGCGAAGCAGGGCCCGCATGGGCGAGGCGCCGTCCACGAACGCGGCCTCTTCGAGTTCTCGCGGGATGCTGTTGAAGTAGTTGTAGAGAATCCAGATTGCCAGCGGCAGGAAGCCTGAGGTGTACACCAGGATCACCGCGATGTAGGTGTTCACCAGCCCGAGGCTGGCCATGATCCGGTACAGCGGTATCAGCGTGGCGTAGGCCGGCAGCAAGAGCGTGGCCAGGACGCTCACGAAGATCGTCCGCTTGAACCGGAACTGCAGCCGGGCGAAGGCGTACGCCGCAAAGACGGCGATCACGACCGTCAGGATCATCGCGCCGCCGGACTCGACCGCGGAGTTCAGCAGGGACCGGCCGAGCTGGCTGGAGATGCCGTCCTGACTCGCACCGCCGATGCCGAATACCGACTTGTAGCTGGTCCCGACCAGCGGGGAGGGAACGTAACGGGCCGGCGTGCTGTCGGCGGCCGACAGCGTGGTGAGGCTGGTGTTGAGCGCCCAGTAGATCGGGAACAGCGACCACAGCAAGATCACCGCGAGCGTGATGACGCGGCCGAGCGCGCGCGCCGGGCGGCGCGACAGCGCGCGTGCGAAGCGGCGGGCCGCGGCGCTGTCGGCGGCGCGCGTCAGCCTGGTCTCCGCCTGAGAGTCAGCCGTCACGTGACCGCCGCCTCCGTCCGGCGGTACAGCAGCGCCAGCATGGCCATCGACGCCAGCGCGGTGGCCGCTGTGACCAGCAGCGACAGGGCGTACCCGCCGCCGAAGTTGAGGTCCTCGAACGTCGTCACGTAGGTCTGCAGCATGACCGAGGAGCCCAGGGGCGCGATCCCGTTGAGTATGTAGACCTGGTCGAAGATGTTCAGCGACAGGACCAGGGCCTCGACCGCGGCAACGGCAACCGCGGGCCTGATCAGCGGCAGCGAGATCCGCCGGAAGGACGACAGCGCTCCCGCGCCGTCCACTCGCGCCGCCTCGTAGAGGTCAGGCGGGATCGACTGCAGTGCGGCCATGATGATCAGCGCGGACAGGGGCGTGATCTGCCAGACCTGGACGATCTCGATCAGCGCGATGGTCAGCCACCGGTCGAGTCCGAGCCACACGTGGTATCCGCCGATTGCATGCAGGGACTTCAGCGCGCTGTTGAGCACGCCGAACGTCGGGTTGTAGATCCAGCTCCAGATCACCGCCTCGACCACCGAAGGCAGCGCCCACGGCAAGATGACGAGGGCGAGCATGATCCCGCGGAACCGGAACCGCCGTCGCAGCGCCACGGCGATCGCGGTGCCGAGCACGACCGAGGCCACCACGCCGATGGCCACGTAGACGGCGGTGTTGACCCACGAGGTCACGATCGCGGGATTGTCGAACAGGGCACGGAAGTTGCCGACGCCGGTAAACGCGGTGGGCGGATCCAGCGGCATGACCCGGAAGAAGGCCTCGACCGTCGTGTCGACGGTCGGGACGAAGGACAGGGCCACGATGAACACCAGCAACGGCGAGACCAGGATGTAGGGCAACAGCTGGCGGCGCAGTCGCGTTCTCAAGCTTCGGGGCCTCCTGACTGGCCGTCGCGGGTCCACGCCTCCCGGCACCAGTACGCAGCGGCCTGGTGCCGGGAGCGAGCTAGGCGGGACAGCCTAGCCGGACGCCTTGAGCTGGTTCACTGTGTTGGCGATCGCGCTCACCGCCTGGGCTATGGTTTCCTGCCCGGCGGCGGCCTCGTGGATGTTGGTCTGGACGGCCGCGCTGAACTGGACGTACCACGGCGGCGCGCCATTCGGGAACGGTGCCTTCGCGTGGGCCGCGAGGATGGCGGCCAGCTGCGAAGCCTGACCGATGTTGCCCGCCTTCTCCAGGAGCTTGAAGCTGGACAGCCTGGCCGGGAGCGGGAACGTGCTCACCACGTCCTTCGGGCCGTCCAGGCCGGCCCAGATGGCCTGGTTCTCGGTGGAGGTGAACCACTTGATGAACTTCACCGCGCCGGCCACGTTGTGGGCGTTCCTCGGGATCCCGATCCCGTCCGGGTTGGCAACGTTCATGCCGGGACCGGTGGCGCCTGGCGTCTGCACGTACTCCGTCTGGTTCACGACCGACGATGACGACGGGACGTTGTAGATGGACGCGACGCTGCCGGAGTAGTCGCACATGACGGCGGCGACGCGGTTCTTGGCCATCTCGGTGGTGAACCCGTCGTAGTCGGTGACGTTGATGTTGGCTTTCGGCACGAGGCCGCTCTTGTAGGCGTTGACCATCCAGGTCATCGCCTTGTAACCGGGTGAGCTCGGTGAGGTGAACTCCGGGCTGTAGCTGGAGCTGAGGACCGAGCCGCCAAATGCCGCGGTCATCTGATACCAGCACGTCGACAGGCCCTCAGCGGTCGCGAACTGGATGTCAAGCGGGTTGGCCATGCCGTTGGCCTTGCCGACCTTCCCGAGCGCCGACGACCAGCCGGCCAGCGTGGTCGGCATGCTGGTGATGCCGGCCTTCTTGAAGTCGTTCGCGTTCGCGGTGGTGACGATGAACGAGGAGTCAAAGGGCATGCCAATCAGCTTGCCGTCCACGATGAACGTGCCCAGCTGCGGCATGTCAGAGCTCAGGCTGCTGACGTTGAAGTACTGATTGAGCGGGATGAACCAGCCGGTCTTCTCGTACTCGCCGACCTTCGACCAGTCGACGTCGGCGGCGTCGGCGAAGTAGGTGTTCGCGGACATGGCTGCAGCAATCTTCGTCTGCAGGTCGTCCCAGCCGATGTTGACCCAGTTCACAGTGATGCCCGTCTGCTTAGTGAACTGGTCGAGCAGTGCCTTGGGCGGTGCCGGGTAAGCGACCGCGACGGTAATGGAACTCGGGCTCGAGCTTGAAGTTGAGGAAGGGCTGCTCGAGCCGCAGGCCGCGCCGGCCGTGACCAGGGCTATCGCGGCGGCGAGCGCTCCGGTGCGTCTGCCAACAGTGCGTAGATCCTTCATCTGCATCTTCCTTCAGCCAAACGCTGGGTTCGGCGGGCTCACCGACGCCGTCAGCAACGGCTGTCGGGCAGAGCCCGGCGGGAATGACGCGGGAGCGGGCCGCCCGCGCGGCTGGCCGTGTACCTGCCGCTGGATCTAGACCTGCCGCCCGTACTGTGTCCGCGGGGTCTGGCCGCGCGGGAACCGGGTGCATACCGTTCTGAGCAGGGTCGCCGACCGGCATTGCAGGCGCGGCCGCGACCGCGGGAGCCCGCGCGCTCGGGTTGGGCTGAGCGCAGCTGGATCCAGGCGGCGAAGAGCGCACGACTTGGGCCGACCTGATCGATTACGCTCATAACTCGCCAATCTAGAAGAGATTCCGTCATAGAGGCAAGGTTTCCTTTGCGCTCGGACGAACCAATCGTGCATAAGTGACCACTGACCGGCGGCAGGGCTGTGTGCGCCCAAATCGTGCCGAAGCTTCCAACCAGCCACGATATGATTTCTCGCTGTGCACAGAGCGGCGCGTTTGAGCGCGATCCTGGAACGCCTCGCGGATGGTGGTTCCGTGGCGGTCGCCGACCTCGCCGTCGATCTATCCGCCTCGCCCGCCACGATCCGCCGGGACCTGGTGCATCTGGAGCGGCAGCGGCTGCTGGCTCGAACCCATGGCGGTGCCATCGCCCACGCCGTGTCCTATGAGCTGCCGCTTCGGTATAAGGGGGTCAGGCACGCCGAGTCCAAGCGGCGCATCGCCAGCGAGGCGGCTACCTACGTCACAGAAGGCATGGCGATCGGGCTCACCGGGGGCACGACGGCGACCGAGTTGGCGCGCGCGCTGGCAGACCAGCAAAAGCTGACCATCGTGACGAACGCGCTGAACATCGCCTCCGAGCTCGCGGTCCGGCCGAAGCTCAAGCTGATCGTCACCGGCGGCGTGGTCAGAAGTGAGTCATACGAGCTGTCGGGGCCAATCGCTGAGGCGAGCCTGACCGGTCTGAACCTCGACGTGGCCTTCATCGGCGTCGACGGGATCGACGCGAGGGCCGGCTGCACCACGCACCAAGAGGTAGAGGCCCACACGAACGGCGTCATGATCAGCTGCTCGCGGCGGGTGGTCGTCGTCGCCGACAGTTCCAAGATCGGGAAGATCGCGTTCGCGCGGATCTGCGAGGTCGCCGCGGTCAGTGAGCTGATCACCGACCGGGACGCCGACCCCGAGGCAGCGGCGGCGCTGACCGATGCCGGGGTACGGGTCAAGTTCGTGTGAGCGGTCACGTCAGGTCGGCCAAACGGAGCCTTTCGCAGCGAATGGCTCGCCGATAGGTCTCGTTTTGGCAACAAATGAGAGCCGACCTTGCGCCGGGTAGCGCCGGTCGTGAATCTTGGTTCATTCCTTTGCGGCGTCGCGGGTCTGAGCGAGGACCATGCACGATGAATAGCGGTTCACCTGGCGCAGGCGAGCACACCGGGGCGGTAGACGACAGCCTGGACGTGCGGGGGATAACCGTTCACTTCGGCGGCCTGGTGGCGCTGGACGATGTCTCGCTGAGCGCAGCGGCACGGCAGGTGACCGGCATCATCGGGCCCAACGGGGCGGGCAAGACCACGCTGCTGAACGTCCTGTGCGGATTCGTCCGGCCGCAGGCAGGAACCATTGCCTTCGGCGGCAGGCAGCTCAGCCGGATGCGCCCGCATCGGCTGGCACGCCTGGGCATCGCCAGGACGCTCCAGGGCATCGGCTTGTTCAGCGGGCTTACCGTCGTCGAGAACGTCATGGTCGGCGCGACTAGCAGGTCCAGGGCCGGGTTCTGGTCCGGTTTACTCGGGCTGCCGCGCTCCGACCACGACGAACGCCGGCTGCGCGACGACGCGATGCGCGCGCTGGAGCTAGTGGGCGTCGGCGAGCATGCGGAGGCCATGCCGGACACGCTCGCACACGGCCTGCGCAAGCGAGTGGCGCTCGCCAGGGCGCTGGTGGCCAGGCCACGGCTGCTCCTTCTCGACGAGCCTGCCAGCGGGCTGTCCGATTCGGAGCTGGCCGATCTCGGTGACCTGATGACCTCGCTGGCTGAGCAGTGCACGGTCGTGGTCATCGAGCACCGGATGGACCTAATGATGTCGGTCTGCCAGCAGATCTTCGTGCTCGACTTCGGCAAGGTCATTGCCGCAGGCACGCCTGAGCAGATCCAGGCTGACCCCGCGGTTACCGCCGCCTATCTCGGCTCAGACGTCGTGACGTCGGATGGCACCGAACAGGACGCGGCGGCAGCGGACGGGGCAAGCGGGAATGCGGCCAGGGCGGCTGGCCAGCATGAGGAGGCGAGCCAGTGATGCCGGCGTCATCGCTCGCCGTGACCGACGTTGTCGCCGGTTATAACAGCACGCCGGTGCTGAACGGAGTCTCGATCACGGCCCGGCCGGCCACCATCACCGCCGTCCTGGGCGCCAACGGAGCCGGGAAGACGACCCTGCTGCGGACGATCTCCGGTTTCGTCCGGACGCGCGGCGGCCAGGTGCGGCTGGATGACGTCAGCCTGACCAGGCTTGCGCCCGACCACATCGCCAGGGCCGGCGTCGCGCACGTGCCTGAAGGTCAGGGTGTCATCACGGAGCTGACGGTCGAGGAGAACCTCAAGCTCGGGTTGCTGCTACGGCGCCGCGCCGACCGTGCCGCGGCCCTGGAAGACGCCTACCGGAAGTTCAGCATCCTCGCCGATCGCCGGCGCAGGCACGCGGCGACTCTGTCGGGCGGGGAGCGGCAGATGCTCGTGATCGCCAGGGCGCTGCTGTCCGCGCCTCGGGTACTGCTGCTCGACGAGCCCTCCCTCGGCTTGGCCCCGAAGGTCGTGGCACAGGTCATGGACCTCGTCAGGCAACTGCGCGACGAGAGCGGGCTGACCGTGCTGCTGGTCGAGCAGAACGCGCGCAGTGCGTTGTCGATCGCCGACCAGGGGGTCGTGCTGAATCTCGGCAAGGTGGTCGCGACTGCGGCTGCCGGCGAGCTGGCCGCCGACGTTGCGTTGCGCCGGCACTACCTGGGTTTCTAGCGGAGGCCGCCGATGCAAGAGTTCGTCGAGTTCACGCTCGGAGGCGTGAGTGACGGCGTGATCTACGCCGCCATCGGGCTGTCGCTCGTTCTGATCTGGCGCGCGACCCGAGTGCTCAACTACGCCCAGGGCGGCTTGGCGATGTTCACCAGCTACATAGCGCTGATGGTGATCAACGCCACTGGCAATTACTGGCTGGGGTTCGTAGTCGCGCTGGCCGCCGGGCTGGTCATCGGCGGCGTGGTGGAACGGGTCGTCATCCGGCCGGCCGCCGGGAAGCCGCACCTGAACACCGTGATCGTGACGATCGGCCTGCTCATCCTCGTCGAGGGCCTGGCCGGGATCATCTACGGCAGCAAGAACCGCTCCTTCCCGACGCCGTACTCCATCGTCGGAGCGAAGATCGGGAGCTTTGACCTTGGCGAGGGCGCGTCGCCGAGCGCCATCTTCACCGCCGTGGCGGTGCTGGCCGCGGCCGGCCTGCTGGCCGTGCTGTTCCGGTACACACCGGTCGGGCTGCGCATGCGGGCCTCGGCGTTCAGCGGGACCGTCGCCCAGCTCATGGGCGTCCGGGTCGGCCGCATCACGACCCTGGGCTGGGCACTGGCGGGACTCATCGGCGCTCTGGCCGGGATGCTCGTCACTCCGCAGACATTCCTGTACCCGAACAGCATGGACTCCATCTTCGTGCTCGGTTTCACCGCGGCCGTGATCGGCGGGCTGGACAGTCCGGGCGGCGCGATCGTCGGTGGCCTGATCCTGGGCGTGCTGCTCAACTACGTGACCGGCTACGTCGGCAGCAACCTGCCTGAGCTCGCGGGCCTGGCGCTGCTGATCCTGGTGCTGATGTTCCGGCCGTCTGGACTGTTCGCCTCGACCGCGACCAGGCAGGTGTAGCCCGATGACACTAGCCAGGAACGCCGGGCTCGGCATCATCGCATGCGTCGTACTGCTCGTGCTCTGCAGCAAGCTGGATGCCTACCGCCAGTACCAGATGGCCCAGGTAGCGGCCACGGTGGTCGCGGTCGCCGGGCTGACGGTGCTGATCGGGGTCAGCGGCCAGCTTTCCATCGGCCATGGCGCCTTCATGTTCGTCGGCGGCTACGCCACGGCCTTGCTGGTCCTGCACCTGAACTGGCCGCTGGCGCTGGCGATCGTGGCCAGCGCCGTGGTGGCAGGGCTCGCCGGCGGGGTCATGGGCGTCGCCGCCGCGCGACTGCGCGGGCCGTACCTGGCTGGCGCAACGCTGATGCTCGCGGTGGCGCTGCCTGCCGTGGCCTACCAATGGCAGGGCGTCTTCGGCGGGGATCAGGGCCTGGACTTCACCGTCAACACGCCCGGCTTCCTTGGTGCCTCGTTCCAGCTGACCGAGTGGCAGGGATGGGTGTGCTGCATCTGCCTGGTGATCGTCATGGTGCTGCTGGCCAACCTGCTCCGCAGCAGGATCGGCCGGAGCTGGCGCGCGCTACGGGACAACGAGACCGCGGCGGCGCTCGCGGGCCTGAACGTCGCCAGGCTGCGCGTGCTGGCCTTCATGCTGAGCGCGGCGTGCGCCGGCGTGGCGGGTTCCCTGCTGGCCATGACCATGCTGAACGTCACACCAGGGGCGTTCACCCTGGCGCTGTCCATCCAGCTGCTCACCGCGGTGGTCCTCGGCGGCCTCGGCAGCCTGGCCGGGGCGGTCTGGGGCGGGATCATCCTGGTTCTCGTCCCGCCGTTCCTGACCGACTTTGCCGCCAGCCACGGGTTCTCCTCAGCCAGCGCAAGCGTGCCCATCGCGGGTTACGGCCTGGTGCTCATCATCGTGATGCTCGTCTTCCCGGCCGGCATCCAGGGCGGCGTTCGCCGACTGCTGGGTCCGGTGGCGCCGGCGGCGACCGGACCGGTCAGCGCGATCGGCAGACGCCTGGCCCGCCGGCTGGAAGAAGGCTCCACCACAGACGCCCGCCAAGAAGGAGTGGATAAGGAAGGAACTAGATGGCCAGATACCGCAAACTAGGCCTCGCGCCCGTAGCCGCCCTGGCGACGCTCAGCATGATGCTGGCCGCCTGCGGCAGCAGCACACCATCATCGTCAGGCAAGCTGCAGGCTTCCGCGCCCGGCATCACCGCCACGACGATCCTCATCGGCAGCCATCAGCCGCTCACGGGTATCGCGGCACCGGGCTACGACGAGATCGCGCCAGCATCCAACGCCTACTTCCAGTACGTGAACGCGCACGGCGGGGTGTATGGCCGGAAGATCATCTACAAGTACCTCAACGACCAGTACAACTCCTCGATCACCACGACGGTCGTCAGGCAGCTGATCCTCCAGGACCACGTCTTCGCCATCTTCAACGGGCTCGGCACCCCCACCCATCTGGCCGTGGCCCCGTTCATCAATGCCGAGAAGGTCCCCGACCTGTTCGTCGCTTCCGGTTGCGCATGCTGGAACGCGCCGTCTACATGGCCGGAGACGTTCGGCTGGCAGATCAACTACATCAGGGAAGGCAAAATACTCGGCAGCTACGTCGCCGCGCATTTCAAGGGCGAGAGGATTGCCTACTTCTACCAGGACGACGAGTTCGGGCTTGACGGCATCAAGGGCCTCGGCTACGAGATTCCCGCCTCGCAGGTCGTGGCGAAGGAGCCCTACAACGTAAACGCCGCCAACCCGGCCGCCGAGGTCGGCACCCTGACGGCGGCGCTCAAGGCATCAAGGGCCCAGGTCGTCATCGCGTTCGCAGTGCCGGCTTTCATGGCGCTCCTGCGGCTGTCCGAGCTCAGCCTCAGCTACAGCCCGCAGCTGGTCAGCAGCAGCGTCGGCTCCGATCCGATCACCATTTCTGGTTTGCTCAACGCGTACGCGAAGAAGAGCGGCAGTTTCGGGGACTCCCTGATCCAGGGCATGATCACCGACAGCTACCTGCCCTCGCTTGGCGACACGACGAACAGCTGGATCTCGCTGTTCACGAAGATTCACAACGAGTACATCCCGAAGCTGCCCATGGATGGCAACGTGCTGTACGGGATGGCTGCCGCCTACACGTTCGTGCAGGCGATGTTCAAGGCAGGCCGCAATCCGACCAGGCAGGACCTGGTCAACGCGGTGAACTCGGGCTTGCCGCAGGGTGTCTCCGTCGCGCCGTACGCGTATTCGGCTACCGACCATGACGGCATCACCGGCGCCTACATCGCCGAGATCGAGAAGGGCGTGCTCGTCCCGCTCGGTCCGACGCAGGTCACCGACAACACACCAACCGGCGCGGTCACGACGTATACGACGGCGCAGCCGGCCGCTCCCACCAGCGGCATACCGTAGCCTGACGGCGTCAGCGGGTCGGCCGCCCGCGGGGTCCCGCGGGCGGCCGAGCCGGGCGTGACGAGCGTCGTGAGCAGAGGTCAAGCGTGGCAAGCACCCTCGGCCGGAGGCCGGCGGCGGCATCGACGGAGCCGCCTGCGGAGCGGCTGCTGGCAGCGGCCGAGCACTTGTTCGGCGAGCGCAGCTACCGCCGCACCTCGGTGGCCGACATCTGCGCCGCGGCAGGTATTGCCACGGGGAGTTTCTACGCGCACTTCGCGTCGAAGGCTGAGATCTTCACCGCCGTGATCCGGCGTATCGGCTCCGATACCAGGGCAGCCATGGCGGCCGCGTTGCAGACCGCGGCCGACCACCAGCGGGCCAGGGAGCGCGCGGCCTTCCGTGCGTACTTCGACATGATGTCCCAGCGCCCGTGGATCTTCCGGATCATCCGTGAGGCCGAGTTCCTTGCGCCCGGCGAATTCCGTGCCTACTACGAGCGGCTGGCCCGCGGATACGCGCGCGGCGTGCGCGTGGCCCAGCTGGCGGGCGAGGTCGACCCCAGATACGACCCTGAGGTGATCGCTTACATCTACACGGGACTCGGGCACTTCGTCGGCATGCGGTGGGCCGAGTGGACGGCCGGCGGTCGCGTGCCCGACGACGTCTTCGAGGACCTCATGTACGTCCTCGCCAAAGGGCTGCCGCCCGTAAGCGCGACCGACCCGGCCGGCGTCGGCGTCGGCCTCGGTGCCGGCAGTTTGGCTAGCGAGCCGCCGGCGCGTCGGGACGACCTGGACGGCGACCGGCCAGCTTCCACGCGATCGGCAGCAGCCCGGCCGCGGTCGCGGCCTTGATCGAGTCGCCGATGATGAACGGCGTGAAGCCGTCGTGCAGCGCAGCGCTGGCGCCCAGACGCAGGTCAACCGCCAGCCAGGTCACGCCGAACAGGTAGATCACGATCTCGCCTGCGATCATGGCGGGTACCGAGCGGAGCACGGACCGGTCGTTGCCGCGCTCAGCCAGGTAGCCGCAGAGGGCGGCGGCGAAGAAGAAGCCGACGATGTACCCGAACGACGCGCCCACATAGCCATGCGTGGCCCCGGCGAACCACGGCAGCCCTGCGATTCCAGCCAGCGCGTAGAGGGCCATCGAGGCCGCGGCCCGGCGCCAGCCCAGCGCGGTTCCGGCCAGCAGCACGCCCAGCGTCTGCCCGGTGATCGGCACCGGCGTGAACGACAGCTTGATCGAGATCTGGGCCAGCGCGCCCACGAAGGCAGCGGCCCCGACCACGAGCGCGACGTCCCAGGCAACCCGCTCGAGGCGGCTGCGGCCGCCGGCGACGAGGTCGGCAAGAACGAGCGCGCGGGGACGCTGGAGCAGGATGGACGCGGACATGCAGGACTGGCTCCTCGGGGCGGGCCGCGGAGGGCTGCGGCCGGAGATCACGGACGTTATCACGAGCGCGAGAGCCGTCCTGCCCTGCTCCAGGTACCGCAAGGTAACGTGCGTTGGGTGACGACGACCCGGCCAGGCTGGCGGTTCACCGGCACTACGCAGGACTACCTGCGCGGCAGCTGGTGGGCCGCGCGCGAGCTAACGGACCACCGGTCAGGCCAGCCTGGCTCGTTCCTTGGTCTGGCCACCTTCACCTCCGAGGGCGCCCATCCTCACACTGGCCTCGCCGCCAACGCCATGCTTGCCTACCACGAGCGGGGTGAGCTGTGCTTCGGCAGGCATCGGGGCCCGGCCAGCCGCAGCTTGCTGTACCGGCCGAGACCCGACGGGACGGCGGAGGTGCTATTCGCCGACGGCAGGCCGTTCTACCTGCTGGACCTGAGGTCCGGGTGCTGGGAGGCGGAGCACCCGTGTGGTGCCGATCACTACCTGGTGACGGTCCGCGTGCTCGGTGCGGACAGCCTGACCGAGCACTGGCGCGCTCGCGGGCCCGAGAAGGACTACTCGATGACGACGACCCTGACCAGGATCGGAGGCGTCGCGTGATGCTCGATGGCTACTCCAGGACGATCCCGCGGCTGCTGGTGAACGCGGCCGACCGGAACCCGGCCGGGATCTGGGTGCGCAGCGACGACGGCTCGCTGACGTTCGAGGGCGCCGTCGCGGCGGCGGCCCTGACCGCGCAGGCCCTGGATGACGCGGGGGTAGGAGTCGGCGACCTGGTCATGATGACCGCGAGCACGACCGTGCCCTACCTGCTGTGCTGGCTGGCGTCGGCCGCGCTGGGCGCGATCACGGTCGCGGTGAACCCGCGCAGCTCGCCCGCCGAACTGGCTGGCCTGATCGGCCAGATCCAGCCGCGGGTGATCATCACCGGCCCGGGGCTGGCGGCTTCAAGGGACGGCGCTGCGCCGCAAGGGCCGGACAAGGCACTCGACATCGCCACGCTCGTGCCGCGCGACTGGGCCGACCAGGCCGCGATGGCGGCGGCGGCCGGGCCGGCCAGGCTTCCCGACCAGCCGTCTCCCGACGACCTGGCCGTGCTGATCCCGACCTCGGGCACGACCGGCCGGTCCAAGCTGGTCATGCAGACGCACCTGGCCTACGCGATGGCGGGAGAGGGCTTTCCGTTCTGGATGGAGCTAACGGCTCACGACCGGCTCATGACCACCCTGCCCTTGTTCCACGTCAACGCACCCGCCTACTCGGTCATGGGCTCGCTGGCCAGCGGCGCCGGGCTGGTGCTCGTGGAGCGATTCTCGGCCAGCGGCTTCCTCGACGCCGCGCGGCGCCACGGTGCGACCGAATTCAACGCGATCGGGGCGATGCTCGAGATCCTCATGCGCCAGCCCGAGCGGCCCGATGATGCCCAGACCCCGCTGCGGCTGTGTTATACCGGGCCGGCGCCCGAGCGCGACCGGCAGCTGGAGATAGAGCAGCGGTTCGGGCTGCGAATCGTCGTCGGGTATGCGCTTTCTGAGTCGCCGTACGGGCTGATCTGGGCCCGCGGCACGCGGCCGTACGGCACCCTGGGCTCGGTCCGCCAGCACCCGTACCTGGGCGAGATCAACGAGGCGAGGATCGCAAGTGAGAATGGGACGGTTCTTGGCGCAGGAGCCAGCGGCGAGCTGCAGTTGCGCAACCCCGTCCTGACGCCCGGCTACTGGGGCATGCCCGAGGAGACCGCCCAGGTCATGTCGGATGGCTGGCTGCGAACCGGCGACCTTGTCACCGCCAACCCCGACGGCACCTACACCTTTGTCGCCAGGGTCAAGGAGGTCATCAGGCGACGGGGCGAAAATCTCTCTCCACTGGAGGTGGAGGAGGTCCTGGAGGCCCATCCGGCGGTGCTCGAGTGCGCCGTCGTCGGGGTGCCGTCCGAGTTGTCAGAGGAAGAGGTGAAAGCCTTCCTGGTCGCATCGCCTGGGCACGAGCTCAGCTTCCCCGAGCTACGGGCCTACGCGGCGGGGCGCCTTGCCGCCTTCAAGGTTCCCCGGTACTGGGAACAGGTCACCGAGCTGCCGAGAACACCCACGGCCAGGGTGGCCAAGCACCGGCTGCCGACCGGCCACCCGGCGGGCGAGTATGACGCGGATGCGGACGGACTTGCGCGCACACCAGGAGGAGAGAAGTGACCGAGTACCCCACGTCCATCGGGACCTCCGACGCCGAGTCGATCACCCTGCTCGGGCACGACCTGGCCAGCGAGATGATGGGCAAGGTCAGCTTCGGCGAGCTCGCCTTCTGGCTGGCGGCGCTGCGGCGTCCGTCGGCGGCAGAGCTGTCGGTGTTCGAGGCGGTGCTCGTGGCGCTGGCGGACCACGGCTTCACCCCGTCCGCCATCGCAGCCAGGCTCACGCTGACCGGAGCGCCAGAATCTCTGCAGGGAGCGCTCGCCGCCGGCCTGCTGGGCGGCGGTTCGCGCTACCTGGGGGTCACCGAGGACTGCGGCAAGTTCCTCGCCGCCGCGCTCGCCGCCCACGAGGGACCGCTGCCGACTGACGAGGCGGACTGGGACGAGCTGGCGGCCCGCGCGATCACTGCCCAGAAGGCCGCGGGCCGGCTGGTACCGGGACTGGGCCACCCGATCCACAAGCACGGCGATCCGCGGACGCCGGTGATGTTCCGGATCGCGACCGACGCCGGGCTGCTCGGGCCGCACCTGCAGCTGTTCGCCGCCATCGGCCGGGTGCACCCGCCGATCCTTGGCCGCACCCTCCCGCTCAACGGCGCCGGGGTGTGCGGGGCGGCCCTTGCCGACCTGGGCTTCCCGCCCGACCTCCTGCGCGGCTTTGCGTTGCTGGCCAGGACGGCAGGACTGCTGGGCCACCTGGCCGAGGAGATGCGCAGCCCGGTCGGCGAGAGTATCTACCGGC
The DNA here is from genome assembly GCA_030040155.1 of Streptosporangiaceae bacterium. Lineage (GTDB taxonomy): Bacteria > Actinomycetota > Actinomycetes > Streptosporangiales > Streptosporangiaceae > JAJYUU01. Next base: position 30,031 of record JASHUG010000460.1, on the reverse strand, counting down.
AGACCGACGAGTCCGTCCGCTATGTCCCGCCGGAGGGCTAGCCGCGGGAGCGCTAGCCGCGGGGCCGCTAAGCCGCCGGGGGTTTGCGCCGGCCTCCTCACGGCTTGGCGGCGCTCCACTTGCCGGTGGGAGCCCCCTCGTTCCCGCCAAACCGCAAGGATCCCAGGCGAGTCAGATGCGGTAGAAGAGGTTGAGGAAGCGGTTGGCCAGAGCCTGATCGCCGCTCGCCGTGCCGCCGTTGACCCGGCCGAAGGCGGTCAGCACCATGCTGCCGGGGTCGAACTCCAGCACCGCGGGCAGGTCGGAGACGTCGCCGGGCTCGTAAGTCATGCCCTGCTCGCCGATCGAGACGCGGGTGTCGCCGCCGTTACGGCCGCTGACCCGCACGCCGATGGAGAACGGCGACAGGTCCGCGTCTGGCCTGATCGTGGACTGCCAGATGATGAACATGAACGGAACGAGCAGGTCCGCCGTGTCCGCTGACAGCACGTGCGCCTGGCCGCTGCCCTGGCGGATGTCCCACGTGTGCACGCCGTAGTCCATCAGCTGGCCGGCCGCGTAGATGAACGCGGGCACCGGGCCCATGTAGAAGTGCGGGACCATGAGCCCGCCCCACTCCTCCTCGGTGAGCGACTCGAGGAGTCCCATCATCTGGTCGAGGTCGGCGCGGGCCCGTGCCATCATCTCCGCCTGCGACAGCTCAAACGACTTGGCGCTCTGGCCCGCCCGCTCGTGCATGCCCACGAGGCCGTACGCGGCCGGCGCCTCGGCGCCACTGCGGGCGATGTCGAAGGCCTTGAAGTAGCCCTCGGTGGTGTCGACGATGTGGCCGATCACGTCCTTGACCTGCCAGTTCTCGCAGGCGGTCGGCGCATCCCACGCAGTGGGCCGTTCCGCGAGCTCGAACATCTGGCCTGCATCGTTGCGAACCACGCGCAGGATCGTGTCCTTACCCGCGTAGGTCATGGCATTCCACTCGCTCAAGCCGTTCACCTCTCTCGGGCAGGCGTCGCCGGCTCGTTTGGGGCACGAGTCCGGCGATGCACTGAAGTTCGTATTGCGAACCAGCGTGCGCGGTTCACATGATGAAGCCCAGCGCACCAGACCCGTGGGTGTCAACGGAAAGCCAAGAGGTGACAATCTTTTCAGGCCGGGAACGAGGGGTGTCCCCGCGACAGCCCTTCAGCCGCCAGTCTCGTCCGGGTTCGCCCGCGGCCGGAACGGCTGGGTCAGCCGGCCGCCAGGCTCATGCGGGCCAGGGCAGCGCCGTACCGGATCGCGACGAGTTGGCCGACCGCCTGATGCGAGCCGAGCGGCGCAGCGATCGGCGCCCCGAGCGCCGTGCTGAGGCTCTTCAGCACGTCCGCCGGGACCTCGGGACCGATCAGGCACGGGGCGAGGGCCGGGCTGGCCGCGCCGGACATGTCCAGGCGGGTTACCGCGTCGGCGATGCTCACCGGCTCGCCGAGCGATGCCGGCATGACCGGAACCGACAGTCGTGAGGCCAGCAGCACGGCCGCCACGGCCGCGGCGCTGGCCGCCTCTTCCCCGACATCCGACAGCACGACGATGCCGCGGCCGCCGGTGGAGATGCTGAGGCCGCTCGAGCGGGCGTGGCGGACCAGCCCGGCCTCGGCCAGCCTGGCGTGCAGGCCCTCGGCCACCAGCGGGTGAGGGGCGAGGTGGGCGGCCACGATGACATGCTCCCCGGCGTCCGCCGTGAGACTGCTGATGGCCTGGTCCACGCGGACATTCGGGCTCAGCAGCAGCGGAACGACCACGCAGCCTGGCTGCTCTGAGTCGTCCGGTCCGTCCAGGCAGTCCGACAGGGGGTCGGTCGTTCCCTCCAGGTAGCCGACCCGAACGTCGACGCCCGGGCAGGACGCCGAGGCGGTCGCGGCGACTTCGGCGCCGACCCCGGCCGTGTCGGCCTCGGCCGCGCCTGGGACGGCGATGACCAAGGCCGGGGCATCGGAGGCGACCGACAGCCGGTGCGGGCTGCGGTGCCGGCCCGCTGGCCTGGTCCGCCCGGTACGCCGGGGCAGGGGTGCGCTGTCCTGGCGCTCGGATGCCCCGTCTGCGGCGCCGCCGCCGCGCTGCGGCAGTGGCTCGCCGCGTTGCGGGAGCGGCGTTCCGCGTTGGGGGAGCGGCGTTCCGCGCTGCGGGAGCGGAGTTCCGCGTTGGGGGAGCGGCGCTCCGCGCTGCGGGAGGGCCTCGCCCGTGGGGGATGCCGGACCGCCGCGCTGCGGCAGGGCCTCGCCGGCCGGGCTCATGGGGGCGCCGCGCTGGGGAAGGGCCTCGCCGGCGGGGGATGATGGACCGCCGCGCTGCGGGAGCTCCCCACTACGCTGCGCAAGTGGCTCGCCGCGCTGCGGCAGCGGCTGGCGCACCGGCAGGGGTTCCGGTTGCGGGCTCAGGTCAGTCACGCTGTCGTATCGTAATCGGCCCGCTGAGTGCTTGGACGACCTTCTGCGATGTTCACGCAGAAAGTGCTTCTGTCACCGTTTCGTACTACTCGGCCGGCAGCATGCTACGGAACACCGAAATCAATGCGCTCTTCTGCGCGTCGGTGAGGCGGCTTTCTGCCTGGATGGCCGCCTCCACGCTGATCTCCGTGGGCGCGGAAGGGTCGTGCTTATCCCGGTGGTGGAGCAGGCCGGCCTGGGTCAGCAGCGTCTGGGCCGGGACGTTCAGCGCATCGGATATGAGCCGGATCACCCTGACCGAGGGCTGGTGCAAGCCCCTCTCAATCTGGCTGAGGTACGGATTGGAGAGCTTGGTTCGCTCGGCTAGCTGGCGCAGCGACAGGTTGGCCAGCTTGCGCTTGTTCCTGATGAACGCGCCCAGGGCCTCCATTTGCGAATCCCGCGGCTCGGTCATCTGACTTCCTCCCTGCGAAAGACGTGCCCGGCGGCTGGCCATGCGGCCGCCGCCGGGCGTCACCTCGAAGCGGCTGCCTACTCCTTGGCCTGACGCGGCTTAGGGGTGGTTCGCTCGCCGGCGCTGGCCTTGGCCTTCGCCGTGGGCGTCTTCGCCGTGGGCGTCTTGGCTGTGCTCGTCTTAGCTGTGCTCGTCTTAGCGGGGCGGGTGGCCTTCGGCTTGGTGGTCCTCGCGTTGGCCGTGTCTGCGTTGGCCGTGTCTGCGCTGGAGGCGCCTGTGCCGACGGCGCCTGCCTCGCCGGCATCGGCCTCTGCGGTGCTCGGCGCGGCGGCGCCTGCCTCTGCCTTGCTCGGCTGGGCCTGACCTGACTCCGGCTCAGCGGCTTCGGCAGCGGCCGGGGCGACCCGGCTGGTCTCGGCGGGCGACGCGGTCACTTCTGCCGACCTGGCCGGCTCGGCGCGCTCGGTCCGGAGGCTCGACGACAGCGAACCCGCCCTGTGCGCGAGTCGGCTGACGCCCTCGGTCACGAGCGGGGTCGCAAGCTCGACGGCCTTGCCGGCCAGCTTTCGCTGCGTGGCGAGCACCTGGCCCGCACTGTCGGCAAACTTCCGCTGGGTGGCGCGGGCCTGTCCGGCCAGGTCGTGGGCATGGGTGCGAAGCTTGTCCGGGTTGGTCAGGTCGCTGACCGACGGAAGGTGCACGTCCGGCCTGCGCGGCAGGCTCGGCATGACCGCCCTTGCGAGCTGGTTACCAGCGCGGACGGCAACGCCAACGGTCTCGCGACCCTTGCGTACCTGGTCCTGGCCCTTGCGCAACCGCTCGTGGCTCCTCTGCACGGCCGCAGCGACCTGCTCCTGAACTTCCTTCGCGACGGCACGAGTGTCCATCACTGAGTCCTCCTCTAGGCTCTACAATGCAAACTATATCAAGCGTCCCGCGTAATTTGTCAAGCGGACCGCTTAGGCATCCCACGACACGCCCGGCTCTGTCGGCTCGCGGCGTCCTGGTCGGTGGGGTCAGGTGTGCGCCGGCTCGCCGGCCGCCCTGAGGGTGAAGCCGCGGTAGTTATCCGCCGCGATCTCGTCACAGATCTGCCGGTAGGTGCCCACGCCGCCGATGTACGGCAGGAACACCCGTGCCTTGCCCGGTACGTTCGCGCCCATGTACCAGGAGTCGGCCCGCGGGAACAGGGTGACCGACCCGACCTCGGCGACGTGCTGCACCCAGCCTGCCTCGGCCTCCGGCGTTGCCTCGATCGCGGCCGAGCCGGCCGAGCGGACGTGCGCGACGCAGTCGCTGATCCACTCCACGTGCTGCTCGATCGAGACGATCATGTTGCTGAGCACGGACGGACTCAGCGGCCCGGTGACCGTGAAGAGGTTCGGGAAGCCTGCGATGGCGATGCCGAGATAGGTGCGCGGGCCGGCAGCCCATTCCTCAGCCAGGGACACGCCGTCACGTCCGCGGACGTTGATGGCGTTCAGGGCGCCGGTCATCGCGTCGAACCCGGTGGCAAAGACGATCGCGTCGAATTCGAATTCGCGGTCCGTCGTGCGCAGGCCAACCGGCGTGAACTCGACCAGCGGCGTCTCGCGCAGGTCGACCAGGTGCACGTGCGGCTGGTTGAACGTCTCGTAATAGCCGGTATCCAGGCACAGCCGCTTGGTCCCGATCGGGAACGTGCGCGGCGACAGCGCTTCCGCCAGTTCCGGGTCGGTGACCACCGCGCGAATCTTCGACCGGGCAAACTCGGCCGCGCTCTCGTTCGCCGCGGGGTCGATGAGGATATCGGCATAACAGCTGATCAGCCCGACGATCTCGCCCTTCGCCCAGCCGGCCTCGTAGGTGGCCAGGCGTTCGCGTCCCGGCACCGAGAGCGCAAGCTCGGTCGGTGGCTCGGCCGGGACTCCGTACCACGACGTCCGCTGCGCCTCCCGGTATGCGCGATAGCTCCCCTTCATCTCGGCAACCTGGGCCGGATCAAGCGGCCGGTTGCCTGCTGGGGTCGAGAAGTTCGCGGTTCGCTGGAAGACGGTCAGGTCAGCGGCCTGCTCGGCGATCAGCGGTATGCACTGGATGCCGGACGAGCCGGTTCCGATGACCGCCACGCGCAGGCCGTCGAAACGCACTTCATCCGTGCCCCAGCGCGCGGTGTGGTGCGTGCGTCCCCGATAACGGTCTAGGCCTGGCACCTCGGGCAGCTTGAACGCGGACAGGACGCCGGTGGCCATGATGACGAACTGCGCATCGACCTGCTCACCGGCGTCGGTCGTGACTGTCCACCTGGCCGTCGTGTCGTCCCACAGGGCGCTGACCACTCTTGCGCCGAGGGAGATGTCCCGCAGCAGGTCGAACCGCTGCGCGACGTGATTGAGATAGCGCAGGACTTCGGTCTGGGTCGGGTACTTCTCCGTCCACTCCCACTCCTGCTCAAGCTCAGGGGAGAACGAGTACGAGTAAGCCAGGCTCGTGATGTCGCAGCGGGCGCCAGGGTAGCGATTCCAGTACCAGGTGCCGCCCACGCCGTCGCCGGCTTCGAACACGCGCGTGCTCAGCCCGAGCTCCCGCAGCCGGTACAGCTGGTAAAGGCCGGAAAACCCGGCTCCGACGATGACCGCGTCCACGCTCTGCCGACCGGGCATGGCACCTCCAGCTGCGGTCACGCGGGGTATCTGGGCCGCCTTTTGGACGCTACTCCGGGCGTATTCGTGCGGCAATCGGTCGTGAACCTGACCCCGGTCTCGACTCCGGCGCAGACGCCTCCCTTCGCCCGGACCAGGGCGATCGAGGTTGGCGAGCCTTCAGGCGCCACCTTCGCCGTACATCAGCGAGCCGGGCGTGGTCAGCGGCTGACCGGTCTCCAGCCAGGTCTTGAGGCCGGAGAGGATCATTGGCCAGCCGCCGTAGAGCTGGCTGCTGGCGCCCTCGTGCAGCTGGTCATGGGTGACCCGCAGCCGGCACGAGTCGCCCAGGGGCAGGATCTCCCAGGTGATCCTGGTGGCGCCGTCGTTCTTCGCCTCTTCGCTCCACAGTGCGACCATCGACTGCACCAGCCGCCGGGGCGGGTCTACCTCAAGGTTCACGCCCTCGCCGAGCAACTGGCCGCTGGCGTGACCGAACTCGAAATGCGAGCCGGGCGTCCAGTCCGAGGTGACGCCGGCACCGAAGTGATACCTCGCGCGGATCTCCGGGTTCGTGATCGCCTCCCAGAGGCGCTCCGGAGTCGTGCGGATGTAGATCTCGAAAACCTTCTCCATCGACTTCTCCAGGTCTCGCTTGAGGTCGGACAGGCCGGCGGCCCACGGCGCGGCGTACTTGCTCACCCACCGGTCGTGGATGAGGCGGATTGGGACGGGGTTCAGGAAGTGGAGCTTCTCCCGGCCGCGCCGCTTGGTAACGATGAGGCCCGCCTCCTCGAGCTGCTTCAGGTGCTTCATGACCCCGAAGCGCGTCATCGGGAAGCGCTGTTCGAGCGCGTTCAGCGTCTGGCCGTCCTCCCGGAACAGCTCGTCGAGCAGTTCGCGCCTGGTCGGGTCGGCGAGCGCCTTGAACACCTCGTCCACGCCTTGAGAATAGGTGACCATTTAGTCACATGTCAATCGGCACACGGGCAGCTACCAGAGCCGTCTCCATGGGCGCAGCACGAGGACGACGATCGCGCAGAGCAGGACCATCCACAGGACAGGCACTAGCACCCAGGCGATCACGTGCAGGACGGAAATGAAGAGGAGGGCGATGATCGCCAGCAGAATCAGGCGGCCGAGGAGTCGGCTGGAGGACATGTAAGGATCTCCCTGTCAACTGTGATGGGCGGCGGCAGACCCGAACAGGCCGGCCGCTAGCGAGCGTCCGGATCGCTCATCTGGGATCAGCAGCCAGCCGGCTACGTACAACACCACGCCAACCGCGCCGCAAAGGGTCAGCACGACGAAGCCGATCCGCGCGATCACCGGGTCGACCCCGACGGCCCTGGCCGCGCCCGCCGCGACACCCGCGATCATCCGGTCGTCTGCGGGCCGGCGCAGCGGCGGCGGACCGGACTGCGGAGCGGATGAGTTCGGGGTGCTGCCTGCGGCGTGCTCACTTGCTGTGTTCATGACTTCAGCCTGCTCCGGCGGCCGGCCGCGGGGTATCGGGAAGAGCCCCGACCCGACCCGGAATGCCCGCCCTGTCTGGCGGATCACAACCCTGAGACGGACCCTAGGGACGGTCCTGATGACTCAGCCTGGCCCAAAGACCAGCGGATATACCGCCTACAGGCTGGGTCACCGGTGCAGGCGGCCGACTCAACCTGTCATGCTTGCGACGTGACTGACGAGATCCGCGAGTCCGACACGCGGCGGGCGAGGCTCTGGCGCTTCGCGGAGTCGCGGCACGTCCCGCTGCGCGCGATCCTCGCCTTCGTCGGCGTGGTGGTGCTCGCCTACCTCGCGGGCAAGCTAGTGGACCGGCTCCGCGGTGTCCTGCTGCTGTTCGTGGTCGCCGGGTTCATCGCGCTGCTGCTGAACCCGGTCGTGGTGACGCTCCAGCGAGGCCTGCGGCGGCGCGGACTCGCGGTAACGCTGGTCGCCTTGCTGAGTGTGGCGGCGTTTGCCGGGCTGGCCGTCGCGTTCGGCTATCCCTTGATCAACGGCTTGTCTCACCTTGCCGACTACCTGCCGAACGCTGTGACGACGGCCGAGCACGGCAAGGGCTGGTTCGGCAAGCTGGTCACGAAATACCACCTGCAGCAGTGGGTCACGAAGAACGCGCCGAAACTCGTCGTGTACGGGAAGGACCTGGCCGCGCCTGCCCTGAGCCTGGGCGAGGGCGCGGCGTCGATCGCCTTCGAGCTGTTCACGATTTTCGTGCTGGTCGTCCTGCTGCTGCTGGAGGGGCCGAGGCTGCGGCGCGGCCTGCTTGGCCTGATGCGGCCGAGCAGGGCGGCAAGGTTCATGCTCGTGGCGAGCGAGGTGAATCGCTCGGTCACGGGATTCATGCTCGGCGACTTCGCGACCTCGGTGATAGCTGGCCTTGTCGTGCTGGTGACGCTGCTCGCGCTCGGCGTCCAGTTCCCGTTCCTGTGGGCGCTGTGGGTCGCGCTGGTCGACTTCCTGCCAATGATTGGCGGGGCCCTGGCCGGGATCCCGGTAGTCCTGTTCGCGGCCGCCCACTCCGTCTGGCCGGCCGGCATCGTGACGCTTGTCGTCTTTCTCGTCTACACCCAGGTCGAGAACCACGTCCTGAACCCGGTGATCATGAGCAGGACTGTCAAGATCAGCCCGCTGCTCGTGCTCGTCGCGATCCTGGTCGGCGCGTCGATCGGCAGCTGGATCGGCGGGCTCTTCGGCGGCTTCGTGGCCGCGCTGCTGGCCATTCCGGTCGCAGGGGCCATGCAGGTGATCGTCCGCGAGGTCTGGCAGGCCACGGCGTCGCCCGCGGAGCGCGCGGCCAACGGGACAGCTCAGGCGCCCGCCGGGGCGCTGCAGGAAGCTACGGATGTCGTCGAGCCCGAGGTGGCCGGGTCAGCTGCCGCGCCCGCCGCGGGCTCCGCGACGCTCACCGACTGAGGCCCTCCGGCTGGCGGGCCGCCGAACGCGGCCGGCTGCGGGGGCCGGTTAGGGTGCGGGCATCAGGCCGTGCGACGGGAACACGGCATTCCTGGTCGCCATGATGGCCTGGTCGACCGGATCGCCTGGGTCGTAGCCGGTCTCAAACGCGGAGAACCGGCCGCTGCCACCTTCGGTCATGAGCTCGGGTGCGGCCTGCGAGGAGACGCGGCTCACGTACTCGCGCCAGCTCGCTGGCGTCGGAGTGGACGGGTCGATCGGCTCGCCCGCCGCCTCGGCCAGCAGATGCGTCCACGTCCTCGGGACCACCTGGACGAGCTGGTACCCGCCGCCGCCGGTAAGCAGCCAGCGGCCGTTCGCTGCCTCGTGCGCCAGCCTATGCAGGGCAGCGTGCGCCGTGCGCTGAGCGTCGATGGTGAGCTGCAGGTTGGCCAGCGGATCGGTCCTGTGCGTGTCGCAACCATGCTGGCTCACCAGGATCTGCGGATTGAATCCGCGTACCAGCGGCGGCACGACGGCATGAAAGGCGCGCAGCCAGCCCGCGTCCTGGGTGCCGGGCGGGAGGGGTACGTTGACCGCGAATCCGTCCGCGTCGGGGCCGCCGGTTTCGGCCGCCAGGCCCGTGCCAGGGAATAGCGTGAGCGGATCCTGATGCAGGCTGATCGTGAGCACGCGCGGGTCATTCCAGAACGCTGCCTGGACCCCATCCCCGTGATGCACGTCGATGTCGACATAGGCAATCCGTTCGACCCCCTGGGCCAGCAGCCACGCGATCGCGATCGCCGGGTCGTTGTAAATGCAGAAGCCGCTGGCGCTCGCCCGCATGGCATGGTGCAGCCCGCCCGCGATGTTGGCCCCGTGCTCGACGGCGCCGGACCACACTGCCCTGACCGCGCCGAGCGTGGCGCCGACTACGAGCGCCGAGGCTTCGTGCATGCCGCCGAAGATCGGATCGTCCGGAGTGCCTAGGCCGTGCCTCAGCAAGGTTCTCATATCCACGGCCGTTGCGCCGTCGTCGCGCAGTCCGCTGGCGTACCGGACCGCGGCCAGGTAAACGGGGTCGTGCACGAGTTCCAGCTCCGCGTCCGAGGCCGGCGGCGCGGCCTGCGTGCTCACCTGCTCGCTCGCCAGTACGCCGAACGCGGTCGCAAGCTCGATCGTCAGCTTCACCCGGATCGGGGCGAGCGGGTGCTGCGGCCCGAAGTCATAGCCGGTCAGCTTCTCGTCCCAGGAGACGTGCAGTGTGCAGGCCATCTGCAGATCCTTCCACGCCCGCGGCGGTACCGGCGGGCCGGCGGCGAGGCCGGACTCGTTAGCTTGACGTACCGATCCGGTGCTAGTTATACTGAGCGAATAACTTGGCGCGAACCTTACGAGGAGGAGAAATGGCAGCCGAGGAGTTCCAGAACGAGATCATGAACGCCATCAGCAAGAGTCAGGCCGCGGTGGTGGAGGCCATCGAGAAGTGGGCCGCCACCGTCCAGTCCATGAAGCCAGAGCTGCCCGAGCTCAACCTGCCGTTTGCCGACAGCCTGAACATTGCGGACAAGCTGCCCAAGCCAGAGGGACTGGTGAAGAACGCCTACGACTTCGCCGAGCAACTGCTGGCGAACCAGCGGAAGTTCGCCGAGGACGTGCTGAAGGCAGCGTCCCCGCTGCTCCACAACCCAAGCGGCAGCGACAAGGGCAACAAGACGAGCAACGCCTGACCAGCATCGACCGGGAGAATCGTGGCCAGCCAATGGGATGCGCAGATGGAGGCATTCGGCGCCTTCATCCGCAGCCAGCGGAAGCTCGCTAACCTCACTCTTCGCGAGCTCGCCGAGCTGGCGAGCCTGTCGAATCCTTACCTCAGCGAGCTGGAGCGCGGCATGCACCAGCCGACGGTGCGGGTGCTCAAGCAGCTGTCCGACGCGCTCAACGTGTCGGCTGAGATGCTGCTCTCCCAGGCCGGCCTGCTGGACCGGGAGGAGAGCGCGCGAACCGAACCCGGCCGGACGGCAGCTGACAGCGTGGAGCGTGCGATCCGCACCGACGCACAGCTCGACGAGAGCCAGAAGGCCGCGCTGCTGGCGGTCTACCAGAGCATGACCAGGCCGCAGCCACCGCAGAGCTGAGGCGGCATGCTGGACTTGGCAGGTGTAGTGCTCGGCTGACGGTGCTGGCTTGATTGGGCCGGGGCGATGATCCGATGAACGATTCATCCGTTCCCAGTGCATACGCGCTGCTGGCGGACGGCAGCACCGTGCACATCCGGCCCGCGCGGCCGGAGGACGCAAGCGCCGTCAAGCAGATGCACGCGAACCTCTCGCCGAGCAACGCCTATTTCCGGTTCTTCAACCTGAGCCCGCTCGCGCCGGAGCGGGAGGCCAGGCGAGTCACCCGGCCCGAGGACGCCGATCACGTGGCGCTGCTGGCGCTGCTGGCCGGCCAGCTTGTCGGCGTCGCCACCTACGAGGCGACCGGAAAGCCGGGCCGGGCCGAGATCGCGTTTGCTGTGTCGGATGACATGCACGGCCGTGGCGTTGCCACGCTCCTGCTTGAGCATCTGGTGTCGGTTGCCCGCCAGCGCGGGCTCACCGCGTTCGAAGCGGAGACGCTGCCTGACAACTACGCGATGCAGCGGGTCTTCGCCGCCGCCGGGCTGCCTGTGCACCGAAAGTTCGGCGACGGGATCGTTGAGCTCACCTTCCCGCTGCCGGACGCTGAGGGCGAAGAGCTGGACAGCTACCTGGACGCGATCGCCGAGCGAGCAAGCCGGGCCGAGGTCGCCAGCCTCCGGCACCTGTTCCAGCCATCCTCCATCGCCGTCATCGGGGCGGGCCGCCAGCGCGGCTCGGTCGGCCGGGAGATCCTGAACAACATCGTCGCCGGCGGCTTCGCCGGATCCGTGTACGCGGTCAATCCGCACGGCCAGGCTAGGCCGGATGTTCCGTGCCTGCGGTCGGCCGCCGACCTGCCTGAGGACGTCGATGTCGCAGTGATAGCGCTGCCGCCGGCCCAGGTCCCCGATGCCGCCGAGCAGTGCGGCCGGCGGGGAGTGCACGGCCTGGTCGTCGTAACGGCGGGCATGGGACCTGGCGGTCGTCAGCTGATGGAGATCTGCCGCCGGTACGGGATGCGCCTGGTGGGACCGAACTGCTTTGGCATCGCGGTCCCGAGCGCGCGGCTGAACGCGACGTTCGCGGCCACGCAGCCGGAGCCGGGCGCAGCCGGCCTCGTCATGCAGTCCGGCGGCATCGGCATCGCGCTGCTCGAGCACTTCGGGCGGCTCGGCGTCGGTGTCTCCTCGTTCGCGTCGGTAGGGGACAAGTACGACGTTTCCAGCAACGACCTGCTGACGTGGTGGGATCAGGACGGGCAGACCAGGCTGGCGGTCCTGTATGTGGAGTCATTCGGCAACCCGCGAGCGTTCGCCCGCACGGCCAGGCGAGTCGGGCTGCGGATCCCGGTGCTGACAGTAATCGGCGGCCGGTCTGCCGCCGGGCAGCGCGCCGCCGCTTCCCACACGGCCGGGGCCGCGACTCCGCTGCTGACGCAGGAGGCGGTGTTCGGCCAGGCGGGCATCATCGCCACGCATAGTCTCGGTGAGCTGGTGGAGACGGCGGCGCTCTTGTCGTGCCAGCCGCTGCCCCGCGGCCGCCGGGTCGCGATCGTGTCGAATGCCGGCGGCGTCGGCGTGCTGGCCGCCGACGCATGTGCTGACGTCGGGCTGAGCGTAGCGGTCCTGGGCGAGGGCACCCAGCGGCTGCTGGCCGACCTGCTCCCGGCCGCTGCCGCAGTATCCGGGCCGGTCGACACCACGGCGGGCGTGGGAGCGGCCGCGTTCAGCGCATGCCTTGAGCAGGTTGCCGCCGACGAGTCAGTGGACGCACTGGTGGCGGTCGGCGTGCCGACGGCGCTGGCCGATTTGCGCACCGCGATCACCTCGGTGCGCGTGTCCAAGCCGATGGCGGCCGTCCTACTTGACCAGCCGGACTCGGTGCGCATGCTCTGGCCGCAGCCCGGCGACACCGCGCCGGGCAGACTCGGCGCCGTGCCCGCCTATGCCTATCCGGAGAGTGCGGTCCGGGCCATCGGCCACGCCGCCGACTACCAGGCGTGGCGGGTCGGCCAGCGCGGGCGAGTGCCGGAGCTGGAGGGGACTGACCCGGTCGGCGCCCGTTCCGTTGTCTCGGACTTTCTGGCCGCAAACCCTGGCGGCGGCTGGCTGGCGGAAGACGAGTGCGCCCGGCTGCTGTCGGCCTACCGGATCCCGCTGGTCGCTAGCCGCGTCGTCACCGGGACCGACGAGGCCGCACAGGGCGGCGGGGTCGAGACGCTGATCGGAGTCGTGCAGGAGCCGGTATTCGGCGCGCTCATCGTCTTTGGCCTCGGCGGCATGGCCACCGACGTGCTCGGCGGCAACGTTGCCAGGCTGTCGCCGCTGACCGACACCGACGCGGAGGAAATGATTAGGGGCGTGCGGGCCGGGCTGTTGCTGGCCGGTCATGGCGGATCCCGGCCGGCGGATGCCGCCGGGCTCGCCGACGTGCTGCTGCGGGTTTCGCGGCTGGCAGACGACTTGCCCGAGGTCGCCGAGCTTGATCTCAATCCGGTCGTCGCGCGGCCCGACGGCGTGCAGGTCGTGGCGGCGCGGGCCCGACTGGCGCCCGCGACGCCGCGGGACCCGTTCCTGCGGAGGCTCCGCTGAGACGGCAGTAGGCGGAAGCGGCTGGAATATAACCCTCTTCTTCCGACGAGTACGGAAACTTTTGGCGGCCGAGCTTTCGCTACCCCCTTATGTCGTGCCCCGATTCGGATGACAATGGCAACGACGGCGTGGATCGGAGGTGGATCCTCGGTGAAGCTGCGGTTGATCGTTCTGCAGTTGTTCCGGCGCGATACAAATCCGCTGTTCCGCGGCGTGGACAGGGCCGAGGCCGTCGTGATGACCGTGCTGATCGCCGTCTTTGTTGTGATCTGGGTGGTGGGGACGGTTCTCGCCGGGAGGTGGGCGGACCACGAGATGCTGGCCGCCGAGCACGCCCAGCGGGGCGTGCATGCCGTCTGGGCCAGGCAGCTGGAAAGCGGTGCCCAGGCGGCTTCGTCGTCGGAGCTGACCGTGGCCTTCGTGCCTGGCGAGTGGAAGCTGCCTGACGGGCAGGAAGGACACGGTGAGATTCCCGTCGCGCTCAACTCCACGGCCGGGCAGCAGACGGAGATCTTCATCAACGCGAAGGGCCAGGAGGTCCGGCCGCCGCTCGACTCCGCCGACGTGCACGACCAGGTGGCTTTCACGGTGTTTTCGGTAACTATGGGGTTCGGCGTTTTGTTTGCGGTCGCCTACGGGTGCACACGGCTGCTGTTTGACCGGCGTCGCATGGTCGGCTGGCAGCGAGACTGGGACGCCGTCGGGCCGACCTGGTCCCGGCAAGGCGGCTAGCGGGCGTCGCGGCGGCTCACTAGAGGGCTGCCGACGCGCGCGGTGACATGCCGCGCCGGACGACGACGACCGGGCAGAACGCGTGGTGCACGCAGTGCAGGCTGACCGAGCCGACCAGCATCCCGGTGAACGCGCCGTGGCCGCGCGAGCCGACCACGAGCAGGTCAGCCTCGCGCGAGGCGTCGACGAGTACCTCGGCGGGATGCCCGTAGCCGATCAGCGGCTCTACCTGTGCGTCCGGCGCACCCTTGGCAATCGCAGCCGTCAGGTGCCGGGTCATGGTCGCGCGGACCTCGTCGCTAATGGACTCGGGCGCGACGCCAGGCGGGGCTGGCCCGACTGCCGACGGGTAGTGCCAGACCAGGAGGGCGCGGATCGCACCACCACACGCCTTGCCATAGCGCGCCGCCCAGGTCAGCGCGGCGACCGATTCCGGCGAGCCGTCGACGCCGACCACGATCAGTTCCGGCTCAGTTGTCATCTTGGCTCCCGGTGTCATCTGATCGCGCTGGAGTCACCCCTGCCCGCGAGATCGTCCCTAGTCCAGCGTAGCCCGGCTGCTCGCTCACTGCTCGGACAAGATCGCCTCAAGCTCGGCCAGCGGATCGCGCAGTACCGGGCCGACGGCCAGCACCCAGGCTCCGTGGATGGTCCCGGCGAACGGGAACGGGGCCGCGTACCCGGTGCCGACGGCGGGCCCCCACTCGTAGCCGCACGTAAGCCCGGCGCCGACGCCGTTGAAGCCAGATGGCGTGAACCGGGGGATCACGCCCCGGCCGACCTCGCGTCCGTCGCAGCGCAGCACACCGGAGCCGCCGAGGCCCTCGTCCTTGGTGAACTCGTATTCGACCCGGTGCTCGCCGGCCGGGATGACCTCGGCCGACTCGACGACGTGCCGCTCCTTGCCGTACAGGTTGTGCACGTAGCGGAGCCGGCCGCCGAGGATGTGCAGCGACCAGCCGCCCAGCACGGAGCCGAGCGCCAGCAGCACTCCGTCGGCCGCGGGGGGCTCGCCCGTCGTCAGGTCGACGATCAGGCTGTGCGAGCGGTTCCGCACGTTCACCGCAACGGTCTCGGGTACCTGCGCGCCGCCAGGGAAATAGCGGTACCGCTCGCGCGGCCTTCGGCGGTCAGGCTTGGGGTGGACGATCGACCAGAGGACCCGGTTGTCCAGCGGCAGGACCTGGTTGCGGCGGGCTTCCTGCCACCACAGCTCGATCAGCTCGGCCAGCAGTCGCGGGTGCTCGCCGGCCAGGTCGCGCGTTTCCGACAGGTCCTGCGCCACGTGGTAGAGCTCCCAGACATCATCGTCGAACGGCGCATTGGGGTTCTGGTCGTCATACAGCGGCCCGATCGGGTGGAACGTCACCGCCTTCCAGCCGCGGTGGTAGATCGCACGCGAGCCGAACATCTCGAAGTACTGGGTGTCGTGTCGCTCCGCGGCCGCCCTGCCCTCGGCGGCTAGCAGATAGGCGAAACTCACTCCGTCGACCGGTGCCTGCTCGATGCCCTCGATCTGAGCCGGGAGCTCGATCCCGGCCAGCTCGGTCACGGTTGGCAGCACGTCGATCGCGTGGGTGAACTGGTGGCGGATGGCGCCGGGCTCGAGGGCGCCGCCCGGCCACGAGATGATGCACGGGTCGGCCACCCCGCCCTCGTGGACCTCGCGCTTCCACCGGCGGAACGGCGTGTTCCCGGCCATCGTCCAGCCCCACGGGTAGTTGTTGTGGGTGAGCGGCCCGCCGATCTCGTCGAGCCGCGCGAACATCTCCTCCTCCGACGCCGGGTCGATGTTCAGCATGCGAATGTCGTTGATCGACCCCTGCGCGCCACCCTCGGCACTGGCCCCGTTGTCGGAGACGATCAGGACGATGGTGGCGTCGGACTCACCTAGTTCCGATATGAAGCCGAGTATCCGGCCGATCTGCTCGTCTGCGTGCGACAGGAATCCGGCGAAGCATTCCATGAAGCGGGCCGCGACCGCGCGTTGGCGCCGGTCCAGGCTGCGCCAGGCGGGCACCCAGTCCGGCCGCTGCGAGAGCGCAGTCGAGGACGGCAGCAGGCCGGTGGCCAGCTGATGCTCGAAGACCCGCTCCCGCCAGGCGTCCCAGCCCAGGTCGAACCGGCCCAGGTAAGGCTCGAGCCAGCGGGCCGGCGGCTGGTGCGGCGAGTGGCAAGCGCCAGTCGCGAAGTACAGGAAAAACGGGCGATCGGCGTCGACGCTGCGCAGGTCACCGACGAACTCGATCGCATGGTCGGCGAGGTCCTCGGTCAGGTGGTAGCCGTCCTCGATCGACTTCGGCGGGCGGACGCTGTGGTTGTCGTGGCACAGCGCGGGCACGAACTGGTGGGTCTCGCCGCCGTGGAAGCCGTACCAGCGGTCGAAGCCGCGCGCCAGCGGCCACGTCGCGCGGGATGCGGCCATGTTCGTCTCGTCCTCGGGGGACAGGTGCCACTTGCCGACGGCGTAGGTGGCGTAACCGGCGGCGCGCAGGATCTCCGACAGGTAGCCGTTCTCGCGGGGCGGCTTGCCCCAGTAGCCGGGGTAGCCGATGGCCAGGTCCGCGATCCGGCCCATCCCGCTCCGGTGATGGTTGCGGCCGGTGAGCAGGCAGGCACGGGTCGGTGAGCAGAGCGACGTCGTGTGGAAGTTGGCCAGCCTGACGCCGCGGCTCGCCAGCCCGTCAAGTACCGGCGTACGGATGTCCGAGCCGTAGCAGCCCAGCTGCGCGTATCCGACGTCGTCGAGCACGACGAGCACGATGTTCGGCGCTCCGGGCGGCGGCGCCGGCTCTGATGGCCACCACGGCTCGGACTCACGCCAGTCGCGGCCGATGATTCCGCCGAACTCATGTGCCACTGCAGCACGTCCTCTCGGCCTGCGAAGCCTTCGTATGCGGTGAACATAGCTGGCCAGTCTGTAGTTTGTTGGCGTGGCCGTCGAGTACTCCGCTCCCGAGGCGGGACACCGTCTCAAGGAGGTCGGCCGCTACGTACTCGGCGCGGCCTTCGGCGTCCTGATCCTGTTCCTGCTGTTCGGCAAGCGGTCAGAGCTGGTCGCGTCCTGGCACCAGCTCGGCCAGGTGAGTCCGGGCTGGGTCGGGGCGGCGGTCGCGGCTGAGACCACCTCACTGTGGGCGTTCGCCTTCCTCCAGCGCCGGGTGCTCGGGCTGAGCGGGACGCGGATTGCGTTGCCCGCGCTCTTCCTGCTGGCCCTGGCCAACGACGCCATCGCCAACACGGTGCCGGGCGAGCCGGCGGTCTCCAGCGCGTATCGCTACCGGTACTACCGCCGGCGCGGCGCCAGCGGAGCGAGCGCCGGCTGGACGATCTTCACGATCCTCGTCGCCCAGGCGATCGGGATGTCCCTGCTGCTCCTCGTCGGCGTGCTGGTCGCCCTGGTCGCCAGCAGCAGCCTGGTCGGCGCTGGGGTCGCGATCCTCGGTCTGGTGATCGTCGCCGCGGCGGCCGCGGTGCTGGTCCGCCGGGACCTGGTCCTGCGGCTAGCCGGAGCCCTCGTGCGCGGGTGCCGGCGAGTGACCGGGCATCCGCGCGGGAGCATCGGCGCGCGGATCGAGGCCACGCTGGCCCGGATGCGGGAGATTCCGCTGTCCGCCACGTCCACCGCCGGGATTGTCGCGATCGCGCTTGCCGTCTGGGTCGGTGACTTCCTCTGCCTGCTGTGCAGCTTCCGTGCCGTGCACGGCGCGATCCCCTGGGACGGCGTGCTGGTGGCCTACGGGGCGGCTCAGGTCGTCGGCTCGCTCCCCATAGTGCCGGGAGGGCTGGGCATCGTCGAGGGCAGCCTCGCGGTCATCCTCATCGCCTACGGTGCCAGCCGGGTCATCGCGCTGTCCGCGGCGATTGCTTTCCGCCTCGTCAGCTTCTGGCTGGCGATAGCGGTCGGCTGGATCAGCGTCGCGATCATCGCCTACGAGGCGCGGCGGCGTGCTCGCGCGGTGGCCGCCGACGCCCCGCTGCGGACGCTTGCAGCACCGACCGATCTGGACGGCTGACGCCGCAGGATGAGCAGCGCGACATCATCCTGGGCCTGCTCGTTGCCGATAAGCGCGCCCATCACGGCCGAGCATGCGACCTCGGGCGCGGTCGGGACGACGGCCTCGCGGAGCCGGTCAAGCCCTTCGTCCAGCGGGTAATCGCGGCGCTCCACCAGGCCGTCCGTGTACATGCACAACAGCGTGCCGGGCGGCAGTTTCTCCGTTGTCACGTGCCGCGACGCGCGAGCCGCGACACCGATCATCAGGTCGGCCGGTAGCTCGGCCAGCTCGGCCGGCCTGCCCGGATGTGCCAGCACCGGCGGCAGGTGGCCAGCCGAGGAGAAGTGGACCCGGTCGAGCGTCGGCTCGATGACCGCATACAGCACGGTCGCGAGCGCGTCGGGCTCGAAATGCTGCATGTCCCGGTCGAGCCGGGTCAGGACCTCGGCCGGGTCGCTGGTCTCCAGGGCGTAAGCCCGCAGCGCGCTCCGCATCCGGCCCATGATCACGGCCGCGTGCAGGCCAGAGCCGGCCACATCTCCGATGACCATGCACAACTCACCCGAGGGCAGGGTAAACACGTCGTACCAGTCACCGCCGACGCCGCCGTTACCCGGAATGAGCCGGGCCGCGATCTCGGCTCCCGGTACGGCAGGCAAGGCGGACGGCAGCAGGCTCCGCTGCAGCGCCGCGGCGGCGACCCGCTCGATCCTGACGGTCATCGACTGGACGGCCATTGCGGCGCGATCAGCCGCCAGCTGCAGTAGCTCCGCATCCTCGGCGTTGAACTGACGACCGGTGAGCGAGCCGACGTGCATGACCCCGATCACCCGGCCGCCGGCCACCATCGGCACGCCGATCATCGACCGGATCCCCTTGTCGAGGAGGATCTGACTGTGCACCGTCGAGTCGTCGACCCGGTCCAGGATGACCGGCTTGTGCTCGGCGGCGATCCGCCCGGCGAAACCTCGACCGACCGGGATGCGCACGCCCTGGTGTACCTCCTCTTCCAGGCCCGCCGCCGCAGTGGCGATGAGCTGGCCGGACGAGAAGTCCAGCAGCAGCACGGCGGCGGTGTCGGCCTGCAGGATGTCCTTGGTCCGGGCGAGCAGCTCGGCCAGAAGCTCCTGGTCGTCGAGCCTGGATAGCTCAGAATCGGTCAGGGACTGGATGTCCCTGAGTCTGTCCGGAGCCGAGTCCGGGCTACCTGGTCCTGTCAACCTCGGTGTCTCTCAACTGGCGAAAAAGCTCGCCGGCGCGGGCCGCCTGCCGGTCCCGCGCGTGGCCTGCCGGCAATGGCCGCTGTGTCGTTGAACGTAGACCTAGAGTAACGGCCTGCTACTAACGGCTGAGCGGCCATCTCGACATACTCAGGGGGGATGGCTGACGGCGTAACTGGCAGATGAGAGAACGCGGGAGCGGTGCGTGAAATATCTTGCTCGCGGTGCTGCGGCCGAGCGCCTCGGCTGGATCCTCGATGGCCTCAGCGATGCTCCGGGCTGGGGCGCGGACGCGGCGGCGAACATGGCTCCCGATTTCGCGGCGGCCATGCCTCCCGCGCGGTTGGCCGAGGTCTTCCGGCGGCACGCGGCCGCGCTCGCTCCGGTGTCGGTAGTCGGCCTCGACCTGCGGGAGACACGCGCGCAGGCGCGCGTCCGCGCCCGTGACGGCGACATCTACGTGATCACGTGCGCAGTCGAGCCCGAGCCGCCGCACCGGCTCACGTCAGCATGGCTGTCGGGTCTGGTACCTGACGTCCTGACTCCCAGGCTGCCCATGGACTTCGCCGACTACCCGCTGCCGGCCAGGGCGCGTGGCTGCAGCCTGATCGTCTTTTCTGGCGTTCCCGGCTCCGGCAAGAGCACGCTGGCCGATGCGACCGGGGCGGCTCTGGCCATCCCGGTGTTTGCGGCTGACTGGCTGCTTGGCTCCCTGACGCCTTTCGGCGGTTATCACCTGCACGAATCCTGGGGCATGGGGGCCGAACTGCTCACCACGCTCGCGCTGCGCCAGCTGCAGCTTGGTCAGTCGGCCATCCTTGACTGCCCGGCCGAGGAACCTGACGTCCGCGACCGGTGGCGGTCCCTGGCGGCCAGGGCCGGATCGGACTTCAGGGTCATCGTGTGCGTCTGCCCGGACGAGGCAGAGCACAAGAAGCGGCTCGCCGGACGTCAGCGCGGCATCCCCGGCTGGCATGACCCAGGCAACTGGGCCAACGTGCAGCGACGGCTGGCCGCGTTCCCGTCCTGGGCGGGAGACGTGCTGACCGTCGATACCACCAGGCCGCTCGCCGAGATCCTCGTCGCGGTGCTGCAGTACTGCGGGGCTCCGGCGCCGCCTGGGTGAGATCCGCAGCGCCGCCGGTGGCAATCTCCCGCCGGCTTGGGTAGCGCGGGCCGCGAATTTGTAAAGCCCTGGCAAAGAAGGCGTTGCCTCCCTGGCGATCGCGGGCTCACCCCGCGGGGGTGCGCGTCGCGGCTATCTGCGTGACCTAACAGGGCTAGATGAGACAGATATCCCGATCGCCCGACATGGAAAATGGCCTGGGCGCACGAGAAAGGCAGCCGGCATCCGGGCCGTGAATCGCGCTCAGCAATGACGGTGCGGAATCACCGGCCTGGTCGCTGCAGCGCGCAGCCGAGCAGGCGTAGCGCCCGCGCACAGCCCGGCGACGTGCTGCGGGGCCTGACTATTGTGCGGGCGGTAGGCAAGCCGACGTCACTAGGAGCGGAACGCGGCGTAGATGATCGCGGCCACCCGGTCGTTCATCTCTTCCCTGGGCAGCTGAACCTCGACGGCGCTGAGCAGGTAGTTGACCCGCTCCAGCATCATCAGGCAGGCGAGCGCGGTGAGCTCGGCGTGCGGAGTCGGCTCCGCCGTGCCCTGCGCCTTCTCGGCCGCCGTCATCCCCTGCGTTATCGACTCCGACAGCCGGAAAAGCAGCTGCAGTCCGTCAGCGAAAACTTCTTCGCCGACGATTTCCGCTTGGCTAAGAATGCGAATCACCGTAGCGTGCGCCGCATAAATCTCGCTAAATCGCTGAACCCATCGGCGGAGCGCCGCGCGTCCTGCTTCATTGCTAGTGACCACCGGGAATTCGTCGGTGATGATCGCCATGTCGTGCAGGGCGTCGCGCAGCAGGGTCCGGAATAGGTCGTCCTTGTTAGCGAAATACAGATAGAAGGTACCGTGCGACGTCTTGGCGCGCCGGACAATATCCTCGACGCGGGTGGCCTGCAAGCCAGTTTCCTCGAACTCGGCCAGCCCCGCATCGAGCAGCCGGCGGATCGTCTCGCGGCCCTGCGAGCCCAGGTCGCGCTGCTGCGCGGGGATGCCGCCGCCATGAGACGGACGCTGCGGACGGCTTGTTTCGACTGCCTTGCCGCGGCTCTCGTCAGCCGGCGCCGCGCGGTCGTCGGTCGCTTGAACCCCCTCCGACCTGGGCTTAACAATGGATGGCTGCCCCTGCGCGCCGACCGCTGCCGGCGCGTCACGCCGGACTGCTGGCTGGCGGCTGCCATGCTGGCTGGCGGCTGGGGCGGCGGTAGTTCGCCCTGGCGAGCCCAGCCTGGGATCCCGGCTCATGTTCGCAGGCTAGTCCTGTGTGTGCTCGGCGGCCAACGCGCACCCCGATTTCCGCGCGCCGGAAGCGCGAACAACATCCGCATCTCGACCCCGTGCGCGTCAATTGCGGTTACTCTCCGGTGCCAACCGGGCGGTTCGCCAGCATCTGCCCCGGGTAGAACGCTGTCGGCTCAAGGGGAAAGCTGACGCGCATATCAGGTGACACACATGTCATTGTTTGCATCCAATTAAGAAACGTGCCGAAATAGGGATCATGACTTCTGACCGGTCGGCCCCTGCTGCCGCTATGCCCGCAGCGCGCCGGGCGGCAGGCGAGTTTGCCGCGCAGGAGTCCTGGCTTACCGACGCCGGACGACAGGCACCGGCGAAGGCGGGAGCCGAGAACTTTCCTGTCGCCCTGCGACTGCTACCTGCCAGGTATCGGCGGCATCTCATGGCCGTCTACGCGTTCGCGCGGACGACCGACGATGCTGGCGACCTGGCGCCGCCTGGCCAGCGCTTGGACCTGCTCGCCGATCTGGCGCAGGACGTCAGCCGGCTGTACGCCGGCCGGGAGTTGGCTCGATCCGCGACTGACAGCCAGGCCGGCACGGGAACCAGCGACTGCGGCCGGCCGATGCAGGCCGCCGTGCGCGGGCTCACCGGGGTCGTAGCCGACTGCGCGGTTCCGATGCAGCTGTTCCTCGACCTGATCCAGGCCAACGTGCAGGACCAGACCATCACCCGCTACGAGACCTTTGACGATCTGGTCGGTTACTGCCGGCTCTCGGCCAACCCGGTCGGGCGGATCGTGCTGCACGTCTTCGGCGCTTACTCGCCGCAGCGGGCCGAACTGTCCGACTCCATCTGCACGGCATTGCAACTCGCCGAGCACCTGCAGGACGTTGGCGAGGACATGCGGGGCGGCCGGATCTACCTGCCTGCCGAGGACATGCGCGCCTACGGCTGCACCGAAGAGGACCTGCTGGTCAGCGCGGCCGGACCCAAGCTTCGGCGGCTGATCGCGTTCGAGGTCGGCCGGACGCGTGCGCTGATGAACGCCGGCGCTCCGCTGGTGCGCGCGCTGGGTGGCACCGCCCGGTTGGCAGTGGCCGGCTACGTGGCTGGCGGCCGGGCCGCCCTCGCCGCGATCGCGACCGCCGGGTATGACGTCCTGTCGGCGACGCCGCGCCCTGGTAAGGGCCGGACGGCCGTGGAGCTGATCTCAACCTACGTACGGGCCAGGTGAGCGGGTGACCACTGCCGCCCTCGAGGCGACCCGCATCCGGGCCGCCTATCAGCACTGCGAGCTGATCACCCGGCAGCAGGCGAAGAACTTCGCCTACGGGATAGCGCTGCTGCCGCCGGACAAGCGACGCGCGCTCTCGGCTGTCTACGCGCTGGCCCGCCGGATCGATGACATCGGCGACGGGACCCTCCCTGTCGCGGAGAGGATCGCCGCGCTGAGCACGGCCCGGGCGGCCATCACGTCACTGGCCGACGGCACCGCACCCGATGACGACCTGGTGCTGGTCGCGCTGGCGGATGCGGCGCGCCGGTTCCCCGTCCCGGTTGCGGCGTTCTGCGAGCTCATCGACGGCTGCGAGGCCGATGTCCGCGGGGTCAGCTATGCAGACTTCGCAGGCCTCGAGCATTACTGCCGGTGCGTGGCCGGATCGATCGGTCGGCTGTCACTCGGGGTGTTCGGCAGCGCGGACCTGGAGAGCGCCTCCGCACTAGCCGACGCACTCGGCGTGGCCCTGCAGTTGACGAACATCCTGCGCGACATCCGCGAGGACCTGGGCAACGGCCGGGTCTACCTGCCCGCCGAGGATCTGGCCAGGTTCGGCTGCACCCTGACGCCCGCGGACCAGGCCCATACGGGCGATCAGGGCGTAATCGACGGCCCGATGGCAGAGCTGATGCGGTTCGAGGCCGATCGGGCGAGGGAATGGTATGCCAACGGGCTGCGGCTGCTGCCGATGCTTGACCGGCGCAGCGCGGCTTGCACGGGGGCGATGGCGGGCATCTACCGGCGCCTGCTCGAGCACATCTCCGCGCGGCCGCAGGTAGCCCTGCACAAGCGGATGTCACTGCCGGCGGGGGAGAAGGCGATGATCGCGGTCCGGGCACTGGCCGGCTTGGGCCGCCTGTCCGGCAGGTCCAGGCCCGCGCTTGATGGCCGAGGCGCCCTGACCCGCGCGGGCCGGCCGGGCCAGGGCCAAGACCGGCAAGCCGGGGCTACCCAGCAATCAGCGCCAGGGGATGCCCCGTGACCGCCCGGCAGGTCGTGGTCGTCGGCGGCGGACTGGCCGGAGTCACGGCGGCGGTCGCGCTGCGTGACGCTGGCCTTGACGTCACCCTGCTCGAATCTCGCCCGTGGCTGGGCGGCTCCGCGTCCTCGTTCTCGCGCGGCACGCTGATGGTCGACACCGGTCAGCACGTGTTCCTGCGCTGCTGTGACTCGTACCAGAGCCTGCTGGCCAGGCTCGGCGCCGCCGGGTCGGTGACGATCCAGGACCGCTTCGACGTCACCGTGCTGTCTCCCGTCCGCCGGGCCAGGCTCCGCCGGACCGCGCTGCCGAGCCCGCTGCACCTGGCCGGCGCGCTGGCTCGCTATCCGCTGTTGTCGCTGCCCGAGCGAGCGCGCGTCGCCCGCGCGGCCCTCGCGTTCAGGCGCGCAGATCCCGGTGATGCCGGCCTTGACGGCGAGCGGCTGGGCGATTGGCTGGCCGCGCGCGGCCAGGGTGAGAGCGCCCGGCGCCGGCTCTGGGACTTGTTCATCGTCTCCGCGCTGAACATCGCCGGCGACGAGGCCAGCGTGCCGCTCGCGGCCACGGTGATCAAGACGGCTTTGCTTGGCCGTAACGA
Organism: Streptosporangiaceae bacterium; assembly: GCA_030040155.1. GTDB lineage: Bacteria > Actinomycetota > Actinomycetes > Streptosporangiales > Streptosporangiaceae > JAJYUU01. The sequence continues at coordinate 5,744 of JASHUG010000460.1, read as the reverse complement.
TGCCGCGGACATCGGGATAGCGTCCGTGCCGCTCAGCCACCTGCACGGAACGGCGGCGGCCGCCCTGCTAACCAGGCTCGGCGTGCGGATCCGGCTTTCGGCCAGGGTCGCCAGCGTCCAGCCGATGGCCGACGGCGGGTTCCGGGTCGACCTGACCTCGGGCCGTGCCAGCGCTCAGGGCGGTGCCGCCCAGGATGGTGCGGCCCAGGATGGTGCGGCCCAGGATGAGCCCGGCCTGGATGAGCCCGGCCTGGATGAGCCCCGGCAGGACGACGCCGGCCGGGAGGGCGTCGGCGACTGCGTGGTGGCGGATGTCGTGGTGCTCGCGGTGCCGCCCGGCCAGGCCGCCAGGCTCGGCGCCGCTGCCAAGGTTGCCCAGGCCTCCGGCTGGGACCGCCTCGGCTACTCGCCGATCGTGAATGTGCACGTGGTGTACGACAGGCGGGTCACGGACCTGCCGTTCGCGGCTGCCGTGGACTCGCCCGTCCAGTGGGTATTCGACAAGACCAGGAACGCTGGCCTGGAGGCCGGCCAGTACCTGGCGGTATCCCTGTCGGCTGCTGACGACTACGTGGACGTGCCGGCGGCCAAGTTGCGGGACGAATTCCTGCCCGCCTTGGAGCGGCTGTTCCCGGCCGCGGCCGGAGCGGACGTCACCGATTTCTTCGTCACCAGGGAGCGTCGGGCGACGTTCCGCCAGGCGCCCGGCAGTGGCGCGCTGCGACCCGGCGCCGCGACCTCGGTGCCGGGACTTGTGCTGGCCGGTTCGTGGACCGACACCGGCTGGCCGGACACTATGGAGGGTGCCGTGCGAAGCGGTCATAACGCCGCACAGGAGCTGATTCGCGAGCTGGCCTGGCTGCCGCCGACGGCCCGGCCGGCGGACCTGGACCCGGCCGGGACAGGTGCGTCATGACGGTGACGATGCCAGCCGGGGTCCAGGTTGCCCGTGACCTTGTCGGGCCCGCGATCGAGGAGGCCGTGAACCGGCTGAGCGCCGACGTCCGGATCGTCGCCGCCTATCACCTTGGGCTGGCCGACGCCGACGGCCGGCCGACGCGCAGCGGGTCTGGCAAGGCGCTGCGCCCGGCTCTTGCGCTGCTGTCTGCGCGGGCGGCCGGTTCCAAGCCGGAGGCTGCAGTACCCGCCGCGGCTGCGGTCGAGTTGGTCCACAACTTCTCGCTGCTGCACGACGACATCATGGACGGCGACACCGAGCGCCGGCACCGGCCGACGGCCTGGACCGTATTCGGGATCGGCGGGGCGATACTGGCCGGAGACGCGCTGCTGGTGCTGGCCGAGGACCTGCTGCTTGAGCGGCCGCCCTACGGCATCTGGGCGGCGCGCTGCCTGTCCGCGGCGGTGCAGCGGCTGATCGCCGGACAGGGCGCTGACCTGGCGTTCGAGCGGCGAGATGACGTCCAGGTCGCCGACTGCCTCGATATGGCCGGGGACAAGACGGCCGCGCTGATGGCCTGCGCGTGCAGCATCGGCGCCGTGCACGTGGGCGCGCCCGCCACCCTGGCCATGGGCTTGGCCGCCTTCGGCGCCAACGCCGGCCTGGCCTTCCAGATGACCGACGACCTGCTCGGCATCTGGGGGGCGCCCGAGGTCACGGGCAAGCCGGTCGGCTCGGACGTGCGCGCCAGGAAGAAGTCGATGCCGATCGTGACCGCGCTGGCCAGCGGCACCGAAGCCGGATCCGCGCTGGCGGCGCTGCTGGCCAGGCCGGGGGAGCTGACCGAGGACGAGGTCGCGCGCGCGGCCAGCCTGGTCGAGGCAGCCGGCGGCAAGGAGCGGACCGAGGCCATCGCCGACTCCGCGCTCGCGTCCGCGTTCGAGTCGCTGGAGCAGGCGGAGATGCCAGACGACGTGCGGGCCGAGTTCGCCGCGATAGCCGAGTTCATCACGGCGCGTACATGGTGACCACGCCTGACGTGATGCCGGGACAGGCGCAGGCCGGACCGATCCTGGCCGACGACCTCGAGTCGTCTGCGGCCTCGGCGGCGCGGCGGTCGCTCGACCTTGCTGCCCGGTACCTCACCGGGCTGCAGGACGCCCGCGGCTGGTGGCAGGGCGAGCTCGAGACGAACGTCACAATGGACGCCGAGGACCTGCTGCTGCGCGAGTTCCTCGGTATCCGCACGGACCAGGAGACCGCAGCCGCAGCGCGCTGGATCGCCTCTCAGCAGCGGGCCGACGGGACCTGGGCGAACTTCCGCGGTGGCCCGGCCAACCTGTCCACGACCGTCGAGGCCTACGTCGCGCTCCGGCTGGCCGGCCATCAGCCAGCGGCGCCCCACATGAGCCAGGCCGCGGGCTGGATCAGGGCGCAGGGTGGCATCGAGGCGACCCGCGTCTTCACCCGCATCTGGCTGGCCCTGTTCGGCGAGTGGCCGTGGGCGCAGCTCCCGGTCATGCCGCCGGAGTTGATCTACTTTCCGTCCTGGTTCCCGCTGAACGTCTACGACTGGGCCTGCTGGGCCCGGCAGACGATAGTGCCCCTGACCGTCGTCTGCTCGCTGCGGCCGGTCCGCCGGCTGCCGTTCAGCCTGCCCGAGCTGCATGGGCAGGCCGAGCCGGACGCTGGCGGCCGGCGCCCGGCGCCGCATGACCCCTGGCGCGCCGCCTTCCGCGGCCTCGACAAGGCCCTGCACGGCTACGAGCGTTACATCCGGCCCCTGGCCCTGGCCGGGAAGGCACGAGCCGCGGCCATGCGCCGCTGCGCTGACTGGATCATCGCCAGGCAAGAGCAAGACGGCTGCTGGGGCGGCATCCAGCCGCCGTGGGTTTACTCGCTGATCGCGCTGCACCTGCTCGGATACGGGCTCGAGCATCCGGTCATCAAGCTCGGCCTGGCCGGGCTGGACCGGTTCACGATCATCGAGGACGGGGCGGATGGCCAGGTGCGCCGGCTGGAAGCGTGCCAGTCGCCGGTTTGGGATACCGCGCTGGCTATGGTCGCGCTCGCCGACGCGGGGGTTGCGGCCGACGACCCGGCGCTGGTGTCGGCGGCGCGGTGGCTGCTCGCCGAGGAGATCCGCGGCCCGGGCGACTGGCAGGTGCGCAGGCCAGGGATTGAGCCCTCTGGCTGGGCGTTCGAATTCGACAACGACGGTTACCCGGACGTCGATGACACGGCCGAGGTGCTGCTGGCGTTGCGGCGCGTCGCCCTGCCGCCAGAACCCGCCCGCGACACGGCCGCCGCCGTCGCCAGGGGCCTCGGCTGGCTCAAGGGCATGCAGTCGCGCGATGGCGGCTGGGCCGCGTTCGACGCGGACAACACGTCCACGCTGGTGACCAGGCTGCCGTTCTGCGACTTCGGCGAGGTCATAGACCCGCCGTCAGCCGACGTCACGGCGCACACGGTCGAGGCGCTGTGCGCCGAGGGGCTGGGCGGCTCCGCCGCGGTCCGGCGCGGCGTGACCTGGCTACTGCGCGCACAGGAGGCCGACGGGTCGTGGTTCGGCCGCTGGGGCGCCAACTACGTGTACGGGACCGGCGCGGTCGTGCCGGCCCTGATCGCCGCGGGAGTGCTGCCGGGCAAGCCGCCGATCAGGCGCGCGGTCAGCTGGCTGATCAGCCACCAGAACCCCGATGGCGGCTGGGGCGAGGACCTGCGGTCCTACACCGATCCGGCCTGGTCGGGCCGGGGGGAGTCGACCGCCTCGCAGACCGCGTGGGCACTGCTGGCGCTGATCGCGGCAGGCGGCGAGGACGCGATGCGGGCAGCCGACCGCGGCGTCGCCTGGCTGACAGCGACCCAGCGAGCGGACGGCGGCTGGGATGAACCGCAATTCACCGGCACCGGTTTCCCCGGCGATTTCTACATCAACTACCACCTGTACCGCGTGGTCTTCCCGGTCAGCGCGCTCGGCCGGTACGTGAAGGCGCAGGCACTATGAGCGAACCGACAGGCCTGACCGTGTGCGCGCCGCTGGCGATCGAGGCCAGCGCGGTGCGGCGCGGGCTCGACGGCACCGGCGGTGCACCCGTGCCCGGCGGAGTCCGCGTGGTGCGGGCAGGCTACGGCCCGGCCCGCGCGGCCGCCACGGCGGCCAGGGTCGCGGCATCCGCGCCCGACATGCTGGCTGTCGCCGGCGTCGGCGGCGCCCTGACCAGCGACCTGCGAACGGGCGAGATCGTGGTCGCCTCGCAGGTGAGCGACGGTGTCACGACCATCGCCTGTCCGTCGGCGTCGCTGCTGGCCGGCGAGCTACGCAGGTCCGGGCTGCCGGCCCGCGTCGGGCCGATCAGCACGGTCGACCACCTGCTGAAGCCGGGCCAGCATGCGGCCGCAGCGGCAGGCGGGGCGATCGCGGTCGACATGGAGTCCGCGCCGCTGCTTGCTGGCGCCGGCGGGAGGCCGGCGGTCGTGGTCCGGGCGATATCCGACACGCCCGAGCACTCGGTGGTCGGACCGCACATCATCTCCGGCGGCATCCGAGCCCTCCGGTCGCTGCGGCTTGCCGCCCCGGCCCTGACCAGGTGGGCCGCCGCGTGCGGGCCGCGGAAGATCGTACTGGCCAGCCCGCGCTCGTTCTGCGCCGGGGTTGAGCGGGCCATCGAGATCGTCGAGCGGGCACTCGACACCCGCGGCGCCCCGGTCTACGTGCGCAAGCAGATCGTGCATAACGCCAAGGTCGTGGCGGACCTGGCCGCGCGCGGCGCGATCTTCGTCGACGAGCTCAGCGAGGTGCCCGACGGGGCCACGGTGGTGTTCTCCGCGCACGGCGTCTCGCCCGAGGTGCGGCAGGAGGCAACCAAGCGCCGGCTCCTGGCCATCGACGCGACCTGCCCGCTGGTAGCCAAGGTGCACGCGGAAGCGCGCCGGTTTGCCGGGGAGGGCTATCTGGTCGCGCTGATCGGGCACGAGGGGCACGAGGAAGTCGAGGGCACGCTCGGCGAGGCTCCGTCGTCGACCGTGCTGGTGCAGACGCCGGGCGATGTGCCGAAACTGCGCCCGGCCGATCCAGCGAAGGTCGCCTACCTGATGCAGACAACGCTGTCGGTCGACGAGGCCGCCGGCATGGTCGACGCGCTGAAAGAGCGGTTCCCGGCGGCGACCGGCCCTGGCAGCGACGACATCTGCTACGCGACCACCAACCGGCAGCAGGCGGTACGGGCCATCGCGGCGGAGTGCGACCTCGTCCTCGTCGCGGGCTCGGTCAACTCATCCAACTCTCAGCGCCTGGTGGAGACGGCGCTGCGCTCCGGCGCCCGCGCCGCGTACCTGGTAGACGGGCCAGAAGACATCGAGCTTGGCTGGCTCTCCGGAGCCAGCACCGTCGGCATAACGGCCGGGGCGTCAGCGCCCGCGGCCGTGGTCGGGCAGATCACCCGAGCCCTGTCCGGGCTCGGCCCGACCGAGATCAGCGAGGTAGCAGTGACGGCCGAAACGTTGCAGTTCGGCCTTCCGAAGGAGGTGCGGTAATCGTGGCGATGCCACTGCGGCAGAGCATGCGGGTAGCGAGCTACCTGATGCGCCAGAAGCTGACACGCAAGGACAAGTTCCCCCTGCTTGTCGAGCTTGAGCCGCTGTTCGCCTGCAATCTCAAGTGCGCCGGATGCGGGAAGATCCAGCAGCCCGCGAGCTTGCTGAAGCAGCGGATGCCAGTCGAGCAGGCGATCGCCGCGGTCGAGGAATGCGGCGCCCCGATGGTGTCAATCGCCGGCGGCGAGCCGCTCATGCACCCGCAGATTGACGTGATCGTAACCGAACTGATCAAGCGCAAGAAGTTCGT
>JASHUG010000459.1 GCA_030040155.1 Streptosporangiaceae bacterium | reverse complement strand
CCGCGCTGGTCGACGCCGACGTCGAGCCGACCAGGATCGAGGTCAGCACCAGTACCGACGGCGTCGTGCCGTTCAGGCGCGCCGGGGTCGTGCACCTGCCAGGGGTCGGCGATCTCGATGTCTGGTGGCTGGCCAGCTACGGCGGCGGCATCTTCGTTCCCGTCCGCGACGTCAGGACCGACGGCGCTACCTTTCCTGGCGGCCGGTACGTGATCGACACGGTCAAGGGCGTCGACCTCGGCGGTGATGACGGCTATCTGGTGGTCGACCTGAATTTCGCCTACAACCCGTCTTGCGCCTACGACCCCTCCTGGGTCTGCCCCCTGGCCCCGGCCGGCAACACCATCGCCCGCCCGCTCAACGCCGGCGAGCTGATGCCCGGCGCTGGCCGGTCCGACGCGTGAGGATCTAGGAAACGGCCGCCGCTGCGCTTGCCAGCTCCGGCGCAAGCAACTCGGCGATCTGGGCCGCGTTCAGGGCGGCCCCCTTGCGCAGGTTGTCGCCGCAGACGAACATCTCGAGCGCCTGCGGGTCATCCTGGCTTTGCCGGATGCGGCCGACCCAGGTCGGATCGGTCCCTGCGGCATCGGCCGGCGTTGGATACAGACCGCTCGCGGGGTCATCAAGCAACTCAACGCCCGCCGCCTCGCGCAGCACCTGCTGTGCGGCCTGCTTGGTGACCTCGCGCTCGAAGACCGCGTGCACGGCAAGCGAGTGACCGACAATGACCGGAACCCGGACGCACGTGGCCGACACCTTCAGGCCAGGCAACCCGAGGATCTTGCGCGTCTCGTTCCTGATCTTCAGCTCCTCAGATGACCAGCCCTCGTCCCGCAGTGAGCCGGCCCACGGCACGACGTTCAGCGCCAGCGGAGCGCCGAACACAGCGGACTCGCCCACCGCAGCCCGCACATCGCCTGGCTGCTGGCCAAGAGTCCGGTTTCCTGCAACCTTGCTGAGCTCGTCATACAGCGCGTCGGTGCCCTCCTGTCCGGCACCGGACGCGGCCTGGTAGGACGCAGCTACCAGCTCGCGCAGGCCGAACGCGCGATGCAGCGCCGCGAGCGGGACGATCAACGACAGCGTGGTGCAGTTGGGCACCGAGATAATGCCCCGCGGCCGGAGCGCGGCCGCCGACGGGTTGACCTCCGGCACCACCAGCGGCACGTCAGGATCCATCCGGAACGCGCCGGACTTGTCGATCACAACCACGCCCCGCTTCGCCGCGACCGGCGCCCACTGTGCTGAAACGGGATCGGGCACGTCGAACATGGCCAGGTCGACGCCGTCGAAGACGTCCGCAGCCAGCTCTTCGACGACCACATCCTCGCCGCGTACCGGCAGTATCCGGCCGGCCGACCTGGCCGACGCAATGAGCCGGATGTCGCCCCAGATGTCGGGGCGCTCCGACACGACGCTGCGCATCACGGTGCCGACCGCGCCGGTCGCGCCGACGATCGCCAGCACCGGCTTGCTGCTCACCGGCCAGTCCCTCCGTAGACGATCGCTTGCTCCTCGCCGTCGCCGAGGCCGAACGCGGCGTGCACCGCCGATACGGCCACGGCCACGTCGTTCTCGTCGACAACCACCGAGATCCGGATCTCTGACGTGGAGATCATTTCGATGTTCACGCCCGCTTCGGCGAGGGCGCCGAAGAACCTGGCGCTGACCCCGGGATGCGAGCGCATGCCCGCTCCGACGATCGAGACCTTGCCGATCCGGTCGTCGTACAGCAATTGCTCGAAGCCCACCTCGTCCTGCAACTGGCCCAGGGCGGTCATGCCTGCGTGCCCGTCATCACGCGGCAGGGTGAACGAGATGTCGGTCCGGCCGGTGGCCGCGGCGGAGATGTTCTGCACGATCATGTCAATGTTGATCGACGAGTCGGCGATGGCGCGGAAGATCCGGGCGGCCTCGCCGACCTTGTCGGGCACGCCGACGACCGTGATCTTCGCTTCGCCGCGGTCTTGCGCCACCCCGGAGATGATCGCCTGTTCCATGGTCTCGCCTTCCGTCGTGGCCGACTCGCCCGCGAACGGCACCTCGTCGGTAACCCAGGTGCCTTCGCGGCTGCTGAAAGAGGACCGCACGTGAATCGGGATCTGGTAGCGCCGGGCGTACTCGACGCACCGCAGCATCAGCACCTTGGTTCCGCACGCGGCCATCTCCAGCATCTCCTCGTAAGAGATCCTGGGAAGTCGCTTGGCGGCCGGAACGAGCCTCGGATCGGCGGTGAATATGCCGTCCACGTCGGTGTAGATCTCGCAGTAGTCCGCACCGAGAGCGGCAGCCAGCGCCACGGCCGTGGTGTCGGACGCGCCGCGGCCGAGCGTGGTGATGTCCTTGGTCGTCTGGGACACGCCCTGGAACCCGGCCACGATCGGGATGGCGCCGTCATCCAGGGCAGCCTGGATCCGGCCCGGCGTGATGTCGATGATCCTGGCCCGGCCGTGCGCCGCGTCGGTGATGACGCCGGCCTGCGAGCCGGTGAACGAGCGGCCCTCCAGGCCGAGATTGGCTATGGCCATCGCGAGCAGCGCCATCGAGATCCGCTCCCCCGCGGTCAGCAGCATGTCCAGCTCACGGCCGGGCGGGGCCGGGCTAACCTGATCGGCCAGGTCCTTCAGTTCGTCAGTCGTGTCACCCATCGCCGACGCGACGACCACCACCGAATTGCCCGCCTTGCGGGTGGCTACGATCCGCTGGGCAACGCGCTTGATGCCATCCGCGTCGGAAACCGAGGATCCACCGTACTTCTGTACGACCAGCGCCACGGCTGACCTGCACCTCCCCGTTCGGGCTGCCCGACTGTGATCGGCCTTCCGGGTCCCGAGTCTATCGGGGAGGCGGGTCAGCTAGCGCTGCGCCGGCTCGTCGGCGACGTCCAGCCGGGCATGCGCCACCACCGAGTGCAGGGCCCGCAGCGCGGCACCGCCATGCGTGCCCCAGTGATTGACGTAGGAGTACTGCCACCACCACAGCGCCTCGGCCACCTGTCCGGCCTCGTAGTGCTTCAGCCCGTGGATCAGGTCAGCAGCGACCGTTGCAAGATCATCCGAAAGGCGGAACTGGGTGGCCTGGCTGTCAGCGTACGGATCGAAAATCTCGGCATACTCGTCGAAACCAGCCAGCCTGGCAGCAAGCCCGGTGCGGAGCGCATCGAGGGCAAGGTCGGGATCGGCGCCCACGTCGGGCTCCCAGTTGCTGGGCAAGATGACGTCCTTGCTCGCGCCTAGCTGGGCTCCGGCGAGCATGACCTGCGCGATCTCCAGCAGGAGCAGGGGTACCGTCTCATCCGCGCCCTGGCCCTGCGCCAGCGCGGTCAGGCCATCAAGAAAATCCCGTGCGTTCCCCGCAATGCGGTCAGCAAGGGGACGCCAGTCTTCGGCTGCCTGGGCCTGCGCAATCTCCTCAAGGTCGGCATCCGCCTGCAATCCCGCCCCGTTCGCGTCAGACATCAAGCAACCTCCGCCCCTCGAATGCCCTGCCCAGTGTGACCTCGTCGGCGTATTCAAGCTCGCCGCCAACGGGTAGCCCGCTCGCCGGCCGCGTGACTCGCACGCCCATCGGCTTGATCATCCGGGCCAGGTACGTGGCGGTCGCCTCGCCCTCAAGGTTGGGATCGGTGGCGAGGATGATCTCGGTGACCGTCCCGTCTGCAAGCCGTGCCATTAGCTCCCTGATACGCAGGTCCTCCGGGCCGATCCCGTCGATCGGGCTGATCGCGCCGCCGAGCACGTGATAACGCCCGCGGAACTCGCGGATCTTCTCGATCGCGGCAACGTCCTTCGGCTCCTCGACGACGCAGATTACTGATAGGTCCCGGCGCTCGTCCTTGCAGATCCGGCACTCATCATCCTCGGCCACGTTGCCGCAGACCTTGCAGAACTTGACCTTCTCGGTGACCTCGATCAGCACCGCGGCCAGCCGGCGCACATCGGCCGGGTCGGCGGCCAGTAGGTAGAACGCGATGCGCTGGGCCCCCTTCGGGCCAACCCCTGGCAGCTGTCCGAGTTCTTCGATCAGATCCTGAACGACGCCCTCATACACGCCGGGCGTCCTTAGTCTCCGCTGGTCGGCGCGTCGCCGTCGCCGTCATCCGGCTCAGCCGGCGACGGCCCGGCGTCGTCCTGACCTTCAGCAACCCCCGGACCGGGCGCCGCACCGCCGGGCATGCCGGTCAGGCTCGAGAGGTCCGGCATGCCGGGCAGGCCGCCAGGGAGGCCGGCTGCGAACGGCGCCATGGTCTGCTGCTGCAGGTCATCAACCGCGCCGCACGCTGCGCGGTACGCCGCAAGGACCAGGTCGGCGATGGACTCGGCGCTTTCCGCCGGGTCGGCCGGATCGATCGCGTCCGGCTGGATCGTCACATCGAGCAGCTCGCCCTGTCCGTTGACGGTGACCGTAACCAGCCCGCCGCCGGCCGTGCCGAGTACTTCGGCGTCGGCAAGCTCCTGTTGAGCGTCCATCAGCTGGCTCTGCATAGCGGCCGCGGCCGCGAGGAGCTGCTGCATGTCTAGCTGTCCACCACCAGGCTCCACGCGACCCCCTCGTCGTCTGCCACCCCGCCTTGCCGCGGTGGACCCTCAGAACTGGCGCGCGACCCCGCCGTACGGCCAGGGCCGGTCAGGTAAGCCGTTGATCTGAGCCTACGGCTTGCGGGTGCCGTGGCACATGGCGGGCCCTGGTGGCTAAGGACCGGTCTCCTCGATCACCTCGATGACCCGGCCGCCAAGCTCACGCTCGATGAGATCCATGCCGGTCAGGGCTTCGGGCGCGGACTGGTCACCAGAATCGAGGGCTTCATCCGTTCCGGGCGCAGCCCGGCTCTCGGGGCCCGTACGTGGCGGATCGGCTGACCTGAGGCTGACGGGCGAACGCGGCTGAGCCGGCCGACCGTGCGGAGCTGGCTGCTCCTGCTCAGCGGGCAACCCGACGGTAGGAGCCGCGGGCGGGCCGGAGGACCCCGTTCCCGTATTAAGCGCCACCTGCCCGCCATCGCCGCCAATCGTGGTAGCGATACGCGGCGCCGTTCCGAATATCTCGGTCAGCACCCGAGCCAGGTCCTTCTCATACCCGCCGAGCTCGAAGCCCTTGGCCACACCAGCCTGGGCGAACGCCAGGGTCAGGACCCCGTCTTCGCATGAGTCGACAGTGGCGTTGCTGAGCTGCATCCACGCGACCCGCTTGGCCTGCTGTACCGCGGCGAGCACCTCGGGCCAGCGCGCACGCACCGTCGCGGTGTCGAGCGACGCGGGCGTCGAGCCGGCTTGCCTGGGCTCGGGCGCGGATGGCGATGTAGCCTGGCGCGCGGGCCTGGCCGGCTGAGGCGCGGGTTCTGCCTTGGCCGTGACCGGCGCTGCCGGGGGTGCCTGCGGTCGGACGGCCGCGCGGTCGGGCCTCGCCGCGGCCGTCTCGGGTGGTCCCTGCGCCGACAGCCGCCGCTCAAGCTGGTCGAGCCGGGCGGCGAGCGCGTCGCCCTCCGTGCCCGCGGCCGGCAGCAGGACCTGCGCGCACATCAGCTCGAGTAGCAGCCGCGGCGAGGTGGCGCCGCGCATCTCAACGAGCCCGGCGCTGATCACCTCCGCGGCCCTGGTCAGTGCCGCCTGGCCGAACTTGCCTGCCTGCGTCCGCATCTGCTCGAGCCGGTCCGCCGGGGCGTCGATCAGCCCGCTCGAGCCGGCGTCTGGCACCGCCCGCATGATGATCAGGTCGCGCAGCCGGTCGAGCAAGTCCGCCGCGAACCGGCGCGGATCGTGCCCAGCCTCCACTACGCGGTCGATGGCGTGGAACACGGCCGCGCCGTCCCCGGCCGCGAACGCCTCAACGACATCGTCGAGCAGCCTGTCATCGGTGTAACCGAGCAAAGCGATCGCCCGGTCGTACCTCAGCCCGCCCTCATCCGAGCCCGCGATGAGCTGATCAAGAACCGAAAGCGCATCCCTGACCGACCCCGCTGCCGCCCTGATCACCACCGGCAGCACCGCGGGCTCGTAGGGCATGCCCTCGCTGTCGAGGATCTGCTCGAGGTGCTCGCGCAGCACCGCAGGCGGCACTAGCCGGAACGGGTAGTGATGCGTCCTGGACCGGATCGTCGCGATGACCTTCTCCGGCTCGGTCGTGGCGAACACGAACTTCAGGTGCGGCGGCGGTTCCTCGACGAGCTTGAGCAGCGCGTTGAAGCCCTCACGGGTGACCATGTGGGCCTCGTCGATGATGTAGATCTTGAACCGGCCGGACACTGGGGCGTAAAAGGCCCGCTCGCGCAGATCCCTCGCATCATCGACACCGCCGTGCGAGGCCGCGTCGATCTCGATGACATCGATGCTGCCCGGCCCGGCCGGGGCCAGGGCCACGCAGGACGCGCATACGCCGCACGGGTCGGGCGTCGGGCCCTGCTCGCAGTTCAGCGATCGCGCCAGGATCCTCGCGCTGGAGGTCTTGCCGCAGCCGCGCGGGCCACTGAACAGGTAGGCATGGTGCACCCGGCCGCTGCGCAGCGCCTGGCGGAGCGGCTCGGTGACCTGGTCCTGGCCCTTGACCTCGGCAAAGCTGCCCGGGCGGTACCGGCGGTAGAGCGCGAGCGCCGCTGCGGGAGGACCTGGCCGCGGGGCATCCGCTTCGCCAGGGGTGGCACCGGGACCGGGGGCGTCGCCTGCCATGACCTCATCCTCGCGAGAAGCTAAGGGACCCCCCGCACACCCGACAGAGCCCGCGTACCCTTGCTGCCTTCCGGCCCTGGGGGGGTTGGCGGGATGAACGCCGTGCGAGGGGTCTGGCCGCCAGTCTAGCCAAGCCAGGAAGCCAAGCGAACCCATCCCTGGCCGCTGCGACGTGACGCCCAGACCAGGCGCGGATACCTCCTGGCTGTCTGTAGGCTTTGCCGCGGAGGATTCGCCTAGTGGCCTAGGGCGCACGCTTGGAAAGCGTGTTGGGGGCAACCCCTCGCGAGTTCGAATCTCGCATCCTCCGCCAAGAACCCACGGTTACGCCCGCCTGAGTTCAAGCACCGGAATGGTGCGGACGCCGGCAGTTTGCTGCGCGTACTCGGCGAAGCCGGGGTAGCGCCGGGCTTGCTCAGCATAGATGCGGTCGCGTTCAGCGCCGGTCAATTCGCGAACCATCGCTGTATATATCTCGGTTCCCCGCTCGACGCCGCCATCACCGATAGCAGTCAGGTTGCGGTACCAGTCCGGATTGGTGGGCGCTCCGCCCTTGGTTGCGAATACGTAAATGATGTCCGGTTCGGTCTCGTGCGGCAGGTACATCACCGGGGTGACGTACTCACGGCCGCTCGTGCGGCCGCGGTGGTGCAGCAGGACCAGAGGAGCGCCCTCGAAGACACCGCCTACCCTGCCCTCATTCGCTCGGAACTGCGCGATCGTCTGGGCATTCCAGTCGAGCGTCTCGCTCATGTCGAACTCCTTTGGTTACGATCCGGCGGCATGCGCTGGCACCGGATGATGAAAGACCGGCTCGGCCGTGCCCGGCCGTCAGGTCTTTGACCCGTTACCTCCTGATGCCGGAACGGTGACGCGTTCTGCGCTAGACAGCTGGGCCGACAGGAGCCGCCCGGCCCTGTCGAGCGCCGCGGCCGCTT
>JASHUG010000458.1 GCA_030040155.1 Streptosporangiaceae bacterium | reverse complement strand
CCGCGTCTTAGCGTCGAATGCCCGCTGCCACAGTCCGGCGGCCCAGCTTGCCGCATAGTCCGCGGGTGTCCAGCGGCAGCCGCGAGCCTGCTGGTATGCGTCGAGGAAGGCAGCGCTGTCCTCGACGCTGGCCAGACCGGACGGCCCTCCGATGCCGAGGAAGCTGGCGGCGGCGAGCCCGGCGATCGCCGGCTCGGGCTGGCAGATGACGCTGTCCCAGTCGTGTACGGCGATCAGGCGCAGGCCGCGCCAGCGCAGATTATCCGGGTGCCAGTCCCCGTGCCCGATTGCCGGGTCGCCGGCACATCCGCGCAGATGATCGCGGACCGCTCCGGCGATGCGGGCCAGCCACAGCGGTTCTGGATGGGCGTTCAAGTCGACGTCGAGGTCTTCTGGCCTCGGCCACAGTCCTGCCTCGTTATGGTCCCAGCCGACCCAAGACGGGGATGGCGCAAGGCTCGGCACCGACCCAGGGTCGGGTGCCAGCTCCACGAGGCGAGCCAGTGCAGCCGCCGACCGCAGGGGCAGCTCGTCGGCCGGCGGCCCGCCTGCGTCCGGGAGGAGAGTTTCGGCCGAGGCCACATACCCGTCCAACGCCTGCAAGTCCACCAGCGGCTCAGGGCAGGGATAGCCGGCTGTCCACAGTGCCCGGTGCACGGCCGCGCATCCAGCCAGCCGCGACGCGCCGGGCCGCACCTTGACGACCACCTCCCGGCCATCAGCCAGACGCAGCCCCTTCACAGTCGACAGGTAGCCGGCCTCGAACAGTGCTGCCACGGGCGGTGAGCCCAGCCATCGCGAGCACCAGTCGGCGAGCACGTCCGTGCGCACGGTCGGGCGGCGGGACTCGGGCACCACTCCATACTGCCGGAGCCGCCCGGGTGCCGGTCCGTTGGATGCCTGGGCTGCGGCAACCCGCCGGAGGTTCGTCTCCGTAGCGCAGCGGCTGGCGGACCTCCGCGACGCGCTCGACCACATTTACGCCCCGGCGAAGGCACCTTAACCGGGCCAGCCAAGACCAGGCCTCGGCGATGATGGGCCGATGAGTTACACCTTCCGCGAGCTTGCACAGATGAACCGTCAGGTAGCCGCAGCATTCGACGCTCACGCACGTCGGCCATGGACCCTTGAGATCGTGATGATGGAACTGGCAAAGCAAGTCGGAGACCTGTCCAAGGCAATCCTCACGACCGAGGGTTACTACCTCGCCGACCGTGACAGCAAGCCCGGGTACCAGGCCGGCACCGACCGTATCGCGAACGAGCTAGCCGACATCCTTTACTGCCTCATGCGAATTGCCGATCACTATCAGATCGACCTAGCCGACGCGCACGCCCGAGCCAGGGCAGCCGAATGGCGCTATGTCAGCCCGGATGTCCCCATCCCATGGGCGCACTAGCGACCACCCTCAGCCAGCCCGCGCCAAACACCCTCTGCTCGACCCGAGCTAGTGCCCACTACGTTGGCCCAAGTCGGATCTCGCTCTGGCGACGCAGCCAAGTCTGCGGCTGCCCCGTCTCCACGGCGATCGCCAACCAGCTCCACCCCTCGGCCCGCCGCTGCCCGACATACTCGGCGACGTTTTCGACTCCAAGCATCGCGGCAACCCGATCAGCTCTGGCCGCGGCCGCATGACGCTTGGCAGCATGCGGCGTCCTGGCGATCCCGTGCCGCGCCATCGCGGCCTCGACCGTGTGATAGCTCATGCCGACCTCGGCGGCCATCTGATTCACCGTGCGGTGCTCCTGACCGTGCCGGACTTGCAGGTAACGGGCGACATCGGCGAAACCGAGCCCGGCCAGGACCGGCAGCCAGCGGTCATCGGCAGCGGCGACCCTGGCCCTGGCGACCGCGGCGGCAGCGGGATCCAGGCGGGGCAGGTGACGCGACAGCCAGTCCTTGTGCAGGCCGGCCTGCCGGCTGATCGTGGCGAGGCTCGCGCCTTCGGCTGTGCGCGCTCGAACGAGCGCGCCGATGTCGGCGTATCCGCTCTGGGCGGCAGCTGCCGCCGCCGCGCTGGCCAGGTGCTGGGTGGCGCGGGCCCTGTTCGCGTCGGCGCTAGCCGATTGCGGCCGCCCGGCCTGAGCCAGCCGCGCCTTGCGACGTCGCTGCTCCGGCAGCGGCCTGCCCCGCGCCGCAGCCGCCGCAGCCTCAGCAAGGGCCCCCGACCGAGCCCTGGCCTGTCCCCGCTCGCTGCCCGCGCGGACCGCGGCGTCGAAGATGAGCCGCGCGGAAAAGGCCGCCGCCCGCAGCTTCCTTGTCGCCGCGCCCTCCAGCGACTGACCTCGCTCAAGCCCGAACGCCTCGCAGTAACCGACCTTGGTCCAGCCATGCGAGCGCAGGTGCGCGGTAACCGAGCGCAGCCACCTTCCGCACAGATGGCACACAACGAAATCGCCGTCCGCGACGATCTCACCTATCGGCGCAAAGTAGGCAAGGCCCTCGGCGGTAGTGCCGAGAGGCCTCAGGCCGCAAGCGCCGCGGCCATCGGCGGTGGTGCCAGCCATTGCTGCTCTCCCGGCTGCCGAGTTTAGTAGTAACAACGAGACTACTAACGCTCTCGCCGCACGTCACTACCGAAAACGCAGCGGACACGGGCTTTCCAGTCCTCGCGCCGCGGCGGCTGGCGTTACCTGATTGCTTGTTGCGATCATCGGCGGACGCCCGGGCTCGGCCCGGCCGTAAGCTGTGATCATGACTGCGAGCCCGCCGCTATCGCTGGCGGAATGGGTGGTACTCGCGGTCATCGCTGAGCAGCCAACTCACGGCTTTCCGATTGCTCAGCTCACCGCAAGCGGCGGCGAGCTAGGCCGGATCTGGCACATCCCCCGGCCGGTCGTCTACCGGTCGATGACGCGACTGGCCGAGGCCGGGCTGATCACCGAGAATGGCCTCGAGCCCGGCCGCGGGCCGCAGCGCACGATCTACGCGATCACGCCG
>JASHUG010000457.1 GCA_030040155.1 Streptosporangiaceae bacterium | reverse complement strand
TGCCGGTCACGACCACCGTCGAGATCCGCTGGGCGGCTACCTGAGCGGGGCAGAAGGAGGCGGAAACCCACTGGCTGCGAGAGAACAACTCGGTCTGGTCCGCGTAGTAAGGCGACTTGGGATTGTCCGACTGGGAGTAGGTCAGGAGCGTCGCGGCCTGCGGGCAAGGATCGCCGGTGGACCAGGTGACGACCTGGATGTAGCTGGAGCCGGCGGAGGGATCCGATCCAGGCTGCGTCAGGTTCTGGTAGATCGCGTTGAACTCCCCGTTGGGGTCACCGGGCCCGCCAGGCAGCGGGATCTTCCTGCCGTTGCGGACGACGTATTGAACAGTGCCAAGCTCGGCGTTGTAGGGAATGTGCGCGGCCGTCAGCGTCGAAAGAGCGTCACCGAAGGCTTGCTGGACCTGGCTGCTGGAGGTGTCCAGCCCGCGGGGGGTGCTCAGCGGCCTGACCGGGTTAAACGGCGTCGACCACGGGCCGGCGGGAGTCGACAGGGCGTTATCCCAGAAGACGCGGAATAGCACGGCGCCGCGGGAGCCGATGTCCTCCCGGCCGTTCCATGCAGCCAGGACGTTGCACGCGTTGCCAACCGGGATGGTGCTCCCAGTGCTGGTGGGGGCCAGGCCGCCGGGGAAGGAGCGGCACATCTCCACCAGCTGCGGCTTGACCAGCGAGGCACCGTACTGGATGTCCGAGAACATCAGGTTCTTCATGTCCTCGAAGGTGAATCCGGGAGCGCCGAGCCCGTCGGTGCCGCTGATCCGGCCGGTTACCATGGCCAGCGCGCTGCGGGCGCGCAGGCCGATGTCGGTGCCCGGCGGGTTGGAACCGCCGATAATGGCGGCGTAGGCGGTCAGCGGGTGGGAGGGGTTGGCCAGCCAGTAGCCGTTGTTGGAGTTCTCGACGAAATCGGTGGTCATCAGGCTGGGTTCCTCGGCCGGGCCGAAGATCCCCGGCACCGCGGAGTCGCGGTCGCTGCCCCAGGCGCACGACCGGCGGGAGCCGTCCAGTACCGGCAGGCCGGCTGCCTGGAATGTCTCTGTGCCTAGCGCGGTGTCACACCGGGCGGCCTCGGAGTTGGTGACGTCCGGGATCGCCATGATGTCGGCGTACAGAGCGTGGCCAGTGGAGTCGGCGGCCAGAGTGTTAACAAACGGCAGCCCTTCGTACTTCTTCAGGATGGACAGCTCCTGTGCCACCGACCGAGCCTCGTCGGTGGCCAAGAAGTGGTTGAGCAGTCGCAGGCTGCCCGCGTTCGCGTCGTCAAGCGCGAATGCGGTCTGGGTGTTCCAGGGCAGCGGAATCCCCTCAAGCCCATTAACTACGGGTCCGTAGCGGGTGTACCACACCGTGTGCCGGACCTTGCGGATCTTGCGGCCTGCGACGGCTTCCTCGACCGTGACCGTACGGCTAGTCATTGCCACCGACCGGCCGTTGTAGACGTAGCGGGTTGGATGGCCCGGCACCAGCGTCAGCTGGTAGGGCGTGAACGTCCAGGCTGTCGATACGGTCAGGCTCCACGCCATCGAAGCGGTGAACCCGATCACGACCAGCGGCACGCCGAGGAGCGTGGCGCCCTCTACGTTCATCCTCCCTGGGATGGTGAACTGCACTTCGAAGAACCGGTCAGCGCCCTGCCATGGATAGTGCGGGTTGCCGAGCAGCATGCCGTGCTGGTGATCCTGCGTGCCCGCCGAGCCGACTGCGATCGCGTTGCTTCCCAGTTCGGCCTGGGAATGACGCTCGGCCAGATCCTCTAGTTGCCGCACGGTCGGCAGGCCATTGACGCCGGAAGGCGTACTCACAGTCGACGCCACGCGCGCCTGCAGAGCGGCCCCGTCGGCCGCCGCCCCGCCCGCGGCCTTGGTGCTAGCCGGCGGCTGTGCCTGCGCGATGGCGTCGAGATCGCCATCCAGACCGGTCTGGTCGGCCGCCTGGTAGATCAGCAGGTAGGCATCGAGGGTAGTGATCGGCTTCACCCATGCCTTTCCCCGGCACGTTGGGTCAGGCACGCCATCCGTGCCGCCGACCGACGTGAGATATCGGTTGTAGCCAGCGACGTAGCCGGTGATCAGCTGGCGTAGCTGGGAGCCAATGGCGCCCGGGCCCGTCTTGACGCCCAGGGCCCTGGGGATGACGTGGCTATCGATCACCGACTGCCAGTAGATGTCGCTGTCGACGTTGCTGCCGCCGGAAGGAGCGGTACCGCCCGCGCCGAAGTAGAGAGAGCGCTCTCCCTCGACGGTGACGTAGCTGTCGGCCATCGTGCAAAGATCGTTGCTGGCCAGGGCGACTCCGTAGCCAAAGCCGAGGGAGCCGAAGTTGCGGGCCGTGATGTGCGGGATCCCATCAGCGGTCCACACGATCCTCGCCTCGTACTTCGACGCGCCTGCCCCGGACCTCGCGGCAATCTGGCCGAAGGCGGCCGGCGCGCCCGCGGCGACGACCCCTGCCGATGCCAGCACCGCCACCCACCGCCACCAGCGGGCTTTCCCTGTCATGGCCCGCCCACCGCCGGCACGCGGCGGGCCGCACGCTGCGGACCGACGTTGGTGTATCCAGCTTGAGTTCAACGTGCTCTCCCTGCCTTGCGACGTGATTGGGTGCGGATTTGCCGCTCCCGTGGAGATGAGCAACTTGCCGGCCATTCTCTCGATCACGGAGATGTGGTGAATAGAGTTGCGTCCGCACGTCCCGACGTACCGCTTGCCGTCATTGACGCATCTGACGGCGACCGCGTTGTGGCAACGCGACTGATGGCGCCACTTCCGCATGTGCCTGATCAAGTGATCGATGCCCTGGGGCCTCGATCGGATCCCTCACGTTCAACTGATGCTCTGCCACAGTTGAACAGTCGGGTGATCGTCTCATCGTCCGCAGGTTTGCCGGCTGCTAGCCAAGGTATTTGCGATCCGCGCGAGAAGAGTTCTTCAACTCGACCATGCAGCCGCGATCTCGCTGTCGACCCGCCGCTAACTACTCTTAATTCCGCAGAATGTTTCCCAGCTCTCCTCACCGGACCGGGCCATTACCTGTCGGAACCTCGCCCGCGAGTCCTCCCTCGGTCGCCTCCTGCCGGGCAAATTGCGTACGGTACAGGTCCGCGTACAGTCCACCCGCTGCCAGCAGCTCCTCGTGCGTCCCGCGTTGAGTGATCCGTCCCTCGTCGATGACCAGGATCTGGTCGGCCTCACGGACCGTCGACAGCCGGTGTGCGATCACCAACGAAGTCCGGCCTGCCAGCGCGATCTGAAGCGCACGCTGTATCGCGGCCTCGGACTCCGAGTCCAGATGTGCGGTGGCCTCGTCGAGGACAACCACCGACGGGGCCTTGAGCAGCAGCCTGGCCAGGGCGACCCGCTGCTTCTCCCCGCCGGACAGCCGGTAACCGCGCTCGCCCACGACGGTATCGAGACCATTAGATAGCGACGCGACCAGCTCCCAGATTCGCGCCGCTTTGCATGCTTCGACCAGCTCCTGCTCGGTGGCACCAGGGCGCGCGTAGGCCAAGTTCGCGCGGATGGTGTCGTGGAACAGGTGCGCGTCCTGGGTGACGACGCCGATGGTGTCATGCAGCGACTTCAACGTCAGGTCACGGAGGTCATAACCGCCGATCCGCACGAGCCCGGATCCGGGATCGTAGAACCGCGGCACCAGGTGAGTAATCGTGGTTTTCCCGGCGCCAGAGGGCCCGACGAGCGCAGTCAGTTTCCCGGCTGGCGCAACGAAGCTCACCTCGTGCAAGATCCACTCGGTGTCGCCGCGTTCGGGCATGGGCAAGGCGATCGATTCGAGCGAGGCAAGCGAAACCTCGGCGGCGGTGGGATACCGGAACGAGACTCGGTCGAACTCGATCTCCGGGGCCATCCCATTGCCGCACGCTCGAGGAAGCGCAGTCGCGCCAGGGCGCTCCGCTATGAGCGGCTTCAGGTCCAGGACTTCGAACACTCGGTCAAAGCTCACCAGCGCAGTCAGGACATTGATCTGCATGTTGGACAACTGATTGACCGGGCCGAACAGCCGGGTAATCAAGGCGACCAGGGCCACGAGGACGCCGATCTTGAAAGCGTGGTCGATGACTAGGATGCCGCCCAGGCCATATGCCAGCGCGAGGATCAGCGCGGAGATCAGCGCCATGATGATGCCGAACGCCCGCCCGGTCACGGTCTGCCTCACCCCGACGTCACGCACCCGCTCAGCCTGGGTCGCGAACACCGCCGACTCCTCGTCCGGGCGGCCGTATAGCTTCGCGAGCATCGCGCCGCCGACATTGAAACGCTCAGTCGTCAGTGAGCCCATCGAGGCATTGAGCTGCATTGTCTCCCTGGTGAGTCGCTGAAGCCTCTTCCCGATCACCTTTCCGGGGAAAAGAAGGAACGGAACGGTAATCAAGGCTATGACGCTGACCTGCCACGACAGGTAGAACATCGCGGCAACTACGACGATCAGGGTGAGGACGGTGTCGACGGTCTGCGACAACAGTGTCGTGATGGCCTGCTGCGCCCCGACAACGTCGGTGTTCAGCCTGCTGACAAGAGAGCCAGTCTGCGAGCGCGTGAAAAATGCGAGGGGCTGTCGCTGCACATGCGAGAAGACTCTCGTGCGCAGATCGTAAGTAACTCCCTGCCCGATCCGGGCGGACATTCTGGCCTGAATATAATTCGCCAGAGCGTCCACCAGGGCGAGGACCACGATGGCCAGCGCGATCCCGACGACTACCGCCACCCGGCGAGGAATGATGCCATCATCAATGACAAATGCGATCAACAGCGGATTAACGGCCGTTATGATCGCATCCAATGCGGTAACGCTGAGCAGCAACGCGAGGCCCCAGCGGTATGGCTTGGCATACGGGATGATACGCCGAACGGTGCCGGGCCTGATTTGCTGACGGGTGACCGGCGGGTCTCCGGGGCGTCCGATCGGCCCCATTGGACCCACGCGCATCATCACGCTTGACGCCTCCTGTGCTTGTGTGTCTTTGACTGAGGTGTCACGGCCGCAGGACCGTCTATGCTCGCCCGCGCCAAGTCCACGATGTGGCCGAATTTAGCCTCAAGGCAACGGCGGGCTACTTCATCGGCGTTTGCTGTGCTTGGACGTCTCGTCAAGTATCGTTGGCGTCTGACTGAAGCGGCAACAGCACGAGCCATAGGGGTATGGCGTTCGTCGCAGGTTGTTCAAATGCCGTTCCTGTTCCTCGGGCAGGAACTATCTCAGAACTCAGGGCGCGATCTTCGCCGGTGCAACCAGGTGACCAAATCTGGCGGAGCTAGCCTGCCCGTACGCGTGTAATAGCGGGCAAGCTCATCACTTGTAAGCAGCTCCGCGCCCGACCCGGACGTCCCGCGCCGGAAGAAAGCCGTGTTGTTCTTGAGCATACCCACCGGCTGCAGTCGGTCCGCTGCGGCTCGCATCTGCGCGAATGTCGCCGCCTTGACGAGGTCAGGCCAGATTGGGCCGGCCACTGAGACTCCGAGCCGTGCCGCGAGGCAGCGCATTTGACCCGCCAAGTCGGCGCTCAGATCCTCATAATGCAAGAGCACGACGTTGGACTCGCTGCGGTGCGCCCAGGCGTCGGAGAGATGCAGCACAATGTCTGTCAACTCGGTCCTGTTGGATTCGTCGGTGGATCGGGATACTTCATAGTTAATAAGCTTCCGGATAAGCCATTCGCGCGGCGTCGGAGGCTGAGGCCGGTCAGGTCCGGTCGGGCGGCCCGGCGATCGCCCACCGTGATACGCGATATTGTCTCTTTGGTAGTACAGCGAGATCATGGCGTCCAGCGGGTGCCTCGCGACCACGATGTAGGTAACCCGCGACTCGGCAGGCATTTCTTTCAGTATCGCTTTCAGCGGCGAATGGGTCTTGATGAACCGCCGGTGCTCCTGACCCGCAAGCTGGGCGTACACCTCATCGCGGGACACTCCGTTCCAGTCCAGCCAGGGCGACAACTTCGACAGCGGCGCCGGAAGGTCCGGAGTCTGGAAGATCAGGAGCGCGCAGATCATCTGCGTCCAGGTCATGCCACTCTTGACCGGTGCGCTGATGACGATGTCGCCTTCCCGGAATCGGAAGTTAGCCCAGCGCATGGCCTCGACACTGTGGCTGATAGCTGCAACAGCGGCGTGACCCCGCTTGGTCAAGGTTCTCGCCGGGGGATGAATTCCGTCTTGTTTGTTCGCCTGCTCTAGGTAACCGCGGAAGACCAACGCGTGGATCGCCCTGCTGACCGCCTGTTCGCTGATCGCAAACTTGCGCAACAGACCCTCCACCTTTGCTCCGCGTGCGGCCATTGCTACGAGCACAAACAATTCGTGCTGGGCAAGGTCATCAAAGCCAAGGGTCGAGAGCCGCGTGCTAATGGCCCGGGCGCCATCACGTAACTCTGGCAAGCAAATATCGAATATAGTTTGATTCGATTCCATATGGAGGCAATATCAAGCTTCGATCACGCCAACAATAAGCATTGCCATGGCTTTAGGCTATGTTTGCTCGGTCGACAGACCGGCAAAGCGGTTGATCGTAGGCGTGACTGTCACGGCACGTAGTAGAAAGAGCGCAGATCGTGGCAGGACTCTAGGAACTGGGTCTGGGTCTTCCACGGCTTATGGTGCCTTACGGCATGTCCTAACCCGGCTCATGGGCGGCGAACTGGTGCCGCGCCCACGGTGCGGTATCGGTAGCGCGCGTCCTGGGCTACGGCTTGCGGACAGGCTTCTTGTTCTAGCCGGTGAACGCGGCCAAGCTCCGCCTGGGATGCGGCCCAAGGCTCAGCCCCCCGAACTCACCTGCGGACAAGACGACCCCGGCTTGTAGATGTGCAACGTGACGGCCATTCTTGCAATCACGGACTCGTGCCCTGGGCTCCGACGATAGTTACCCTCTTAGACGTATCTCTGCCGGCGACTGTGCTCTGCCAGCGCAAGTGATCGCGCTACTCAGCAGGTTCCTGACCGAGTGATCGATTGGCCGCCCGCTTCGAGGCCCCCGGTGTTCAACTGGTGCTCTTCCGCAGTTGAACACGCACGGGATATGGTCGGCCGGTTTGCCGGTCCGTCGATGCCGCTCGCCGCAGTCATCTGCGTGACGATTGCAGTATTGATCGGTGATCTGCACGCATGCGATAGTGCTAGGGAGTAATGCCCAGAGGATTTGCGACCCGTCCGAAGAATAAAGCGCAGAATTTAATGCCCGGAAATAGCTCGCTCCTGCCGTCCGGGCGGAGAACAGTTACGAGGTTATTCGTGGGAGCCGCGCAGCCATGGCAGGAGGGGTTCCGGGATGTTTGGAGTGGAGATGGCTGACGAACCGCAGTTTCTGCGGCCGGATGTGATCATCGAGCCGCTAGTCGACCGATTTTATGCATGGCTGCACACGGTTGCACCGGTGCAGGCAACGATGAACCTAGCGTTCGTCCAGGTGCCACTCCTCGAATCGTACCTGCAGTCTCCGCAGGTGCATATCAACGCCAGCCGCAACCCGGCGCTGCGCGGCGGGCTTTTCGTTAACATCGCGGCCAACCGTGCCGGCGAGATCCGCGATCTGCTGGCGGAGATCAAGCGGGAGCGGGCACCGATGCTGGGGTTCGCCGCGGGGATCGCCGAGGCCGAGGAGACCGTGCGCCAGGGCGCGACCGGGTTTGACCTGACGCCGCTGTACCCCAAACTGCCGCCGGTGCTGTCGGGGCTGGTGGAGATTGCCTACGACACCAATAACCAACCGTCGGTCCGGTATATGGAACCCCTGGTGTATGAAAGCAGCGCCTATACCGAGGACCGCCAGTCGGTGCAGCTGTCGCTTGAGACGGGGATCGAACGGCCGTTCATCTTGAGCACCCCGCGGCTCGCCTCGCCCGACGTGCTGGAGTTGGCCATCCCGTTCCGGCATCCTGGGCTGGAGGAACTGGTCAAGTCGCGGGTGGCGCCCACGACCCTGGGTCGGCTGCGGGAGCTGCTCCCGCTTAGCGATGACGAGGCGGGCCAGCTCGCCGGGCTGCTGGCTCCGCACCCGGACCTCGCCGCGGACCGGCACGTCGACGGCGGCGGACGGATCCGCTACTTCGGGCATGCGTGCCTGGTGCTGCAGACCGAGCAGGCGGCGATCATCACCGATCCGTGGGTGAGCTCGGATGCGGCGGCGACGGGCCGATATACCTACCGCGACCTGCCCGATCACATCGACCTGGCGCTGATCACGCACGGACATCAGGACCACATAGTGCTGGAGACGCTGCTGGCGCTGCGCGGGCGGGTGGGCGCGGTGGTGGTACCACGGTCGTCGCGGGGCAACCTGGCCGATCCGTCGCTGGGGCTGTACCTGTCGCACCTGGGGCTACCGGTGATTGAGGTCGATGACTTCTCGGAGGTGGAGTTCCCCGGCGGGAGGGTGACCGCTACGCCTTTCCTGGGCGAGCACGCCGACCTGGACATCCGGGCCAAGTCGACGTATTGCGTGCGGCTGGCCGGGAGGACCGTGTTCGTAGGGGCGGACTCCTCCGGCATCGACCCTGGGCTGTACCGGTACATGCGCGGCCAGGTCGGGGCGGTGGATATGGCCTTCTTGGGCATGGAGTGCGCCGGGGCGCCGCTGACGTGGCTGTATCAGGCGTTGTTCACCCGGCCGGTGACCAAGAAGATGAGCGACTCGCGGACGCTGTCGGGGTCGAACGCGGCCCAGGCCGCGGCGATCATGACCGAGCTCGGC
This sequence comes from Streptosporangiaceae bacterium, assembly GCA_030040155.1. Lineage (GTDB taxonomy): Bacteria > Actinomycetota > Actinomycetes > Streptosporangiales > Streptosporangiaceae > JAJYUU01. The sequence goes on along the minus strand of JASHUG010000457.1, from coordinate 6,474 downwards.
GCAGCCGAGGCCTACGTCTACGCGATGGGCGAGGAGACCTGGCTGGTCGGCCACGTAATGGCGACCACCTACAACGAGGACTCCTATCAGCTCAAGCAGGTCGATGAGTTCATGACCTGGTGCGCCAGCCACGGCATCAAATCCGAGCACCTCTACGGCCAGCGCGAATGGCGCTGGTAAGAGTCCGCCACCGGCACCAGTTCCCGTGCCAGCAGGAGACGCGATGCGTACCACCACCTTCGACTTCGACGCCCCCGATGCGCGGTTCAAGGTTCTCATCAACGAGGAAGAGCAGTACTCCCTGTGGCCCGCCGACCTGCCTGTACCCGGTGGCTGGGCCGAAACCGGCGTGTGTGCCAGCAAGGCGGACTGCGACGCCTACCTCGAGGAGACCTGGACCGACATGCGACCCAAAAGCCTGCGCATCGCACTCGACGGCGAATGAGCGACCCCGCATCACCCGCCTCTCAGTCGGGAGCGTGCTATTGGTGCCCGGTAGCGCAGGGAGAGGCGAGTGCGTAAGGGCGTGGCTTTCTCGGTGAGCAGTTGTAAGGGCCAAACGATCGGGAATCACGCGCATGTCTGGATCTGATGAACGCTGGAAGCTGACAGCCGGGCAGCTTGGTATCTGGTTTGCCCACCAGCTCAACCCTGATGAACCGGTCCACAACATAGGTGAGTACCTGGAGATCGACGGCGACCTGGACGTCAAGCTTTTTGGCGTTGCCCTGCGGCACACGATGAGCGAGGTCGAGGCATATCACCTCCGCTTTTGCGGCGACGGGGAGACGCTGCGTCAGCACGTTGCCGAGGCTGACGATTGGCCGCTGCATGTCCTTGATGTCAGCTCGGCGGAGGACCCGCGCGCCGCCGCCGAGGACTGGATGTGGGCGGATATGCGCCGTCCGGTGGATCTGCGAGAGGGCCCGCTGTTCACGCAAGCCTTGCTCAAGGTCGGGCCGGGCCGGTTCTTCTGGCATCAGCGCGTTCACCATATCGCGGCAGACGGATTCAGTGCCCCGATCATCGCGGCCCGCCTCGCCCAGTTCTACTCATGCTTGCTTGCAGGCCGCTTGCCTGCCGACGGGGCACTGGAGCCCGTCTCCGTGCTTTTGGAAGCCGAGGCCGCATACGCGATGTCTGCGGATTTCGGAATCGACAAGGAGTTTTGGCACAATATTCTTTCCGATTTTCCGAGCGTCGCTAGTATCAGCGGGCGACGAGCGTCGAGAGCATTGCATATGCCAATTCGGCATATGGATAATCTCGATCCGGTCGGCTCCGCCAACCTCAGGATGGCGGCCCGGCGCCTGCGGACGAGCATCACAGGGCTGATGCTTACTGCTGCGGCCGTCTACCTTCATCGCAGTACCGGGGCGGAGGACATCGTTCTCGGCCTCCCGGTCCTCGGCCGGACAGGCAAGCGGCAACGCGGAATCCCGGGCATGACAGCTAATATTCTGCCAATCCGCCTCACGATTGACCGAAGGACGTCTGTCGAGAGTCTCGCGCGGCAGGTCTCCAGTGCGGTTCGCGACGCGTTGCACCACCAGCGATATCAGCACGTGGATATTCTCAGGGACCTGAAGCTCGTTGACCGGCCCCTGTTCGGGCTGGTCGTCAACGTCATGTCATTTGATTACTCGATACGCTTCGGCGATTGTTCCGTCGTCGCCGCTCATAACCTTTCTAATGGTCCAGTCGAAGACGTTGAGATCTCTCTCTACGACAGATCTACCGACCACGGCATGCAAATCGCCTTCGACCTGAATCCGGGCCTTTATAGCGCGGCAGCGGGGCAAGACGTTGCCCGTCGATTCCAGAATGTCATGAATTGGATTATGGCGGTTTCTCCCGGCAGTTATGCAGGCCGGGCGGAGATCCTGGGCGGCGAGGAGCGGCGGCAGATCGTGGCAGCGTGGAGCGGCAGCGTGCCGCCCACGGCACTGTCGGCGGCGACATTGCCTGAGCTCTTCGAGGCGCAGGTGGCCCGGTCACCGGACGCGGTGGCGGTGGCATGCGAGGGGACCGTGCTCAGTTACCGCCAACTGGACGTGCGGGCGGACCGGCTTGCGCGAGTGCTGGTAGCGCGGGGCGCCGGGCCGGAGTCTGTGGTGGCGGTGGTGCTGGATCGGTCGGCCGAGCTGATCGTGGCGGTGCTCGCGGTGCTCAAATCGGGCTCGGTCTATCTGCCGGTGGATCCGGGCGATCCGCCTGAGCGCATCGCGGACACGCTGGGTGACGCGCTCCCAGTGGTGATCATCGCCTCGGCGGCCAGCGCCAGGAGCTTGACCGCGGCCGCAATGCCTGTGCTCATCGCCGATGAGCCGGGTCTGGCAGCGCAACTCATCATGGCTGACGCTGAGCGGGGCGATACAGCCAGGGACGGTCGGCTGCGGCCCGCCCACCCCGCCTACGTGATGTACACGTCAGGATCTACCGGCCGGCGCAAGGGCGTCACCGTCACCCACAGCAGCGTGGTGGCGCTGTTCGCCGGGACGCGGCCGTCGTTCGGGTTCGGCGCTGGTGATGTCTGGAGCTGGTTCCATTCGGTGGCGTTTGACTTCTCGGTGTGGGAGCTGTGGGGGGCGCTGCTGCACGGCGGGCGGGTGGTGGTGGTGCCGCCTGCGGTGTCCCGGTCTCCGCGGGAGTTCCTGGGCCTGCTGGCCAGGGAGCGGGTGACGGTGCTGAGCCAGACGCCGTCGGCGTTCTATCAGCTGATGCACGCCGACGGGCAGGATCGGGCGGGCGGACGAGGGCTGGCTGTTCGGTGGGTGGTGTTCGGCGGCGAGGCCCTGGACCCAGGGCGCCTGGAGGCGTGGCGGGCGCGGCATCCGGGCGGGCCGGAGCTGGTGAACATGTACGGCGTCACCGAGACCACGGTGCATGTCACCTATCTCGCGCTGGATCCCGGCGCGGACGTGCCGGGATCGGGTGGCAGCCCGATCGGCCGGGGGATACCGGGCCTGAGGGTGTTTGTGCTGGACGGGTGGCTGCAGCCGGTGCCGACCGGGGTGACAGGGGAGTTGTATGTGGCCGGCGCGGGGCTCGCGCGGGGTTATGCGGGCCAGGCGGGGCTGACTGCTGAGCGGTTTGTGGCCTGTCCGTTCGGGCCGGCCGGGGCGCGGATGTACCGGACCGGGGACCTGGCCCGTTGGACCGGCGATGGTGTGCTGGTGTTCGCCGGGCGGGCCGATGGCCAGGTGAAGATCCGCGGGTTCCGGGTCGAGCCGGGCGAGGTGGAGGCGGTGCTGGCCGCGCATCCGCTCGTGGGCCAGGTAGTGGTGGTGGCCGGGAAGGACCTGTCGGGTGGCAGTCGGCTGGCCGCCTACGTGGTCCCGGCGGCTGGTGCCGGCAGCGGCGTGGCGGGGGGCGTGCAGGGCGGCGGCCTGCCCGCGGCCGTGCGGGCGTTCGCGGCGGGGCGGCTGCCCGAATACATGGTGCCCTCGGCTGTCGTCGTGCTGGCGGCGCTGCCGCTCACCGCGACCGGGAAGGTGGACCGCGCAGCGCTGCCCGCCCCGGACTATGCGGCGTCGGGCCGCGGCCCGGTCACCGTCCGGGAAGAGCTGTTGTGCGGGATATTCGCGCAGGTGCTGGGGCTGGAACGGTTCGGGGCCGGGGATGACTTCTTCGGGCTGGGCGGGCATTCGCTGCAGGCGGTCCGCCTGGCCAGCCAGGTCCGGGCAGTGCTGGGCGTGGAGATGGCGGTGCGGGTGCTGTTCGAGGCGCCGACCCCGGCCGCGCTGGCCGCCCGGCTGGAGCAGGCTGGCCCGGCCCGGGTGGCGCTGGCGGCCCGGCCTCGGCCCAGGCGGGTCCCGTTGTCGTTCGCCCAGCAGCGGCTGTGGTTCCTGGCCCAGCTGGAGGGCCCGAACGCCACCTACAACATGCCAGTGGCGCTGCGGTTGGGCGGGGACCTGGATGCCATGGCGCTGGAAGCGGCGCTGGCTGACGTGCTTGGCCGGCATGAGGTGCTGCGCACGGTGTTTCCCGCCGTCGCCGGACAGCCCAGCCAGCAAGTCCTCGGCATGGACGAGGTGGGCTGGCAGTTGCCGGTGACTGAGGTCGCGGAAACGGACCTGGCCCCAGTGATCGCCGAGGCTGCCGGGCGGCCGTTTGACCTGGCGGCGGAGATCCCGCTGCGGGCCCGGCTGCTGGCCGTGGGCCCGGCGGAGCATGTGCTGGTCGTGGTAGTCCACCACATCGCCGCTGATGGCTGGTCCACCGGGCTGCTTGCCCGCGACATCTCGGCGGCGTACGCGGCGCGGCGGACGGCCGCGGCGCCGGACTGGGCGCCGCCGCCGGTGCAGTACGCCGACTACGCCCTGTGGCAGCGCGAGCTGCTGGGCGAGGAGGACGACCCGGGCAGCATGCTGGCCGGGCAGGTCGGCTACTGGCGGGCGGCGCTGGCCGGGGCGCCTGAGGAGCTGGCGCTGCCAGCGGACCGGCCGCGGCCGGCGGTGCCCAGCCACCGTGGGCACAGCGCGCCGGTGGATGTTCCGGCCGGGCTGCACCAGCAGCTGACCGCACTGGCTCGGGCGCAGGGCGTGACATTGTCGATGGTCGTGCAGGCCGCGGCGGCGGTGCTGTTGTCGCGGCTGGGCGCTGGGGACGATATCCCGGTCGGCGTCGCCGTGGCGGGCCGGACCGATGTGGCGCTGGAAGAACTGGTCGGGTTCTTCGTCAACACCCTGGTGCTGCGCACCGACCTGTCGGGCGACCCGTCATTTGAGGTGCTGCTGGGCCGGGTGCGGGAGGCGGGACTCGGCGCGCTGGATCACCAGGACGTGCCGTTCGAGCGGCTCGTGGAGGCGCTGGCGCCAGAACGGTCGCTGGCCCGTCATCCGCTGTTCCAGGTGATGCTCGGGGTGCAAAGCAACGGCCCGGCGGTGCTGGACCTGGCTGGCGTGGCCGCCGCGGCCGTGCCGGCCGTGACAGGGATGGCCCGGTTCGACCTTGAGTTCGCCGTGGCGGAGGTTGTCGATGAACAGGGCCGGCCGGCCGGGCTGGCCGGGTCGGTGACGGTCGCTGCGGACCTGTTCGATGAAGCCGCGGCGGGGATGTTCGCAGCGCGGCTGGTGCGGGTGCTGGCCGCGGTGGCCGCCAACCCGCAGGCCCGGGTGCACCAGGTGGAGATCCTGGGGGCAGAAGAGCGGGCGCTGCTGCTGGCTGGGTGGAACGACACCGCGGCGGTGGTGCCGGCGGGCAGTGTGTCGGGGTTGTTCGAGGCCCAGGCCGCCCGGACGCCGGACGCGGTAGCAGTGGTGTGCGGGGATGCCCGGCTATCGTACGCAGGGCTGAACCGCCGGGCGAACCGCCTGGCGAGGGCGCTGGTGGCGCGGGGAGCGGGGCCCGAGACGATAGTGGCGGTGGCGGTGGAACGCTCCGCTGAGCTGATCGTGGCGCTGCTGGCGGTGCTCAAGTCGGGGGCTGCGTACCTGCCGCTGCACTTGGATATGCCGCCGGAGCGGACGGCGTGGATGCTGGCTGATGCGGGGGCCAGGATTCTGGTGAGCGACCGGGCGGCGGGTCAGTTCGGTGAGGGTCTGCAGCTAGTTGCGGCCGACGGTGATCTGCCAGACGGTGATGCTGATCTTGGGGTGGCGAGTCATCCCGACCAGTCGGCCTATGTGATGTATACCTCCGGTTCTACCGGGCTGGCCAAGGGCGTGAACGCCAGCCACCGCGACGTCGCGGCCCTGGCTTTTGACCGGTGCTGGCAGGGCGGGGCGCACCGGCGCGTGCTGCTGCATTCTCCGACCGCCTTCGACGCGTCGACGTACGAGCTGTGGGTGCCGCTGCTGAGTGGGGGCACCGTGGTGGCGGCGCCGCCGGGTCAGCTGGACATCCCGGTCTTGTCGCAGCTGATCGCGCGCGAACAGGTCAGCGCTCTGTTCTTGACGACGGCATTGTTCAACCTGGTGGCAGCCGAGCAACCCGGAATGCTAGGGCGCCTGGACGTGGTGCTCACTGGCGGGGAGGCGGCCTCGCCAGCGGCGATGAGACGCGTGCTTCAGGCCGCACCGCATCCGGTGCTCTGGCATGTGTATGGCCCGACGGAGACGACGACGTTTGCCACCCGTTTCGTCATGCGGCGTCCGGATGACGTTGCGGAGGTACCACCGATCGGTGTTCCCCTCGCCAACACCCAGGTGTTCGTTCTGGACGGCTTCTTGCAGCCAGTGCCGGCGGGGGTGGCGGGGGAGTTGTATGTGGCCGGGGCGGGTTTGGCGCGGGGGTATGGCGGGCGTCCGGGGCTGACGGGCGAGCGGTTTGTGGCCTGCCCGTTCGGGCCGGCCGGGGAGCGGATGTACCGGACCGGGGATGTGGTGCGGTGGACCCCGGCGGGTGAGCTGGTCTTTGTGGGCCGGGCCGATGACCAGGTGAAGATCCGCGGGTTCCGGGTCGAGCCGGGCGAGGTGGAGGCCGTGCTGGTCGCCTGCCCGGGTGTGGCACGGGCGGTGGTCGTGGCCGGGA
>JASHUG010000055.1 GCA_030040155.1 Streptosporangiaceae bacterium | reverse complement strand
CTGGAGTCGCGCGGACCAGCGCTCTTCGATGCGGGCGTATTTCCAGATGAGGATGGCGGCGGCCCACGTGGCGATGAACATGCCGACGATGATGAAGCCGGCCGTATTGATGTTGAAGTTGTACATGAAGCCCCAGAAGCCGGCGGTCTGGCTGACCCCGTGTACTTCGAGGGGGACCAGGCTCAGGGTTTCGATGCCTCCGATGAAGATGCAGATGGCCACGGACAGGCCGGTAATGGCCAGGTTGTAGTAGACCTTGCGGATCGGGTTGAAGAACGCCCAGCCGTAGGCCACGTTCATGAATAGGCCGTCGCTGGTGTCCATCAGGCTCATGCCCGCGGTGAAGAGGATGGGCAGGGCGATGATGGCTAGCCAGGGGATGTGCTCCCCGGCCGCCAGCGCGACCGCCGTGAGCAGGGCGACCTCGGTGGCAGTGTCGAAGCCCATGCCGAACACGACCCCGACAGGGTACATCTGCCATTCCTTCTCGATGGAGTTCATCCAGCGGCCGAAGAAGCGGTAGAAGAATCCGCGCTTCTCAAGCTGGGCTTCGAGCTCGGCCTCGTTGTACTCGCCGCGGCGCATGGCGCGGAAGACCCGGACGATCCCGCCCAGGATGACCAGGTTGAGCAGCGCGATAAGAAATAGGAACGCCGCCGAGACGATGGTGCCGAAGGTGCCGCCGAAGGACTCCAGCGAGGAGTTGGAGTGCGTGACCGCGGGCAGCACGGTCTTCTCCGCGATGATGAGCCCGACGCCGATGGCGATGACGATCGTGGAGTGCCCGAGGGAGAAGAAGTACCCAAACGCGAGCGGGCGGGGCCTGTCGGTGCCCTGGCGCTGGTTCATCGACTTGCGGGTGGTGTTGTCGATGGCGGAGATGTGGTCGGCGTCGAACGCGTGCCGCAGCCCCAGCGTGTAGGCCGTTACGCTCAGCCCGATGCCGAAGAACCGGTAGTGCGCGGGCAGCACGATGAAGACGAACAAGGCGAACCCGAGCGCGTGCAGCACCAGGATTGAGCCGTACATGCCGAGCGTGCGGCGCTTCTCCGCTGGGGACAGCCCGTGAAATGACGCGGCGATCATCTTGCGCATGCTCATCTTCGGCAGCTGTGTCACGCTCGTGTTCGCCATCGGCGCAGCCCTTCGGTCACGTCACACCCGTGCCTTGCCCCTGCTCGAACGGTAGCCCGAGCTGCGAATGAGTTGCAAGTACTTATACCTTGCAACTATGCGCAATGCGCAGCCAGAGCGCTTGCCGGCGGCGGAAGCCGCAGCCGCAATGCTGGCAGGGTGCACAACGTGCAGGTCGAGTTCGCCGGCCAGTCACGGCTGTCTGACCAGCCACCCCCAGGTCTCTGGGGCGAGTTAAGCGCCTAGGCCCTTTCTAATAGGCAGCTGGACCTTCCAGCCCAACAGCCGATCGGGCGGTGGGCGGGCGACACAGTCGCCATACCGAGGACTTCCTCCAAGGACGAGGCGAAGGTAAACTTCACTTCATTGCCCTACCGAATCTGTCCTATATGCATTAGCAGAACCGCGCTCCTTCCGCATTGTTAGGTGCCGAATCTTGATTCAGGCCGTCTTTACCCTCGTCGGAACAGTAGTTGGTGCTGGTCTGGCGCTTCTGGCTCCTGTAATATCCTCGACTCTCACAACTCGCACCAGCCAGCGTCAAGGTCAACGCGATCTGGCGGCGCAGATTCTCGCACTATTTGACGATGGAGCGTCGCCAGCCAATCTGCTCACGCAAGAACGGAATGCTGCACGCAGGCGGCTATATCTCCTCGCCCTGCGTCTCGACAGCCACACAGCGCATGATGCTTGCATGCGCTTCATCGCCTGCGCCGACGGCTCGGCATCTCCGCCATCTCACTACCTTGACACTTGGGAAGAGATGATGAATGCGGTCGCCAAGATCTACCGTGGAGATTATCGGAAGGACCAGTAGGTCGATGTCTGTACCCGACGATCTGCCTGCCGAAGTGCAAGCGGCCCGCCGCGCCCTCGGTGGCGTCGAACCACGGCCGGAGCGTGCCCTTAACGCATCGGCGATCACAGCGCAAACGCGTATAACCCCTGCTATTGATGAACTCCTCACAGCAATTCTGTCGGCAGATCAGGTCGACATAGTCGGAGTTCTGCCATGGCAATGTGCGCGGCGGCTCGTCGAACTCGAGGCGCAACGTGTCAGCGAAAACAAGCACGTAATTCAGCCGACAGCCGTGCGTTACTTTACGCCCGCCGCTGAGAGAATCTCCCTTTACCGGCACTCCGGAATCATGGGTGTTCTTGTCCAGCGCTGGATCGCGGGTGTGACCGGCTTGCGCAACTGGTTGCGCCCGAGAATGGAAGATAGTGACACACATGAGGCCCTGAGTATATTTGAATTTGATGACGTCTATCTCGACTGTCTCATTTCTACCGGCCGCGGAAACGCACAGGCCATAACGATTTTGACCCGGCTTCCCGTTCTGCGACCTCTTGAGTCACAGGATCAGGACGACGAAGCGACTCTGGTCGTTACGCGTATGCCATCTGAGCAAGTGGAAATATATCAGCAATACATTAAGCGCCTTGAGGCACAGGCAAGTCTAATGACGACTCGTCAAATCCTCTGTAGGCCCGATGATCGACTAACGGCGGACCTACGGCCAGGCTCGGAGTTCCGCCCAATTATACTTCAGCTTTATCCTCATCGTAAGATTCGGCCGGAGAACACCGTCTCGCCCGGTGCAATTGTCGCGGTGTGCGCGCTGACGGCCCACGGTTGGGCTGTGGTGCTGAAGCGACGTAATAGGCGCAACTCGGTGGAGGACTTCGACACTCTCTCGCTCATCAGTGAGCGGGTGTTGGATGAAGATCTGCCTAGCCCTCTCGCGGGCCCGCTTTGTGCTGACCACGGCGCAGCGCTCGATGACCTGTGGCTCAGAGCCGGTCAGCCGTCGACCTTTGAGATACCGGAGCAGGCGTTTCGACATGCGGCACAGCGAGAGCTTTTCTTGAGCTGCGGCCTCGACGTGCCTGATAGTCGGCTCCAGCTTCGCGGCACATGCCTCGTGGAGCGAGAGAGCGAGAATCGGTACTTGGGGTTTTTCGTCTATCGTCTCGATCTCATACGCTCGCCGGGTTTCGACGAATTGGCACATGTCAGAGATTGGAATCCTGACCTCGCAGTGATTCTCATCGACCAGCTACATGAACCGGAGACTCGAAAGCACCTCAACCGTCTGCTGCGCGTGCGTGGTTCTTGGCTCCATGACGCGGTGTTCAGACGACCGTGTGGCGAAGCCAGCGATGGATCGGGTCCTGTATACACGCGTGTCGACGAGATGGGTGCTGAGACGAGTGAGTGAAGACGTAGTGTACGGCGCGTCGTGTGTTATCTATCGTGACGCGGCCGGGACGGACATACTGCTTGGCGTCCGACGCGCCACTCGGACGAGCAAACGGCATCCGGGTGTCGTCAGCACACCTACGATGCGGCTTCCGCGTGACACCTTCGTCGCGTTGAGCGGCATTGATCACCATGCAATGAAATGCGGCCAGTTTGTTAAGCTCGCAGGCCGAGGGAAAGTTGGTATTGGCCACGGCTTGCTCGGAAGTTCCGAGGTATTCGCGGTCGAGGCCCTTATGGGCCGGAAGCTCGGCCTGGCCGAGGCATTGCTAGAGGGAGCGCTTACGGGGTGGGCAGTGGCCGTATGCGTAGCGATGGACGATGTACCGGACCCGCTGGGGACGGGGTTGTTCGAGAGGACGATGCTGATCACGTACGCTGTAACCTTGACCTCCGGCTCGATGCTGATACCGCCATCAAGCGTTGCCTATTCGAGGCTGATGTGGACTCAGGCCGCGATGATCGGACGCGCGCTGCGCGCTAGGGATGCGCTTCTGATCGACGACACGCTTAATCCGTTCGAGGTCTGCATCGACGGGTTGTGTGTTAAGTCGGCCGCGCTTCTTACCGATTGTTAGGCTTCATGAATTCTGGAACATCTTTTGCTCGGCATGTCGTGTTCCTGGCGGGCGGCGAGAACTCGAGGATGGAGGCCTTGCGCGGAACCATATATAAAGCGTTTCTCCCGATTCACGGCCTTAGTTGTATTGCGCGGCACCTCTTGCGCGCAGCCGCGTTCGGAATTGAACGGGCTGACGTGCTAGTTGATTCTTATGACCCAGCGCTCAATGTCTTGGCGGAGCCGAAAGAGGATCAGCGGTTTGAGTCGGTGCGCCCGAAGGTTCGTATTTTGGTTCATCCCGGCTCCCCTGGGGAGAAGATAAGTTGGTGGAGCCGGGAGTATAGCCATGCAGGTCCACTCATGGTTGTCGTTGGTGACACTTTGGCCCCGGTTGATCTTGCCTTGCTTTGGAGGAAGGCGATGGAGGACGGAGTGGATAGTACGATAGCGGTGGCCGAGGTTAGGGTGCCATTCGGCGTGGTCGATCTAAAAGGCAGTCGCGTGGTGCAGTTCCGCGATAATCCTGTGCTCACCTTGCTCGCCAGCACAGGGTATATGGTCTTGGGCCCTGAGGCAATCATGCATGTTAGGAATGGAGTCGAGTTGAATGCCGCATTGGAGCGCATCAGCGAGACAGGCCTGTTGCATGCTGTGCGGTGCGATGGCCCAATCGTGGCCGTTGATTCACTTGGCAGCTTGGCTGTAGCTCACGAGCTGCTAGCGGAATAAAGTCGTTGGCTCAGCGCTCGTCGGCTTTGGCGCTTGGCTGGCTATCCGAGCGGCCGGTGCTGTCGTTTTGCCACTCGATGCTGGAGTTTCGCAGATAGATACGACTGCAGAGCGAGCCTCGCCTGGCTGCCTCGAAGAGTATGGCCGGATCGGAGGTAAACTGCAGGTCGGCGTACTGGCTGACGGTGTGGTCGGCCTGCGGGACCTTTGGTGTGCCTTCGACTATCTCGGCATCGTACTCTCTGAGATGATTGATATGGGCGCCCTGGTCCAGCGTCTCATCGCCCGCGAAACCGAGAATTCTCAGCGCCACTCCGAGCTTCATCGTGCCCGCGCGGAGCGCTGCCTCCTCAGGTGATTCGTGGCTGCGAATTGTGGCGGCGGGCAAGCCCCAGACCCCCGGAAGGTCTTCGTCGTTTTCGTCGCGCTTAACCACTAGTAGGCGGCCAGAGTCATCTTTAACGACGATCGCAACGGAAGAGACTGTCGGCTTACCAGCGGAGTTCATAGACACCGGCTTCGGAACTTGGTAGCAGGCTCGCCAAGGTTGCCAGATGGCAGGAGCGAGGTTGTCAGTATAGGTCATCTAACAGTGTCCGCACTTGCCGCAGCCAAAGGGTTTCGGCGCGTGGGGGTGTTGTTGTGTGCTCTGCAGCGGGCTGAGAAGAACACCCGCGGGCATCCGGATGTGCAGATCGGGGCCGCGTGCCCGCCTCAGCCGCTGACGAACGACCATTGGTCGCTGGTACCACTGCTGGCCGGCTCCTGCTCTAGCCCTGCACCTGCCTTTGTGGATGCGCCCACCACAGTTATCGCCTTGATGCTGTCCAGGCTCTCGATCGTGTAGTAACCAGCCGAGTTCTTGGTGAGGATGAACTGTTGGTTGCCGCCGCCCCAGTAGTCGTACTCGTCCACCCGGGCGCCGTTGCCCGTAGACTGGCCGAGGATGTCGATCGACTCACCGTCGAACACCGACGTGATCTCGTACAGGTTGCAGCTCAGCCGGGTTACCTTCCACTGCTGGTTGGAGCCGTTGTTACGCGGCCACTGGTCCAGGTCGGTGCCCTGGGCGGTGTGGTAGGCCGGGATGTCGATCACGTCGTGGCTGTTGCGGTTCTCGATGTAGTACGTGCCGGTAGCTACACTGCCGGCGCTGCAGGACGGCTGAATGGCCTGCAGGGCAGAGAGCAGCGCAGTGCTGGCGGGCGCGTCCCACTCCTTGTTGAGCACGCCGTAGGTCTCGGTCTCGCCGTACTTGATGTTCTGGCCGGGCGCGCCGTCGGACTTGGTGCCGTTGAGCGCCCAGTAGGACCAGCTCAGGTTGAAGTACTTCAGGTAGCGGGTGAACACGCTGAACCACATGCCGAGCTGGGCGCTGGTCGGGCTGTCCACGCAACTGGCCGACGTATCACACGTTCCGAACTCGCCGACCCACAGCGGTACCTTGCCGACCAGGTAACCCCAGTTCGACTGGATCTTCTTCTCCCACTGGTCGTAGCTGGTGACTGTGGTGTTGAACCCGTAGTCATGCACTGAATAGACGACCCGGTCGGGCACGTTCAGTGTGACCGGAAGCGAGAGGGCCTGCGAAAGATCGGTCGCGTAGTCGGTGCCCTCAACGAAGATCAGCAGATTCGGGTCGGCGCTCAGCACCGCGTTACCGCCTGCCTCGGCCGCGAGGCGCCAGTTGTCCGCCGTGGCGCCCGTCCAGCTCGCCGGGCCGCGCGGTTCGTTCCGCAGGTCCACCCCGATCACCTGGGGGATGCTCTTGTACGTCGCCGCCACCTGCTTCCAGTCGGATTCCCAGCTCGCGGGCGTGTACACAGTGGAGCCCGGCACGTACCAGAGCTCGTTGTTATCGGTGCTGCTGCAGCACCATTCGGCGGTGCTGTTGTGGTCGTCCAGGATGATCATCAGGCCGGCCTTGGCTAGGTCCTGGATTACCTGGGTGAGGATGGCGCGCGCGTGCTCGCCGAAGAACTGCTTATTGGCCGTCAGCACGTTGTCGGACACGATCGGATTGGTCTGCCACAGCTGGTTGGAAAACGGCAGCCGTACGCCGTTGAAGCCGTCGGCCACGATCTCGCTGATGATCTTGCTGATCGACTGATACTTCAGGCCGCCTACCACGAAGTCTGGTGACTCGCCGCCGTACCAGTTGACGAACCTGAGCTTCACCGAGTGGCCTTTGGCGTCGACGATCTCCCACGCTTTGGTGTGCAGCGGAAACGCGATGCCAGCATCCGGCAGGGCAGCAGCTCTGGCCGACGTCACCTTCGCTATCGCCGCCCGCGCCGGAGCGGACTGGGAGGGCGCGGCCAGCACCGCCACGGCGCCAGCCGCGGTGAGAGCCGCTACCACGGCTACAGCCTTCCTGGCCTGCAAGTACCGGCCGAATCCGAATCGAACCATTCTGTTGCAGCTCCTTCTGGGCATGTCAGCCAAACTTCGAGCATGCCGGGACGCGTGCGCTCCCGGCGTGACTACAGACTCCTGTTGGCCAATCTCAAGTTGCACGACGCAGTCAACTTCGACTCGTGCCAGCCGGCACTTGCGGACATCAGACGCGCGGGTCGGCGCCAGCGTTCCGTCATCCGCGGTCGCATTCGCAGGACGGCGGACAGGCACGGTTTCCCGGCGGCCCCGCATGCAACGAGTGCTGAGCAGGCGCGCGGGAGGCACGTCGGCGTGCCTCCCGCGCTGCTTTATCGTCCCGGTCAGCTAGTGGGGGACGTAGTTGTGCTCCGGCTTGGCGACGGAGAGCTCGTGGGAGTGGGGGTCGGCCGCCCGCTGGTGCTCGGGCTGGGCGACGGAGAGTTCGCGGACTTGGTCGGTGTCGGCGTAGGCCGCACGGCGTCCTTGCAGCCCGCCTTGGCTACTTCTTCCTTCTGATCCGCGATTTGCTCTTGGAGCAGCTGAGTTTGCAGCTTAGCGAGCTTGTAAGCAGCCTCGTACGTCTCGTATTCCGCCTCGCTCATCTTGTGCTGGTTGAAAAGCTTCCAGGCCATCACGTAGTTGTCATAGGCGATGGCCTGCAGGTCCTGGGTAACCGGAAGCTGGTCAAGAAGCTGGTTAAGCTGAAGTGCCAGGTTGATACAGTTCTTGTCTTTCGGATTGGCCTTGTTGTTCTGGCAGGTGGCCTGGGCGTATTCGGCCTTGTCCAGGGCTATGACGGCGTTGTCGAGAGCCTTCCGCGCGTTGTTCAGCTCAAAACGGGATATGGCGGGCGGTTGCCTGTTGAACAGGTTGAGCTCGCGGTTGTACTGCTTCAGCGCCAGGTTGTACAGGGTCTGCGCCTGAGCAACCTGGGTTGCCTGTGGCTTGCAGACATTCTTGTTTATCGGCACGCCTGGGTACGGCGTGGTTGGGCGTGGCGGCGGGCTGATCCCCGCGGTTGCCACACCGGCGATCAGCGTCACGACGGCTACCGCGCTCACGACTGCGGTCACCGGGACAACAAGTCTGGCCTTCATGTGCTCTCTTTCCTGCTGGACGGGTTGAAGGAAGGGGCGTGGCCATGCGCTCGCGTTCGGCGGCCACAGCCGCTTCCTGCCGGCGTTTGCGTCGGCCGCGCCCTGGGAGCTGCAGTGCCAGGGAGCCGTCTGCTACGACGAGCCCGCTGGGGGAGGCGCGAGCCGCCGACGGCCGCGCCGACCTAAGTTCGCATTCAACGGGTTCCTCCTTTCTGCCGGCAGTAATGGGCAAGACTTGTGGCTCAAGATCTTTCAGGGTGGATCGGCGACGTCTTGGCGTGCCGTTTCCGGAGCCGGCCGCCGGCCGATCGTGACTGGTCATCGGTCGCTTTACGAGCATCCCGTTGACGGATGCGGCGGCGACCCGGACGCGGGCGGCCACATGCGTGGCGCTGAGTACTCGCCCCGACCCGGTGCCCAGGCGTCGTCAGCTTCCTCGCCTCAGCGCTTTGCCTGCCCGCTGTGCATTCCCGGCGGCAAGGCGAAGGCGCTGCTCTCCGGCGATCTTCTGGCCAAGCTCCCGATTGAGCTCACTCACGTTCCGGTAGATACCGGACTCGGCGATAGCCGAGCAGAGGTTTGGAACATGCGCGCTTGTCTGTGGTCATGGCCTGGCCTCCCGCCCTTCTACCGCACTCTTTGCTCGTACCGTACGGGGGACTTGTCGCATGGGTGTCGTACGCTGGGAGTTGCCTGATTTCGCCCATCAATGACCGGACAGCATGCACGGGATGAGGCTCCGCCCAACGGATTGGCGCCTTGCGGCGTCTTGTGGGTGGAGGTGCGTCATGGCCGCGCATGTCGGTAACCGCTTCGCGATCGCGCGCCAGCACGCCTTGCCACGAAGACGCACTGCAGCCAGCGCTGCCGTTGGTTGTCGATCCTCGGCCACAAGCCCGGCCGCTAACGACCCGAAGTCGCGCGACGCGGGAGGTTCTCCATGCCCCTGAGTGAGAGGCAGCGTCGCGGACGGCGGGCCGCCGGCTTCCACCTTCGGGTCCTGCTGAGCAAGCCCGGCCCTTACCGGGATATCTGGCGACCATTCGCGCACGACGCTGGGCCAGGTGAGGTCAGCAATGCCGCCATCTGCCAGGCAATCGCGCAGCACTTGTGGGATACCGGCGAGTTCGATGATCACGACACTGGCTTACCGCGACGGTTAAAGGACAAGGTCGGTAGAGCGCTCTCCGGCAGCGGCCTCACGACCAAGACCCTGCAGTGGTTCAAGGAGACCTTCCGGTTCTCCCCGCATGACGCGCAGCGTGTCGATGAACTGTACCGTGGCGACATCCCGATGACAGAAGTCTTCGGGCGGCTTGCACCGATGGATCCACCGAGCCCGGTAAGAGCGCCTCGGCATGAGACGACGTTGCTGTTCGAACACCACACAATCGGGCGCGACGGGATACCGGTTCGCCACCATACGCAGCAAAACGTGCGCTCTTTGATCGACGGCCTTACGAACTACAAGGTGGGGATTGACACCCAGCACGCTGAGGTCCGAGTGCGCCGGGGCGGTACGGCGAGCGAGATATTAGCCATCGCGGATGGCGTGTGGGCCGTAGAAATCACCTTCCCGCATCCGCTGAGGTACGGCGAAGAACGCTACCTCGACTACTGGACCCGACTGCGCTACAGCGAGCCGCCATCTCCCGAGTTCCGTCGCGGTGCACACCTTCCCGTGCAGCATCTCGACATGCGTGTCGAGTTTCATCCGGAGCGGCTGCCTAGCAAGCTCTGGTGGGCCGAATGGGCTGACTACCGGGACGTGCGGCAGGACATCGTTGACCGCGAGGAGTTGTCTCTGGACGAGGAGTTCTCAGCCCACAAGTACCTGGAGTCGATGGAGCTCGCGGTGGTCGGGTTTTACTGGGAGTGGTGAGAGGCGTATAGACCTAGATCAAGGGAACGAGGCGTGCCCCGGGCCCGGCCTCGTTCCCTGCCTGAAGACGCAACCTACGGCAGAGATTCGTGGCGGGTCGGCGATCGCAGTGCTGTCGGATACGCCGCGCGCCCGGCTGTCTTCAGGCCGCCAGGAGCGCGACGCCGTAGTCTTCGAACCGCTTATCACGGGTCACGATCGTCAGGCCTTCGGCGATCGCTTGGGCGATAAGCATCCGGTCGAAAGGGTCCTCGTGGTGGCGGGCGAGCTGCCCGGCAGCGATCCCGTGCGCGATGCTGATCGGCAGAGCCGTAAACCCGCCTGCATGCAGTTGCTGTTCAAGGTCATCCGGCGCGGCGAGTTTGCCCAGTGCCCTCTTGATGGAGATCTCCCACGCCGTGGCGGCTGACACCATGACGAGGTTGGCGGGATCAGCGATCGCGTCTCGCGCTTGTGTGCTTAGGTTCTCGTCGGCCAGCCACCACAGCAGGGCATGAGTGTCTAGCAGCAGCCTCACGCGCGCTCCCCGCGAAACGCGGCTTCGATCTCGCCAGGCAGTTCGTCGAAGTCGGCAGCCGCCGTGACCTTGCCGCGCCATCCACCGGGCTCGCGTCGGCCGGGCGGCTCAGGCAGTGCCACGAGACGCGCAATCGGGCGCCCCGCCCGGGCTATGACGATCTCCTCGCCCGCCGCTGCACGGTCGAGCAGTTGCGACAGGTGCGTTTTGGCTTCGTAGACGTTCACGCTCTCGGACATGTAGTGATTCTAGCATATGGTCTAGTCTGGCCAAGTCAGGACCTCTGGCCCGCTCCGGCCGAACTTCCTGAGGGCCGCCTTCACCTGGTAGAACGTTACTGATCACTCCAGCCCTGCTCAGCCGGCGCCGTGGTGCTTGTAAGTCAGCGCGCCACGCCACACGCGGATGAGGTTGGACCGACGACCGGAGAGGAACGGGTTGTTGACGCCAACCGCCTGGTACACAGAGCGCGAGATCCAAGACATCGCGATGGCCGACGGGCGGCACCTGCGGGTGGACGGCACTGACAACCTGCGCGACGTCGGCGGGTATCCGACGCATGCGGGCGGCAGCGTGGCCTGGCGGACCCTGTTCCGGTCCGACAGCCTGCACAGGCTCAGCAGCAACGGCGTCGCCGAACTGGCCGGGCTTGACCTGCGCACGATCGTGGACCTTCGCGCGGACATCGAGGTGGAGCAGAGGCCGAGCGCTGTAGCCGGTCCGCGAACCCGGATCGTGCGCGCTCCTATTGTCCGCGACCCGATCGGGCTGCCTCCGACCGACCTGCCCGGCGAATACCGCTACATGGTCAACGAATGCGGCGACGCGATCGGCGCGGCGGTGAGGGAGCTGTGTTCGCCTGGCGCGCTTCCCGCGCTGGTGCACTGCGCTGCGGGCCAGGACCGGACCGGCGTGGTGATCGCGCTAGTGCTGGCCGTGCTCGGCGTTCCCGACGAGCTGATCGAGGCGGACTACTCGCTCAGCTCGGTGTACCTCGACCCGGACAGCACCGCGGTGATCGGCAGACTGAAGGCCACCGGCCCTGGCGACAACATGACTGCTGAGCTGTTCTCAAGCCCGGCTGGACCGATCCTGAACGTGCTGGCGTGGGCCAGGGCCGCCGGAGGCGGGTCGGTATACGGGTACCTCCTGGCGCACGGCGTCGGTGCGTCCGACCTGGCGGCGCTGCGATCCACGCTGGTGCGCCAGCGCATTACCCCTCCGGTTGCGAGCCGCTAATGTCGTCGCGAACAATGCCGTAGACGAAGCTGTCGCGCCACCGCCCATCCCGGAAGTGCGTCCCCCGAAGCCGGCCTTCCTGGGTGAATCCGCTCCGCTCGAGCGCCCGTTGCTCGGCGACGTTCTCGACCTCTGTCGCTGCCCAAACTCGGAACGCGGTTGTGGTCGAGAAGAGGTATTCGACGAGCAGGCGCTGAGCCGCCGCACCGGCACCGCGGCCGCGCATCTCCGGAACGATCAGTACCCCAATCTCCCAGGCGCCAGGCCCAGGCCGCGCTGTCTCTTGCCAATCGACCCAGCCGACAAGGGCGTCGCCGCCGACGGTGACGACGGCGAGACAGTAGGGACTTGCCCCGAGCAAGCCGTCCTGCTCCCACCGCTTCCGGTAGCGCCCGGCTGGCGTGAAGCCAACCCACTCGAACGGTTCCGAGAGTGCGGGGTCGGTAGCGAACCGATCAAACAGCTCCAAGTCGCGCTCGGTGAACGGTCGAAGGCGCACGGACAGCCGAGCCATACCGTATTCTCGCACCGCGGAATGCTCGCCCGCTTGTCCGGTGATTACCTGCGAAGGCTGAAGAGTATGAGTTCGTCGCGGCCCGCTGGCGGTCGTCCTCGGCGATCGGCTGGTGGCGCCCCGTCTGCGCTCGCTGGCCGCACTTTCTTGTCCACCGCAGTGACCGAGCAAGGCGCGCCGCGGCCGATGCCATCAGGTACGCGGGTGAGCCTGTGGTTCACCCCCGATGGACGGCTGGTAGCGCACGCCGGCTGCAACATCATCGCGGGCCAGGTGGGGGTATCTGACGGCCGGATCACAGTGCCCGACGCGCGGATCACCGAAATGTGGTGCGCGGACGAGCTAATGGAGCTGGATCGTTGGCTGGCCGCGCTGCTGGCGGCCGAGCCGTCTTGGCACCTGTCCGGCCCGCACCTGCGGGTCAGCGCCGGCGCAACCGTCATCGAGCTCACCGACCGGCGGGTGCTCGACCCTGACCGGCCGCTGGAAGGCACCCGTTGGGTCTGCACGGCAATCATCGGCGGCAGGATCCGGTCGGCCGTATCACTAGCCGCGATGGACCGCGTGTTCTTGGTGTTCGACCGCGGACGGGTGACGGGTTCAGACAGTGTTGCTCTGTTGTCCGGCTCCGCCGTGGCGTCCGGCGCGACCATCGACTTTGGTCCTGGCCCCGCTGTGGCCGGGGAGACCGGCGCCGGTCCTGCCCCTGGTGAGCTCGCGTCCCACGTGCGGGCTACGCTGCGCGACGTCGTGCGCTACAAGATCGAGGCAGGCGAGCTGACGCTCACCGGAGCTGACACCGATGGACTGAGCGTTGGGCTTTGCCTGGGCGCCGTGCCCGCCTCAGCGAAGCCACGCCGCTCTCCGATTACGAATCACCCGAAATAGGCGTGAATAGCAGTCGGCAGTTTGAGTGTTACCTCCTTTGCCTATAGAAGCGGGCGTTACCGTAATACGGCTGTCTTCCGGGTTTCGACAGTCCCCTCGTCGGCGGGCAGCGCTGTCCCTGAAGCGGCGGAGTTCGAACAATGCATGAGCACGCGAGCGTGGCCGATGGCGCGCGTTAGGAGAGCGTCATTGCGGTCGGGTGCCGGGCACTCGTATGCCGTCGGCATCGCGCGCGGGGCCGGCATCATCGCGGTTATCACGATCGGCTCGCGTGCGGTCGGATTGGTCCGCACGCTCGCCTTCTCGCAGACCGTGGGCGCTACCTGTCTCGGTACGGCCTATGTGACTGCGAACCAGGTTCCGAACCTGATCTACGAGCTGGTGCTCGGCGGCGCGCTCTCGACTGTCATGGTTCCGCTACTGGCCCGCCAGGCCGAGCGATCTGCCGCTGATCGCGCCGACAGGGATCAGGTCAGCCAAGTCACATCCGCACTGCTGACCTGGTGCCTGCTGATACTTGGCCCGCTGACTCTAGCCATCGTGGCGACCGCGGGGCCGATCGCCGCGTTGCTCAATCCGGCTAATCCCGCTGCGGACTGCGTGCACGCGGATGTCGTTTCGGCTACGGCCAGCATGTTGCGCATATTCGCGCCGCAGGCGCTCCTCTTCGGGCTGACCGTCGTGCTCTTCGGTCTGCTCCAGGCGCATCGCCGGTTCGCTGCTTATGCGCTCGCGCCTTTGGTCAACAGCCTGGTGGTGATCGCCTCATGCATCGCCTTCTCCCAGCTCGCAAAAGGAGCGCCGCTGGGCCGGGTGCCTGCGCTGGCGCAGCTCGTGCTGTCGGCGGGAACGACGCTCGGCGTCGCTGCCATGGTGCTTGTCGCGCTCGTGCCCACCTGGCGGCTAGGCCTCAGGCTGCGTCCGGCCCTGAGGTTGCCGTCGGGGATTGGCCGTCGGGCTGGCGGCCTCGCGCTCGTGGGCGTCATCGAGATTGCTGCGACCGAGATTGCTGCAGTCGTCGGGATCGCCCTCGCTAACGGACGCGGCGCGACCGGGGCGTTGGTACTGGTCGGCTACGGGTCACAGGTGTTCTCCACCTTGAATGCTGTGCTTGCCTTGTCGATCTCGATCAGCGCGTTCCCGGTGCTAGCGGCCAGGGACGGACCCGCGTTCGACCGAATCTGCGCGGGATCGACGAGAGCCGTGGTACTGGTCTCATGTCTTGGTGTAGCAGTGATCGCCGCGGTCGCTGTGCCCGCGGCGCACGTCCTGGCCAGCCAGCCGAGTCAGGTATCGGAGCTGGCCCTTGGGTTGGTATGCCTCGCCCCTGGCCTGGTCGGCACGGCCGTGACCGTGAACCTGTCCCGGGCAATGCTTGCGGTTGGCCGGCTCAAGATAGCCGCCGTCGCTGTGGCCGGAAGCACTCTGTTGGGCTTGATTGCGCAGGTGATTCTGGTTGAGATAGCGCCCGCCCGCCTGGTCGTCGCCGCGCTGGCGATGGGCCAGACCGTGGGCGTGACCGCCGTCGCCATTCCCTTCGTGATCGTTACCCGCCGAGTCATCGGCCCAGCGTCGGTGCAGGGCGTGAGCAGAGCCGCGCTCGCCGGAGTGGTAGCCGCAGTCGGTGCCGGCTTCGCCGGCTTCGCCGTCAGCCTGGCGTTGCCAGTGAGCGGCAAGCTGACGACGGCGGGAGCTGGCGCACTGGCTGCTGGATGCAGTTGCCTCGTGTTCGGCGCGATCGC
Organism: Streptosporangiaceae bacterium; assembly: GCA_030040155.1. Taxonomy (GTDB): domain Bacteria; phylum Actinomycetota; class Actinomycetes; order Streptosporangiales; family Streptosporangiaceae; genus JAJYUU01. The sequence goes on along the minus strand of JASHUG010000055.1, from coordinate 5,556 downwards.
GTTCTGTGTGGCTGGGAGCGATCTTCGCGTGATCTTGGCGAGGCTGCGGCAAAGCGTCGGACACGGGTCACGGGAGCAGGCCGATGGCGGGGCGCGCATGCCTGGTTACCTCAGCGGACTGATCGACATTGTGCGTGTGCGGATCGGTGAACTGTCGTGGATGCAAGGTTGGGGACGGATGGCCAGAATGAACTTCGCGGAACACAGAGAGCATGAACACGGAGACGACAGTCAGCGCCGCACGGCGGCGCTAACTCCTGGTGAACGCCAGATCGCGTTCGCGATCGGAGTGATCGCGGGTGGCGCGGGGGGATACGCCGTCTTTGCTTCTTCGAATCAGGCAGGCACGGTCGTGCTCTTGCTGATCTCCCTCATTTTCCTGCTGGCAGGCGTGGAAGGCACCCCGTTGCTCTGGCATCTGGTCAGGCCCGGCCTGCATGTGGGGGGTAAGCGGCGGCTCGAAAGAAGAGTGCAGCGGACGGAACCGAGGAACCCCCAGCTAACTGCCAGCTTTGGCGACGATGTCGCAATACCCGAGCCGATTCTGGCCACTGGGCCAGCTGTCACCTCACCCGGAGCTGATGACGGGAGCACCCTGTACACGGCCGAATAGTCAGTCAAAGGCCGCTCGCCTGACTGGTACCGCTGCGGCCCGTGGTAGTCAGCCGTCAGTTGATATCGAACTCGTTGCCTTCCGGGTCCCTCATCCCGACCGCGTAGTGGTCGAGCCCTTCATCGGACAGTGCGCCAGTGATGGTGGCGCCCAGGCCGGCCAGCCGGCGGGCCTCGGCGTCGACTCGCCTCCTGCGAGTCCCGATCGGGTCGACGCGCTCGCCGCTGGCGTGGATGTCGAGGTGCAGCCGGTTTTTGGCTGTTTTGGTTTCCGGGACGCCATGGAACCAGATGTTTGGCCCGTGACCATCAGGGTCGCTGATCCTGTCCGCCCCGTCGACCAGATCCTCATCGGGCACCCCGAGCTTGCGATAGAAGTCGTTCCAGCTAGCGAATCCTGCTGGGACCGGCGCGAGCTCATAGCCGAGCGCAGCGGCCCAGAACCGGGCCATCAGGTCCGGGTCGGCACAGTCGATGACCAGCTGAAAGCGGACAGGCATTGGGCTCCTCCTCGGGCTGGGGTCCGATCAAGATGCACGGCGAACGCGTGGGTTTTATTGGAAGGCGCGTGCACTGCGCGTGAGCTAGATTCACGGGATGTTTGCCTCCGAGCGAGTACGCCTGCGACCCATGGTCCCCGACGACGTCACCGTGCTGTATGAAATGTGGTCCGACCCCGAACACCACATGATCACGAACGAGAGCCCGATGCTGATTGAGTCGCTCGCGGCACGCCGGGCCAGGCTCGAGAAGTTGCAGGCCGAACCGGACACCCATGCCGCAAGGTTCACCGCCGAAACGATTGCCGACGGCACCGTGATCGGCACGTGCAACCTGTGGGGCATCGATGCTTTCAACCAGCTCGCCCATCTCGGCATCTCAGTGCTCCCGGCCGCACGCGCCCAGGGATACGGCCGGGAGATGCTGCGGCTGCTCTGCCGCTACGGCTTCCGGTTCCGCAACCTGCATCGGATTGAGCTGGAGACGCTCGCGACCAACGCTGGGATGCGGAAACTAGCCGAAAGCTGCGGCTTTGCGCTTGAAGGGGTCCAGCGCGAGCGGGCGTATGACGGCGACGGCTTCTCCGACATCGTGCTGTACGGACTGCTCAGGCAAGAGTGGAGTCGCTAGCGATCGAGGTCAACCGCACACAACGGAAGGCCCGCGTCGAATCGCAAGACCTGCTCCGCCCGGTCATTCTCAAGGAAAAGGACCGACCCGGCGGGGTGAGCATCGGGCTCATCGACCAGGTAGGCGGGCACCGCCTGCGGAGTCCAAGGCCACGCCGAGTTGGAACAGGTTCCCTCGGTCCAAGTGCTCACCGGTGAAAGTCAGCAGCTCGACAGCAGAGACGTTCGCGCCTATCGGGAGGCCACGGGAGAGCGCGGCTTCGATCCTGTCGAACACCATCGGTTCCTGGCCGAGCGCGACCGTGAGGTGCGGCACGACGTCCTCGAACTGACCGCCATAGGGCGGCGCCTCGGGCCACCGCGCCGCAACGGCCTCGGTCAGGGCCCGAAAGTGAGAGTCCGGCACCGGTGCCAGGTACAGCACACCGGCGAATCGTCGGCACTCTTGGAACTCGACCGAAAAGGACCGATGCCTGCTGAAGATTTGCTGCAGCTCAGCGACAGCGCTGGCATCGATGGCGCTTCGGTCCAGGAATGGGGCCAGGATCGTAACGTGGGCGGGAACTCCCCCAGCGGCAGCCGGGTCGAATTGTTCGCGCCAGCTTCTCACTAGCGGTTCGACTTCCGGGACAGTGGCAATCAGCACGGTCTGGCCTACCGGATAGATGCTCGGTCCAGGTTTTGCCATGACGCCCGATGATGTCACATGATCTTGCGCGATCGTCCACCTGCTTGAACACGACCGACTCTCTCCTCGACGTACGGCGCGTCAGGCGAGATCATCAACGCGCCGCCGGATGCCCATCTCATGCAGGCACGGCGGCCGCAATATCCGCCATTGGCCCGAGCCCGGCTCCGGGCAGGAAGCGGACTCCGCAACCGCGCTCGGTGATGAAGTAGCGCGGGTGGGCGGGATCGGGCTCGAGCTTGCGCCGGATCGCGACCAGGAACACCCGCACGTAATTGCTATGGTGCGGGTTGCTCACGCCCCAGACTTCCGCCAGCAGCTGCCGCTGGCTGATCAGGGCGCCGGGCTGGCGGGCCAAAACTGCGACGATCCGCCATTCTGTGCGGGTCAGCCGGACCGCTCGGCCGCCGCGGGTCACCTGCTGAGCGGCTAGGTCGATCGTGAAGTGCTGGGTGACCACAGCTGGCCGATCGAGGCCGGTCTGCCGGCGGCGCAGGGCAACACGCATCCGCGCCATCAGCTCATCCATGCTGAACGGCTTGGTGACGTAGTCACTGGCGCCAGCATCCAGCGCGGCGACCTTCTGGATCTGGGTAGCAGAGGCGGACAGCACGATGACCGGCACGGTGCTCCAGCCGCGGATCCGCTGCAGTACCTGCATGCCGCTTACATCGGGCAAGTCGAGGTCGAGGATGACGGCATCGGCTAGCCGTCGTTCGGTACGCGCCAGGGCCTGGCCGCCCGTGGTGGCCAGATCCACGTCATAGCCGGCCTCAAGCAGGTTCATTTCCAATGTCTGAAGCAGCGGCACCTGGTCGTCAACTACGAGCACGGTGGTCATGGCTTCCTTCTTTGGTGGTGTCGGCGCTGTTCGGGCGAGCACGCGCTGAGACAGTCGGCCATGGCCGGATCGTCGCTCCGACCACGGTGACCACGCGGTGGAGTAGCTGGCCCTGGCGGTGAAAAAGTGGTGAACGAGCGGACCTGCCCAGGGCTCGCGGGTTCGGCTAGGCGGCGCGGCTCCCGGACGGCGCTGGTCAGCGGCAGATCAGAAGGCCGCAGTGGGTCGTCACGCGGAAGGTGCCATCCGAACCGAAGGGGATCCTGGCCACGGCGGCCGCGGTCAGGGCCGCGGGTTCGGGCATGGCCTGGGTAGCACGCATGCTGGCGATGTAGCGGGCCACCGGCTCGGCCGACCGCAGCACCAGCTGAGCGACGAAATCATGGCGCTCAACCTGCTGGAAAGCTTGTCCCAGCAGCTGCTCGCCAGCATCAAGCGTCATCGAAGGGGATGTCATGAACTGCGCCCGGATGCCAGGATCGGGCACACCGACAGCTGCGGCTGCCGCTGCTGCGAGATCGCCGAACTCGGCGATGTGATCGGCGCCGTTCAGCACGACTAGCACTTGCCCGCCCGGCCGGGTGACCCGGCGGAACTCCGCCACCGCGGCAGCCCGGTCCGGCACGTGGTAAAGCATGTGCGGGGCAAGCATGACGTCTGCGGCGTCGTCGGCCAGCGGCAGCCGCTCCGCATCGGCGACCGTCATGGCGGCTGCCGGGGCGACCCCGCGAGTGATTGCGACCATGCCGGGCGACAGATCGGCGCCTATCAGTCGGCCGGTGTGCCCGCGCCGGGCCAGCGCAGCCAGGTACACGCCGTTGCCGCAGCCGATGTCCGCCACTGTCTCGTGGCCCCCGAGCCGCGCAAGGTCCAGCACGGTGGCGACCAGTTCGATCTGCGGCTGCTGGTAGAAGTAGATCGATTGACGAGCGACGAGGTTCGAGTCGTCCCGGTAGTGAACCTTGAGATAGCCGTGATCAGTAAGGAGGCGGCTGGCGTCGAGGCCGGACATGGTCAGGATCGTAAGGCGAACACCATGTGCGGGCCACTGCCAGCGGAGAGGCGCAGACCGCTCACCACGTGTGGCGCCGGATTATCCAGATGGTGGCGGCAATGAGGACCAGCGACAGCACGAGCAACCAGCTGCCCTCGATCAGCTGGAAGTGCCCGTACCGGCTCAGCGGCTGGTAAGACCACCACTGCGTGTAACCGTGGCGGGTCAGCCAGTCAGGGTAGGCGTTGGCCTGTGCCGAATTCTGGATGGCGGGGGGTACGAGGTTATTCAGCGTTGCCGCGCTCACCTGCCTGCCACCCGGGCCAGTGGTCCAGCTGCTCAGAACCCAGGACGTGCCCAACCGGGCGGGTCCGTTGTGCGGTGCGCCGCCGGTGGCGAGCAGCGGCGTCTCGTAGTTCGGACGCAGGAACACGGCCGTGGCCAGGGCGAGCCCGCCCCATGAGGCGATGGCCGCGGCGACGGCCGGGACAGTGCGCCTGATCGCTACTCCGGCGAAGGCGCCGATCGCGAACGCCGCCAGAGTCCAGGCGGCGAAAGCGACGCCGTGATCCGGAAATTCGAGCGGCTGGATCGCATTCTTCCCAAGGCCCTGCGCGGTGAACGGGCGCATGTACCAGGAGAACACCACGGTCAGCGCCCCGGCCCCGGCGGTCAGCGCGATCGCCGGCAACGCCAGCTCGGCGAGCGCCCAGCGCAGCCGACCGCAACCCTGGGTCCAAGCGAACTTGAACGTGCCATTCTCCAGCTCGCGGGCCAGCAGTGGAGCCCCGGTGAACACGCCGAGCAACACCGGCACGACTAGCAGCAGGGCGGAGACCCCGGGCGGATCGCCGATGTCGTGGATCATCGAGGCGCCGTAGTTCTGGTAATAGTTCTGGCCGAAGGCGTAGGTCAGCATCTGGCAGCTTGTCGAGGACACCGGATGGCACCTAGTCACCGCCGCGTACCCGCTGCGGATCCGCAGTCCCATGATCAGCAGGTACAAGCTGATAACGGCCAGCACGATCACGGCCGTGATGAGCGCGCCCCGCCGCTGGCGCCAGCTCACCCAGGCCAACCCGGTCCACGGCACCGGCCGCCGCCTTGCGGCCGCGGGCGGCGAACTGGTCAGCGTGGTCATGCTTGCACCTCCGCCCTTTGACCCGTGCTCGCCCGGGCCGGGCCGGGCAGCGCCGCGGCGCTCGGCTGACGCAGGTAGGCGAGCACGAGTTCTTCAAGTGTTAGCGGGTGCGGTTCCCAGCCGGGCGGAACTGGCTCGTCCGGCTTGGTC
>JASHUG010000456.1 GCA_030040155.1 Streptosporangiaceae bacterium | reverse complement strand
ACCAAGACCATCGGCACGGAATACGCCGGCTGGCCCAACTCCAGGCCGGTCATGGCGGCCCTGTCCAGGCTGCTGAAGCCGGCGGACTATTACCTGGTCGAAGACCCCAGCCTGGTGACCTACTATCTGCGGTCGCAGATATCGTTCCTGCACGTCGATTCGACCTTCGGCTTCAGCTACACCGATCCGCAGACCGGCCAGCGGCTGGTCAATGTCCCTGCGTACGCCCTCGCCATCAGACAGGGTTACTTCGCCGCGATCGTGATCAGATTCGGCGCCACCGCGGCGCTGGACCGAACGCTGGTGCGCGACATGCGCGCCTCCGGACGATACCGGCTGACCGAAGTGGTCCCGTATCGCACCTCCTACGGGCCCGGCGCCTACCAGATCTGGACCCTGGTAGCAGGCCCAGCCGGCCGACGATCCGACGGCGCCCGGAAGCCGAAGTTCGTGACTCTCAAGGTCGGCGATACGCTCGCAAGGCAGGGCGACAGGTGATCGGGCCTGTTTCTTGTGCTCGACGGGGTGATCCGCGTGGACTGTGACGGCCCAATGGCCTGGCCGCGGCGCTGACGCTGGCGAGGGCCGGATTGCAGGTGCAGGTCTTCGGGGGGGGCGGACGAACCGGGCGGCGGCTGCCGGACCGCAGAGCTCACTTTGCCCGGGTTCGCGCATGACGTGTGCTCGACCGTGCATGCACTGGCTGCGGCCTCGCCGTTCTTCGCGAGCTGCGACCTGGCCGCGCGCGGAGTGCGGCTGCTGATGCTAAGGGTCGCGGCGGCGCAGCCGCTCGACGGCGGAAGGGCGGCTGCCGTCTGCGGATCGGTGGCCGAGACGGCGGACGCCGCGGGGGGGTACGGGGGGTCGTTCCCCCGGGCAAGCACCGTCACGGCTGGGCGATTCGGCGCGCTGGGCCTGCTGCCCGCCACGGTGCTGGCCCAGCGCCTGCGAACGGAGGAGGGAAGGGCCCTGCTCGCGGGGATGGCCGCGCACTCGATCAGGCCGCTGACCGGCCCGCTCACGGGCGCCTTCGGACTGACCATGCTGCTGGCGCACACCACGGGCTGGCCGGCGGTGCAGGGCGGCAACGGCCGGCTGGTCGCGGCGATGACCGCCGAACTCACCGAACTGGGCGGCAGCGTGGCTACCGGCACCTGGATCAAGAGCCTCGCCGACCTGCCGAAGGCCCGCGCGGTACTCCTGGATGTCACGCCGCGCCAGCTCCTGGAGATGGCGGGGGACCGGCTGCCGCCGGGCTACCGTCGCGCGATGCGTGGCTTTCGGTACGGGCCTGGTGTCTGCAAGGTCGACTGGGCGCTGGACGGCCCCGTTCCCTGGCTGAACGAGGTGTGCCGGCAGACCGTCACCGTGCACGCAGGCGGCACCCTCGGCGAGGTTGCGCGCGGCGAGGCGGCCGTCGCCGCCGGCCGGCATCCTGAGCTGCCTTTCTGCCTGGTAACGCAGCCGGGCGTCGTCGATCAGAGCCGGGCGCCGGCCGGCAAGCAGGTGTTGTGGGCCTACTGCCACGTCCCGGCAGGCTCAGACGTCGACATGGCCGACCGGATCGAGGCGCAGATCGGGCGGCCAGGACGGCGCTGCGCGACCTGCGGCTGAGCGGGACGTGACCGAAGGGCCGGACTACATCCAGTCGGCGTAACGCGGCCAGGCGAGCAGAGTGTCGACAACCTCGGGCGGCGCGTCGCCGTCGGCGGAGGCCGAGAGCGTGAACCGGCCGCGGTAGAACAGCAGCGGATCGCCGGCGACGGAGTCACCCAGCCCGGACACCCGCGCGATCACCACGAAGTGGTCGCCCGCCTCATGCACGGTCTCGACCGTACACGTCGCCCACGTCAGCGCCCCGTGTATGAGCGGCGCGCCATTGGGTGCGGCGGTCCAGCTCACGCCGGCGAACTTGTCCGCCGACGTGACCCCGAACTTTCTGGCCAGATCGCGCTGCTCAGCCGACAGCACATTCACGCCGAGTTCGCCGATCCGCGCGATCCGCGGCCAGGTGCCGGAGCTCTTGCTCGGACAGAAAAGCACCAGCGGCGGCTCAAGCGACAGCGCTGCGAATGCCTGGCAGGCGAACCCGACCGGCTCGCCCTCGTGCATGCCGGTTATCACGGTCACGCCGGTGGCGAAGTGCCCGAGGGCCTGACGGAAGCGCTGCGGCTCGGGTGGGAAGGACTGAAGGTCCATAGGACTAGTCTCGCGCCCGCCCTGACCGCTGGGCACGGCGGTACCAGCGCAGCTCCTGCATGGGGCTGGTACCAGGTCAGTGCGCGGCGCCGGAGTCGAAGACGTGGCCCCACAGGCTGATTGCTGTCGACTCACGGCTCACCCACGTGCTGTCGTCAACCACCTGGCCGTCGGTGCCATATTCGACGTCGAAGCCGCCGGGCGTCCGCACGTAGAAGGAGACCATGAGGTCGTTCGCGTGCCGGCCGAGGGTCGAGCTGATCGTCGCCTTGCGGCGAATACACCGGTCCAGCGTCCGGCCGACGTCGTCGAGCGTGGCGACCTCCATCATCAGGTGGACGATCCCGGCCGCCGGGTCCATCGGGGCGAGCGCCAGCGAGTGGTGCCGCGGGCAGCACCCGAGGAACCGCATCCACACCTGCCGGCCAGGGCGACCGAAGAACTCGCCCGGCATCCGCATTGAGTCCCGCAGCCGGAAGCCGAGCAGGTCGGTATAGAACGACAGCGTCTCCTCATCCGCGGCGGCGGGCAGCACCACGTGCCCCATGCCCTGGTCGCCGGTCACGAAGCGGTTGCCGTACGGGCTGATTGCCGGCCGGCTGTCGAGGACCGCGCCGCTGAAGATCTCCAGCGCGTTGCCTGACGGGTCCTCGACGTGCAGCAGCTGGCCGACGCGCCGGTCGGCCAGCTCGGCGGCGTCACCCGTTTTCACCGGGACATCGGCGGCAGCCAGGATGTGCGCGACCTCGCTCAGCGTGCCCGCATCTGCCACCTCCCAGCCGCAGGCCAGCAGCCGATCGCGCTCGCCCGGCACGATGACCAGCCGGGCAGGAAAGTCGTCCATCCGCAGGTAGACCGCCGAGGAATCCGGTCCGCGACCCTCGGTCAGACCAAGCACCTTCGTTCCGAATTCGCGCCACCCCCCGGTGTCGGTGGACTCGATCCGCAGGTAGCCGAGCGAGCTGATCAGGCCGGTCATGGACCACCTCCTGACAAGAACCGCAGCGACAGCTCGTTGAACTGGTCGAACTTCTCCAGCTGCGCCCAGTGCCCGCACCCGCCGAAGACGTGCAGCTGTGCGCGGCGCAGCTGCTTAAGCGCGACCAGCGCGCCATCCAGGGGGTTCACCCGGTCTTCGCGGCCCCAGATCAGGAGGACCTCGTGCTTAACCCGGTGCGCGTCGCGCCAGAGCATGCCGTCCTCGGCGTGCTCGCCGAAGAAGGACCCGCCCATCGCGATCATCCCGGCCAGCGCCTGCGGTGTGCTGGCGAGGGCGTACCGCTCGTCGATCAGCTGGTCGGTGATCAGCCGCTGGTCGTGCACCATGATCCGCAGGAACGCTTCCATCTTGGCTCGGCTCGGGCCGGGCGGCGCGCCGAACTCCATGAGCCGCCTGACCCCTTCGGTCGGGTCGGGCGCGAGGACGTTGAGCGTCAGGCCGCCCGGCCCCATCAGCACCAGCCGCCCGGCCCGCCTGGGGTAGTCCAGGGCGAACCGCAGCGCGGTGCCGCCGCCGAGGGAGTTGCCGATCAGGTGCACCTTCTCGATGCCGAGATGGTCGAGCAGCCCGGCCAGCGTCTGGGCGGCGATGGTGAAGAAGTGCCCCGTCAAGGGCCTGGCCGCGGTCTTACCGTAGCCGGGCAGATCCATCATCACGGTGCGGTACGCGGCCGCGATCACCGGCATGTTCCGGCCGAAGTTGCTCCACGCCGATGCGCCGGGCCCGCCCCCGTGCAGCAGCACTACTGTGTCGGCATCTCCGGGGCCGGCGTCTCCGGGGCCGGTGCCGACCGCAACCGGAGCGTAACCCGCCTCGTGGTAATGGACCGGCAGCCCACCCACCTCCGCGACGTGACTGGTGGACTCGGCGGTTAGCTCAGTCACGGTCATCGGGGTCACAGCATCGCGTCGGCGGGCACCGGCAGGCCGAACTCGCTGCCGCCGTACATCGACAGCGCGCGCTCGGGGTCGTTGATCGCATGCACGCGGCCCGCGTGGGCGTCGCGCCAGAACCGCTGGATGGGCGTGCCCGACTTCAGCGCCCGGCCGCCGGAGTTCTCGAAGAGCCGGTCCACCGCGCGGATGGCCTGGCCCGTACCCCTGACCTGGTCACGCCGTACTCGCAGCCGGAGATCGAGCGGGATCGGCTGACCGGTTTTGACGCATTCCATCAGCTCGGTCATGTTCCGCTCAAGGGCGGTCCAGGCCCCGTCGATCTCGGCCGCCGCCTCAGCCACCCGGACCTGGGCGAACGGGTCCTGCGCCGCCTTCTGGCCGACGTAGGCGACGCGAACCCGCTCCCTGGTGTAGGCCACGTGCGCGTCGTAGGCACCGGTGGCCATCCCGATGATCGGTGTGGTGATCGAGTAGGAGAAGACCGAGCCGTACGGGAGCTTGTACAGCGGCGCGGGGTTCAGTTCCTGACCCGGACAGACCAACCGGGAGACGTCGGTGAAGCTGAGCGATCGGTACTCGGGCACGAAGACATCGCTGACCACGATGTCGTTGCTTCCGGTGCCGCGCAGCCCGACCGTGTCCCAGACGTCCTCGATCACGTAGTCGCCGCGCGGCAGCAGGAACGTGCGGAAGTCGATCGGCCGGTTCTCGCTGTCGGTCACGATCTGGCCGAGGAGCACCCAGCTGGCGTGATCGCAGCCCGAAGAAAAACTCCACCGGCCGCCTACCCGGTGGCCGCCCTCGACCTTGCGCGCCTTGCCGGTCGGCGCGTATGAGGACGAGATGCGGGTGGCCGAATCGGAGCCCCAGATATCCTGCTGCGCCTGCGCCGGGAACAGGCCGACATGCCACGGGTGCACGCCAAGCACGGAACAGACCCAGCCGGTCGAGCCGCATGCGCTGGCGATCAGTCGTACCGCGGTATAAAACGTCAGCGGGTCGGCTTCGAGGCCGCCGAAGGCGGCGGGCTGCAGTAGCCGGAACAACCCCGTTCCCTCAAGAGATTTGATCGTCTCAGCGGAGATAACCCTGGCGTCTTCCGCCTCCTGGGCGCGCTCTCGCAGGGTCGGCAGGAGCTCCCGCACCCCGTCGATGACCTCGTGCCCGGCGTTCTCAGCCACTTCGGGGTACCTCCAGAGCGACGACCACAGCGCGCTGAACAATACCCCTAGACTAGAACATGTTCTAGTCTAGGGGTAGCGGACCGCATGGAGCTGCGGGTCGCCGCGCTGCTTGGAGGGACCGATGAACGAGCGGGCCGGAGTGCGGAGCATCGACGCCGGTGCGCCGCCGACCAGGTTTGCCCGCGGCTGGCATTGCCTGGGCCTGGCCGAGCCGTTCAGGGACGGCAGCCCGCACGCGGTCGAGGCATTCGGCACCAAGCTGGTGGTGTTCGCCGGCGCCGACAGCGACCTGCACGTTCTAGATGGCTACTGCCGGCACATGGGCGGCGACCTGAGTCGCGGCACGATCAAGGGCGACTCCATCGCCTGCCCGTTTCACGACTGGCACTGGGGAGCC
>JASHUG010000455.1 GCA_030040155.1 Streptosporangiaceae bacterium | reverse complement strand
TCCTGACCGACCGGCGCGCCCCCGCCGGGACGAGCGCCATCGATGTGTGTCCGCTGACCGGCCGGGGCCGGATGTCCTACCGCCGTGCGGCGGAGATCTTCACCCAGCACACGCGGTCACTCGACCCGGCAGGCCGCGGCTGGACGCTGCACCAGCTGCGCGGCCACGCGGCGGTTCTGGCGGCCTGACCCTCCGGGGCTTCGACCAGACCGGTCCGTCAGCGACAGGCCAGGGCCGGCCGGCAGCTACATGCCCGACCCCGCCGCCAGCTACAGGCCCGACCCCGCCGCCAGCTCAAAGACGGTGTACGGGCGACTCGGCCCGACCTCCTCGGTCGTGACCACTGCGTCGGCTGGCGCCTCCTGCCGGATCTTGGCGGCGAATTCCTCCGCCTGATCGGCGTTATTGGCCCCGACTACCAGGAACCGCCACCGGCGCACGACCGAGTATTTCTCGGCCGCCAGTCGGTCCGCCAGCGCCACGGCCTCACGATGGCGGGGCACCTGCACGCGGACCTCGAAGAGCGCGATGCCCGACTTGAACGACTCGGCCGTCTCCTCGGCGTCCAGTGAGCTCCGCTCGGCGGCCACCTCCGCGGGTGTGTCCGGCAACGGCTCATCAGCGGACTCCCACTCCTCAGCGACAGGGTGCCAGCGCTCGGTTGTGTACTCCGCCTGGATGCCGTGGCTGGCGAGTACCTCGCTGACCGACTGGCGAGCAGCCGCCGCGGCCTCCCTGGTGTGCGTGTACAGGAACAGCTCGTCGCCCCCATCGGTGCCGACCACCACCCGGCCGCCCAGGCGCTCGTGTACCTCGCGCTCGACCGTGTGGGTGCTCAGCGACGCCGCCGCGTGCCCGGCCTGCCCGGACTCGCGGAGCGCGACCGTCACGCGCCAGTCGTTGCTGTCTGTCTCCGTGCCGCCGCCTGCCACGGCGCTCTCGTCAGTCACGGCCGTGACTTTACCCTGCCCTGCGACCCCGGCGTCCTCAGGACCAGTCCACCTCAGCTCACCTTCGGAGTAGCCCGCAGGCTGAAGTGCAGGTACTGCGCGCCGGTACCCAGTTCGTAGAACGTCACCGGGCTCCAGGTCTGGGAGCGCGGTTCCCTGATGACGAACAGGTCCGTCTCGACCGGCACCATCGCGTACTCCTTGGTGGGCTCGGACCTCAGCTCGGCCAGGGGGCCGGTGACGGTCGTCCGCAGCACCGGGCCGTCACCGGACAACAGGACCTCCAGGCGGGCCCCGGCCCGCTCGTAGACACCCACGTGCCGCTGCGCGTCCACCTGGACCGGGGTGGCCGGAGGGCCAAGTGGCCGGGGCATGTCGATGCCGGCGAGCTCGGCGAAGATCTCCCGGTAGAGATCCTGGTACAGGTCGCTGGTTCCGCCGCCGTTGGTCAGTAGCGTGACCGCGAGCCCTTCGCCAGGCACGAGCCGGAGGAATGCGGACTGTCCGATCGTGTTGCCGTCGTGTCCGATCAGCCGGTGACCGTCCCAGCCGAACCGCATCCAGCCGAGCCCCCACGAGTCGCCGAGTGTGTGCTTGTCCGGCACATCGGCGTGCCTGTCGGCCATCGCGGCGGCGCTGCCCTCACTCAGCAGCCTGGTGCCGTCCGGTGCGAGTCCGCCAGTCAGGTGCAGGCGGGCGAACCCGAGCACGTCGGCGGCGCTGGAGCAAATGATGCCCGCCGGGCCGAGCGATCGCGGCAGGCTCCAGACTGACGCCCTGACCGGGTCTTCGGCGTCCTCGCTCACGTGCCCGACCGCGGTCCGGTACAGGAGGGCTTCCTCCGGCAGCGTCACCGTGTGCTCAAGGCCGAGCGGGCCGAAAATCCGGTCGCGCATCGCCTTGTCCCAGCTGCCGCCGGTCAGCCTCTCGATGACGCGCCCCGCCAGGGCGAAGCCCGAATTGCAATACGACCACGTCGCGCCGAGCGGGTGGTTCTGCGCGAACTCGGCCAGCCGGGCCACGTACTTCTCGACGCAGTCGTCGCCGCGCCCGGTGTCGGTGAAGACGTCGCCGTCGATCCCGCTGGTGTGGGTCAGCAGATGACGCATCGTCACGTGCCTGGTGGCGTCCGGATCGGCGAGCTGGAGCTCAGGCAGCACGTCTGCGATAGGCGCGTCGAGGTCCAGTAGTCCCTCGTCGACAAGCTGCATAACGACGGTCGTGGTCCAGACCTTCGAGATCGAGCCGATCTGGAACAGCGAGTCGGCAGTCGCTTCGACGCCGGTGTCCTTGTTGAGCACGCCGCAGGCCAGCTCGACCACTTCGTCCTCCCGGCCGGGCCTGACCCGCAGGATGCCGAGCGCCGCTCCGGGCACGCGGTGCTTGGCGGCCAGCGCGGTCAGCCGGCGCTGCCAGTGGGCGGCGTCGATGCGCGGACGGCGCGGGCCCGCCGGGCCGGTCGCATACTGCTCGACCCAGTCCACGACCCGGTGGTTGACGTCCATCCGGTGCGACGGCTTGCCGTTGAGGATGAACAGGTGCGACGCGTCCGGGTACAGGACCATCTTGGTAGGGACGCCGCGCTCGTACAGCGCCGTGTGCCACTGCTCGGCCTGGCCGATCGGGCAGCGAACGTCGGCAGCCCCGTGCAGGATCAGCGTCGGCGTCCGCACGTTCGTGACCTGAGCCCACGGTGACATGCCCGCATAGGCAGCCTGCTCGGCCCAGGGCTGGCCGCCTAGCTCGAACTCGCTGAGGAAATGCCCGGCATCCGACGTGCCGGCGACGCTGACCAGGTCGCTCACGACGCCGCCGGCGACCGCAGCGGCGAACCGGCGGTCGCGGCTGGTCAGGTAGCAGGTCATGAAACCGCCGTAGCTGTAGCCGGTCACCGCGAGCCGTCCGGGATCGGCCAGCCCTTCCGCTGCGAGCACGTCGATGGGCTCCAGGAAGTCCCGCGCGTCGGCGAGTCCCCACCCGCCGAGCGCCGCGTTGAAGAACCGCTCGCCGTACCCGTCGCTGGCCCGCGGGTTGAGCAGCAGGATGGCCCAGCCCCTGGCGGCAAGCTCCTGGTGGTAGATGTGGACGGGGTCGGCCGCCCCGTTCCATGCGTTGTGCGGCCCGCCGTGAATGTCCAGCAGCAGGGGCTGGGGGCGTGCAGCCGCAGGGTCACGGATCAGCCAGCCCTGCACGGTCGTGCCGTCGGAGATCGCAAACTCCCGCTCCTCGCGCGCGAAGAGCTCGATCTCATCGAGGCTCCCGCCGTGCCGGGTGCGGACGGTCTCCTCGCCCGTGGCCAGGTCGACCGTGACGATCTCGCCGAACGAGGCAGGGGTGGCCAGCGCGACCGCCACCGTGCCCCCGACGACCGACAGGCCGGCGACAACGCGCCCCGCTCCGGTCACGACGGGCCGGGGCGAGCCGTCCTGCGTCACCGCGTAGGCATGGCTGCAGCCTCGGTCCCGCACGCAGAACAGGATGGTCTGCCCGTCCCCGGCCAGCTGCGGAACCGCGCCTGGATAGGCAGCTCCGCCTGGCATGACGTTGCGGTCGAGCGACTGCGCCAGGTTCGTCGTCTGGCCGCCGTCGAGGGGAACGCGCAGCAGCCCGGCGTGACCCACCGGCCGCCCGACCGTGCCAACGACAAGCAGAGCGAGCCCATCGGCCGTCCAGGTAGTACGGCCGCCCGTGCCATCCGGCAGGCCGGCCAGCTCGGGCTCGGCCATCGGATCGGACACGTCCAGGACGTAGACCGGTGCTCGCATGGTGAGGTCGGAGTCGGGCGCCGTGCCCGCGGCGAAGGCCAGCCGGATCGAGTCCGGCGCCCACGAGGGCTGGTCCGCGTTCCAGTCACCGCTGGTCACCTGCCGGCACTGCCGCGTGTCCACGTCGACGACATGCAGATGGCTGCGGATCGTGCGGAGCAAGCCCGCGCCGTCGGACTGGTAATTCAGCCGGTCGGCGACGATGGGCGCCGCCGACCGCCGGTCCCTGGCCTTGTCGTCCTCTCCCGCGGCGGCGTGCATATCCACCGGCGCGGTGAACGCGATCTTCGAGCCGTCCGGGCTCCACGCCGGTGCGCCGGCTCCGAGGGTCAGCGTCGTGAGCTGCTCGGGTTCGCCGCCGCTGGCGGGCAGGAGCCAGACCTGCGCCGGGCCGTCCTGAGCACGCAGGAACGCGATCCTGGTCCCGTCGGGGGACCAGGCCGGCGCCGAATCGGCCCGCCCCCGCGTCAGCTGCTCCGGCTCCCCCGCCACCGCACCGACCCGCCACAGCGTCCTGACCGTCCGGTCGTCCTCCGCATCGACGGTGCTGAGCACGTACGCGATCTGGCTGCCGTCGGGCGCTAGCGCCGGCTGTCCGGGCACGGCAAACGTGGTCAGGTCAGCTATGCGCAGGTGTCGTGTCACGGGCGTCTCCTCCGTCGGCGTGCGGGTATGTACAGCTTCGTCGCTTAGCCCCGCTAACCGCCAGCCGCCGCCCGCCGACCGGACTCATCCCAATTGTCGGTCTGCGCCGCGCCGCGAGCCGGCTGGCGGCGCAATTACCGGCCATGAGTGTGAAGTTGGTATCGCTGCTGAGGCGTTTTGCGGGGGTTTTGCCGGGCTGAAACCATGCCTACTTCACACTCATCGGCGCGGGCGTTGGGTAGTTCTACGCCCGACGTCCGGCAAACACCCATAAAATTGGGCATTCGCCCGACTCAGCCGAACGACGCCGAGGTGAGCCATGGACGCCGATCCTGTCGTGATCGCGAGCCTCCGCAAGGCGGTTGCGGCGCTACCCGACGATCTCGGCCTCCGACTGCACCTGGCGAGCATGCTGCTGGCCGCGGGCCTGCGCGAGGAAGCGATCAGCCAGCTCGGTGCGGTTCTGCAAGCGGATCCGGCAAACATCCAGGCGCTGGGCATGCTCGCCGGGCTCGGCCCGGCTCGGCAAGCTGGCCCGGCTCGGCAAGCCGGGTCGGCGCCCGCGTCCACCGAGACCGACGGGGAGGCGGACCTGACCCAGGAGATCTCGCCGCCGGACGGCGTGCAGGCCCAGGCGGAGGCCGCGGACAGGGACCAGGCTCCAGCGCAGGCCGGCGAGTTCAACTGGGCGCAAGCAGAGTCCGAACTGCGGGACGTGCTGCCGCCGATGTTCGTGAGCCCGGACGGCTCGGCCGCCGAGCAGCCCGAGGGCGAGGCACCGGCCTACGACGCGGAAAAGCCCGGCCTGCGCCTGGCCGACGTAGCGGGCCTGGCCGAGGTCAAGGCCAGGCTCGAGGCGGCGTTCCTGGCCCCGATGCGCAATCCCGAGCTGCGCAAGCTGTACGGCAAGAGCCTGCGCGGCGGGCTGCTTCTGTACGGGCCGCCCGGCTGCGGCAAGACATTCATCGCCCGCGCCGTGGCCGGTGAGCTAGGCGCCCGGTTCCTGGCGGTCTCGTTCGCGGACGTCGTCGACATGTACATCGGGTCGAGCGAGCGGAACATCAGGGAGATGTTCGCCATCGCCCGGCGGAGCGCGCCCTGCGTGCTGTTCCTTGACGAGGTGGACGCGATCGGACAGAAGCGCAGCCAGCTGCGGAACACCCCGATGCGCAGCGCGGTCAACCAGCTGCTGCTGGAACTGGACGACGTGACCGGGGGCAACGACGGTGTCTTCGTGCTGGCCGCCACCAACCACCCATGGGACGTCGATAGCGCCCTGCGGCGGCCCGGCCGGTTCGACCGGACGCTGCTCGTGCTGCCGCCCGACGCACAGGCCCGTGAGGCGGTCTTCCGGTTCCACCTGAAGGACCGGCCCGTCGGCGGGATCAACCTGACCAAGCTGGCGGCCATGACCGACGGCTACTCGGCCGCCGACATTGCCCACGTCTGCGAGTCCGCGGCCGAGCTCGCCCTGCTGGACTCGGCCCGTTCCGGGCAAGCCAGGCTGATCGGACAAGACGACCTCGCGGCAGCGGCCGCGCAGGTGAGGCCGTCGATCGCCGCCTGGTTCGAGTCGGCCCGCAACGTCGCGCTGTTCGCCAACGAGGGGGGCGCCTATGACGATCTGGCGGCGTACCTGAAGAAGCGGAAGATGCTGTGAGGGCCGGGCGGCCCGGGTGACAGTGCCTGCGGCCGACCTCAGCCGGGCTGCCGCGATGATCGACCTGGGCCGGTTCGCCGACGCCACCCGCGTCCTTGCCGCGGTCGTGGCATCCGCCCCAGACCACGGCCGGGCCTGGTGCCTGCTGTCACGTGCGCAGCTAGGCGGGGGGAACGAAGCCGCGGCCGTGGTGGCGGCCCGCCGCGCCAGCGAACTCGACCCGGCCGACGACTGGCCGTACCGGCTGGCCAGCACCGCCCTGATGGGGCTCGGCCGAGCCGATGATGCCCTCGCCGCGGCGGTCCGCGCGCGCAACCTCGCGCCGCACTTCTGGCAGTCGCACATCTGCCTGGCCCAGGCCGCCGTGGCGGCCGGGCGTCAGGACATGGCCGGCCAGGCCAGCGCCGCAGCGCTGCTCATCGCGCCCGGCGAGCCGGACGTGCACGTGACGGCCGGGAAGGTGGCGCTGGGCGCGGGCCGCCTCGACCACGCCAGGGCCAGCCAGCAGGCAGCGCTGGCCATCGATCCGGCCAACGCGGGGGCTTTTAACGAGCTCGGCCTCATTAGCCTGCGCGCCAGGGACGAGCGGGCGGCGGCGGGATTCTTCCTGCAGGCGGCGCGGTCTGCTCCCGCGAGCACCGTGTTCGGCCAGAACGCCGAGGTCGCGCTGACCAGGCTCGCAGTCTCAGTCCTGGCCTGGGTAGCTCTGCTGACGGTGCTGGCCGGGTGCACCGCAGGACTGGCGCTCACCGGGTCGCCGCCGCTCGCGGTTGTCGCGGGGTTGCTCGCGGCCGTGCTGGGCGGCCGCATCTGGGCCCGGCTCCGCGGGCTGCCACGACCCGTCCGGCGCCGCCTGCCGTCTCTGCTCTGGACCCGTCGCGGGGCGGCGAAGATGAGGTAGCGCTGTGGCTCTGGCACAGCCACAGCGCTACCGGAAAACCAGATACTGCTCACGCTTAGTACTTCAAATATATCTATTTCGGGCTACTGGGGATGCAGGCATCAAAGGCACGCGCCACCGGGGGCCGGGTGGCCGACGTCTGTCGGCACCGTCCCGGTGGCATGCCTAGCCCGGTCCTGGGCATATGCGCGTCCGTCTGCTTTTCCGCAGGTCAGGCGGCGCACTCCCGACAGACCATCTGCCCGCCGCGAGTCTCGGCAAGCTGGCTGCGGTGATGCACAAGGAAACAACTCGAGCAGGTGAACTCGTCGGCCTGCCTCGGGATCACCCGAAACGAGAGCTCCTCGTTAGAAAGATCAGCCCCCGGCAGTTCAAGCGACTCGGCGATGTCATCAGGGTCGATGTCAATCGCCGTCGAGGACTTGTCCATCCGGCGTGCCTGCAGCTCCTGCAGGCTGTCCTCGGTTAGCTCGTCGTCTGTCTTCCTCGGGCTGTCGTAATCGGTAGCCATGTGGGCTCTAACCCCTCCATCTCACTAACCCGTTCGCGCGGTTGTAACGCTCGGGAGGCCTCGGTTGTGCCCGAATCCGGCGGGGAATTCTGCCACGTCCAGCGCCGCAGTACACCAACCGTCCCCCAGCCAGGCGAGGCGTGTCGCGGTGGCCAGTCAGGGCTTCCCTACCGTACCCACGCATTCCCGGCTCACCGAGATCCGCAGATTCACTGGCACCGCCATTTACTTTGGAGTAACTTAGTCGATTCAGCGCAGTGCCTTGCACATAGTGCGTTATGGTGCGAACCGCACAACGAGTTCCACGTGCATGCCCACGCCCGGAGTTCCTCCATGCCTCACCAATCGCCGCTGCAGCCCGGCGACCCCAGGCGGGTTGGCCGGTACCGGCTGGTGGGGCGGATCATCGGGATTCCCGCCGAAGGGCCCATCTACCTGGGTGCCGGTGCCGACGGCTCCGAAGTCACGATCAGCGTGCTGCACAGCGAGTGGACCAAGGATGCCGCCGCGCGGGACCGTTTTGCCGCCGAGGCCGCCGTCGCCAAGCGGGTGCCGCCCTTCTGCGCGGCGCGGATTCTCGACGCTGGCGTGGACGGCGACGACGCATTCCTGATTAGCGAGTATGTGCCCGGCATGTCCCTGCTTGAGGTCATATCCACGGACGGCATCCTGGATGGACCCGCGGTGGAGGCGGCTGCCGTCGGCATGGCCACGGGGCTGGCCTCCATTCACCTGGCCGGCCTGGTCCACGGAAACTTCGGGCCCGAGTACGTGATCATGACTGCGGCCGGGCCGCGCGTCGTCGAGTTCGGCATAACTCCGCCCTACGGCGCGGCCACGCCGGCGGCGGACATGGCCGCATGGGCGCAGACGGTCGTGTTCGCGGCCTCGGGCAAGCCGCCTGCGACCATCGGCGACCTCGATGTGCTGCCCGCGCCCTTGCGTGATGTCGTGATGGAGTGCCTGACCGCGAGTCCGGCCGAGCGGCCAGCCGCACGGGCCGCCGTGATCGCGCTGATCGGTGACCAGGACCCGCCCGCAGGCGTGCTTGCGGAAGGGACTCGCCGGGCCGTGCCGGGCGGAGACCCGAGGGCCAGACAGGATGACGACCAGGCCACTCTCGGGAGGCCGGCCGTGCCATGGCCAAGGACCGAGTGGCCGACCGCCGTCGCGCCTGGCGGGCGCCAGGCAAACGATCGTCCCCCAGCCGGCCGAGCGCCGCTCGACCGGCCGAGCGGTCCGAGGCCGCTCGACCGGCCAAGCGGTCCGAGGCCGACGGGCGTCCACGCCGCCGGTGCCCACGCGACCGGTCAGAGGCCGATCCGGCCGGCCGAGGCCCACGCTGGCGTGCGGCCGTCGGACCGGGGCAGCGGGTCCAGGCCGGTGGTCACCAGGCGCGGCCACGCGGCCGACGACAGCCATCGGCAGGCCGCGCACGCTCCCGTGCCGTCGCAGGACCGGCATGGGGCCCACCAGCAGCCGCTCGGGCGCCGGCGAGCCGGACAGCTACTGATCGCCGGGGGCGTGCTGGTCTGCGCGCTCCTGGTCCTGCTCGTCGTGCACCTGGTGCAGAACACCGGAACGCCGCCGCGAGCGGCCAGCGGCAACACCAAAGACATCGACCCCACGGCGTCGGCACCGGCCGGGTCGGGCTCGCCGAGCCCGACCCCGACCCCGACCGCGGTTATCCCTTCGGCGTTCGCCGGCAGCTGGAGCGGCCTGGTTTCGCAGCCCGATAGCAGCTACAACGTGACCATCAGGCTGAACTCAGGCAGCAGCGTCGGCTCGATCAGCTACTCGGGGAGCAACCTGAACTGCCGCGGCACGCTGCGGCTGACGGCTAAGGCAACGCGGCAACTGACCCTGAGCCAGAGCGTGTCGACAGGGCCGTGCTTCCCCGGCACCGTGACCCTGACCAAGGCCGGGTCTGGTTCAGTCCAGTTCAATTTCACCGACTCGCCTGGGCCGTCTGCCAGCGGCACCCTGAGCAGGAGCTAGCTTTCCCCGGCCGATCCGGTCCACAGGCCGGCCAGCAGGTCGTGCAGCTGCTCGAACAGCACGGGGCTCGCGGCGAGCGTCAGGGCCGGACCGGCGTCGCGTCCGTGCAGCCCGCCCACGCGTGCGCCCGCCTCGCGCGCGATCAGCCCGCCGGCCGCGATGTCCCAGTAGTGCACGCCGCTCTCGTAGTACGCGTCTACCCGGCCTGCCGCCAGTGAGCACAGGTCAATCGCCGCGGCGCCCGCGCGCCTGATGTCGCGCACCCGCGGCAAGAGCTGGGCGACCACCGCGCCCTGGTCCGCGCGCTGCTCGGCCATGTAGCCGAAGCCCGTGGCCACCAGCGCGTCCGCTAGGTCCACACCGGTGTTGCACGACAGCCGGACCGGCGCGGGCCCCCAGCCCGAGTGCAGCCAGGCGCCGCCGCCGAGCATGGCCTTGTACGTGTTGCGCTGCAGCGGGGCGCAGACCACTCCCGCCACCACTGTCCCGGAGACCTCGGCGGCGATGCTCACCGCCCATTCGGGCAGGCCGTAGAGATAGTTCACAGTCCCATCGAGCGGGTCCACGATCCAGCGCACCTGGCTGTCGGCACCGGTCTGGCCGCCTTCTTCGCCGAGGATCGCGTCGGCCGGCCTGGCCGCAAGGATCCGGTGCCTGATCAGTTCCTCGGCCGGGCCGTCCATCTCGGTCACGACGTCGGTCGGGCTCGACTTGGTCTCGACGACGCGCACCTGGTCATGCCGGCTCAGCAGCAACTCCGCCGCCTCCTGGGCCGCCGATGAGGCGAGCTCAAGCAGTTCGGCCGCATCCGGGCTCATGGGGCCGTCACTGGCCGGCGCGCGCTGAGCAGCGTCGACGTGGGGCCGCAGCACCCGGCCGGGCAGGACTGCGGCCCGACCCCGAAGCTGCCAAGCGCGGCCGGCTCCGCACCGTCGATCCGTTCGCGAACGAGGTCCGCGATCATGGACACGAACCGCGGGTCAGTCCCGGCAGTGGCCGCCCTCGCGAACCTGAGCCCGAGCCGCTCCGCGGTCCCAGCGGCCTCCACGTCGAGGTCGAACTTGACTTCCATGTGGTCGCTGACGAATCCGATCGGCGATACGACCACGGCCTGCGATCCGGACGCCGCCATCTCCTCCAGGCAATGGTTGATGTCCGGCTCCAGCCACGGGACCGAGGGCGGCCCGCTGCGGCTGTTGTAGGCCAGCCGCCAGGGGCGGTCGTAACCCGCCATCGAGGCGACCAGGCCAGCCGCATCGGCGAGCTGCGCCGGATACGCGCCACCGGCTGGCCCGCCCGCGCCCGTCGGCCACGGCCCCCCCGGCGGCCCGCTGGCCTGCGACATCCCGACCGGGATGCTGTGCGCGGTAAAGACCAGGTCCCAGCTTCCGGCGAAGGCCGGCCCGAGCGAGCTGGCTGCCGCGGCGACGGCATCGGCGTTCGGCTCGATGAAGCCAGGGTGGTTGAAGAACTGCCTGAGCTTGTCGACCTGCGGGGCGGCCGACCCGACGGCCGCGCGGGCTGCCTCGATGTCGCCGAGGTACTGACGGCAGCTTGAGAACGAACTGTACGCGGACGTCGCGAACGCCAGCGCGCGAGTCACCCCGTCGGCTGCCATCTGCCGCACCGTGTCGGCCAGGTACGGCTGCCAGTTGCGGTTTCCCCAATAGACCGGGAGGCTGATCCCGGTCGCGGCGAACTCCTTCTCGACCGCGGCGAGCAGGTCCCGGCACTGCTGGTTGATCGGGCTGACCCCGCCGAAGCGGTAGTAGTGCTCGGCCACGTGTGCCAGCCGCTCCGGCGGCACTTCCCGGCCGGCCGTGACGTTGCGCAGGAACGGGATGACATCGTCTGGGCCCTCGGGGCCGCCGAAGGACAGCAGGAGGAACGCGTCGTAGCCGGCCATGCCCC
>JASHUG010000454.1 GCA_030040155.1 Streptosporangiaceae bacterium | reverse complement strand
GCCGTCGATGTCGGCGACCAGCGTCTTGAAAACCCGCTCGGGTGGCACGCCGAGAGCCTCGCTGGCCTCCTGACCATAGGAAGGATGCCGCGGGTCGTGGGTGTAGCGATGCACGGAGTGCGGGATGCCGCTCCTGGCAAGCACCTCGGTCGCCCGTGTTCGGCCATGACCCGCCACCTCGGTGAGCTTAGCCGCGGCTGTCCATCTGGGGCGCAGCCGTTCGTTGCTCTAACGATAAACACAAAAGTAATCAGGAGGCAGACAGCCATGATGCCGTACCACAGTTACCAGCAGTGGGAAATAGAGCGGGCCCACACGCTCGCCGAGCAGCGTGCCGCCGACCGGCGCCGCGGTGAGGCCATCGCGGCCATGTCCGGGTCGATCCGCCGACTACGGCGGCTGCGGCTCCGGCTGCACGTTCAGCGCCCGATTACGCCGCCGGCCGTGGTCGACCGCGTGCCGCCGCGGGCGCGCGCCGCGGCCGCACCTTGCAGCACTGAGGCGTGACCAGCGGAATTGTCTTGGCTGCGATACTGAGGCGTGGCTGAGGTTCGGCGCTGGATCATGCACGTGGATCTGGACCAGTTCATCGCGGCCGTGGAGGTGCTGCGTCATCCCGAACTTCACGGACGGCCGGTCGTCGTCGGCGGCGACGGCGATCCGGCCAAGCGCGGCGTGGTCTCCACGGCCTCTTACGAGGCCCGTGCCTATGGCGTGCATTCCGGGCTGCCAATGCGCACGGCAGCCCGGCGTTGCCCGGACGCCGTGTTCCTGGCCGTGGACAAGCCCGCGTATGAGGCGGCCTCGTCCGAGGTTATGACCGTGCTGCACGAGCTTGCCCCGGCCGTGGAGGTGATGGGCTGGGACGAGGCTTTCCTCGCGGTCGAGACCGACGACCCAGAGTCGTTCGCCCGGCAGGTGCAGGACCGGGTCGCGGCAGCCACCCGGCTTGAGTGCAGCGTCGGCATCGGCGAAAACAGGCTCCAGGCCAAGCTAGCCACGGGCTTCGGTAAGCCAGCCGGCGTGTTCCGGCTGACGTCGCAGAACTGGTTCGAGGTGCTTGGCGACCAGCCCGCCAGCGCCCTGTGGGGCATCGGCGCGAAGACCGCGCACAAGCTGGAGGAACTCGGCATCCGCACGGTCGCCGGGTTGGCGAGCGCGGACGTGGCCGCGCTGGCCGCCCGCTTTGGGCCGACGAACGGGCCGTGGCTGGTGCTGGTCGCGCGCGGGATCGGCTCGACCGAGGTCAGCGCCGATCCGTACGTGCCCAAGTCCCGCAGCCGCGAGGTGACGTTCCAGCAGGACCTCACCGATTGGGACGAGGTCCGGAGCGAGGTTGTCAAGATCGCCGGGCAGGTGACCGGCGACGTCCTGGCGGAGCGGCGGCCAGCGATCCGGATTGTCGTGAAAGTCAGGTACAAGCCATTCTTCACCAGCACGCATGGAGTGCCGCTCGCCGAACCCACCAGCGAGCGGGCCGTGATCGAGCAGGGAGCGCTGGCCGCGCTGGAGAAATTCACTGACCGGCGCCCGGTAAGGCTGCTTGGGGTTCGCGCCGAATTCGGCGAGGAGGACGCGAGGTAGCGGGCATTGAGGGGCCTGGGCCGCGCCTCGTTCCCAAATGAGCACCGTTCCCCTGTCACAGGCCGCCGTCGTATTTCGTCTTGGCGTGTGATTGATTCGGAACGAGTAGCCGAAGGGGCGGAACTCGCGATGCGCGTGCTAGTGGTCGGAGCAACTGGAGCAGTCGGCCGGCAGCTGGTGCCGCGGCTCATCGCGGCCGGGCACCAGGTCAGCGCGACGACTCGCAGCCAGGACAAGATGGATTCGCTGCGGGCCGCCGGCTCGGAGCCGTACCTGCTCGACGGGCTCGACGGCGACGCGGTCGGCCAGACCGTCGCGCGGGCGGAGCCGGATGTCGTCATTCACGAGATGACCGCGATCCCGGCGAACCTGAGTCTGCGCCGCTTCGACCGCTCGTTCGCGGCCACCAATCGCCTGCGAACCACCGGGCTTGATCACCTGCTCGCGGCTTCGGCCGCGCAGGGGGTGCGCCGCTTCATCGCCCAGAGCTACGCGGGCTGGCCGAACGCTCGGTCAGGCGGGCCGGTGAAGACCGAGGCTGACGCTCTCGACCCCAATCCGCCGGCCGCGCAAGCGGAGTCGATCTCCGCGATCAAGTACCTGGAGCGGGCGGTGCAGGACTCGCCCGTGCCCGGCGTCGTGCTGCGCTACGGCAGCTTGTACGGCCCCGGTGCGTCGGAGGCCTTCACTGCGCTGCTGCGGCGCAGGCAGATGCCAGTGATCGGCGACGGCGCGGGCGTGTGGTCGTTCCTGCACGTCACCGACGCGGCCGAGGCAACCGTGCTGGCCATGGCGGCCGGGACGCCCGGGGTGTACAACATCGTCGACGACGAGCCCGCAACAGTCGCGCAGTGGCTGCCGGTGATGGCAAAGGGCGCGGGCGCGAAGCCGCCCCGCCGCGTCCCGGCCTGGCTTGGGCGGCTGCTCGGCGGCGAGGTCGGCATCTCCGTGATGACCCAGGTCCGCGGTAGCTCTAACGCCAAAGCCAAGCGCGAGCTCGGCTGGCAGCCGATCTGGCCGACCTGGCGAGACGGATTCCTGCGCGGCCTCGACCGGGCCGTGCCGGCCGAACTCGACGAGGCGGCCTGACATGGCGCCGGTCCCGGATTCAGCCGGCGCGGGCGGCGCCGCAACCGGGGAGGCCTTCGAACAGCTCCGGCCGCTGATGTTCTCGATCGCCTACCGCATGCTCGGCAGCGTGTCCGAGGCCGAGGACATCGTGCAGGAGGCGTTCTTGCGCTACCACCAGGCGACGGCAGGCCCGCGCCGGCCGGAGTCTCCCAAGGCCTACCTGTCGGCGGTCACGACCCGCTTGTGCATCGACCACCTGCGGTCGGCCAGGGTCCGGCGCGAGTCCTATGTCGGCCATTGGCTGCCCGAGCCGCTGGTCACCGGGCCGGCCACCCTCGGCCGCCCGGCCGCCGACCCGGCGGACCTGGCCGAGCAGGCGGACTCGCTGTCGATAGCCTTCCTGTTGCTGCTCGAACGCCTGACGCCGGTGGAGCGGGCCGTGTTTCTGCTGCACGACGTGTTCAGCTATGGCTACGACGAGACCGCCCGCATCGTCGGCCGCAGCGAGGCGAGCTGCCGCCAGCTTGCGCACCGGGCCCGTCAGCACGTCGACGAGCACCGTCCCCGGTTCGAGGCATCCGAGCAGAAGCGGGACGAGCTGGCCGCCAGGTTCTTCGACGCGGTCAGCCGCGGCGACATGGACGGCCTCGTGACGATGCTCGCCGCCGATGTCACCGTCTACGGCGACAGCGGCGGGGTGTCGCCGACCTGGCCGCGGGCCATTTCCGGCCGGGCCAACGCTAGCCGCCTGCTCGCGGGGATCGCCGCCCAGCTAGGCGACGTGGGCGGCGTCCTTCGGCCTGCCCACGTCAACGGCCAGCCGGGCGCGCTCGTCATCGCCCCGAGCGGCGAATTGATCAGCGTGTTTCAGGTCGACATCGCTGACGGCCAGATCCAGACAATCCGGTCGATCATCAACCGCGAGAAGCTTCGGCACCTTGGCCCGCTGGCCGACCTGTCAGCACTACGCGAGCATCTGCGCGACCCGCGAACACTAGGTAAGCGACTTGACTGACAAGCTAATTGACTATTGATAACTGTCTCGCTACGGTTGCGGGTGTGGAAAAGGGCCATGCCGTACCGCTCGGGCGACTGCTCAGAGTTGCTCCGGGGATGCCGACTACCGACATGGCCCGTACGGGTGAGCACTACCGTCGCCTCGGCTTCACCTTTGCCGCTGCGGGCTGGTCCTCGATTGCGGACGCCGACTTCGCGATCGCGACCAGGGACGGGATCGAATTGCACTTCGCACTCAAGCCAGATCACGATCCCGCTCGCACCGCGACGTGGGTGTACATCGGCGTCGACGACGCCGACGAGCTGGCCGCGGAGTTCGAGGCGGCCGGCGCCGGGCAGGGCCGTCTACCGCGTGACACCGACTACGGGATGCATGAGCTGGCGCACATTGATCCGGATGGCAACCTGCTGCTGTTCGGCTCGCAACTGACCGAACGGCAGCCACCCGCCGCCGCTCCGGACCCGAAGCCGGGGCCGGAGAGCGATCCTGATCCGCGTGTGTTCAAGTTGGCGGCCGCGCTGAAGACCGGCGATGTCGAGCAGGTGCGAGCGCTGCTGGCGGCCGAGCCCGCCCTCGCGACGAGCAGGATCAACTCATACTGGCCGCTGCACTTGTTCGCCGACGCTCCTGGTCACCGGCCGAACGCCGCAGCCATCGTGAGCCTGCTCGTTGCCGCCGGCGCTGACCTTGATGCCCACGCCATCGGTATGTGGCACCACGAGACCGCGCTGCACTGGGCCGCGAGCAACGACGACGTCGAGCTGATCGACGTGCTGCTCGACGCCGGCGCGGATATCGAGCACCCGGGTTCTTCGATCGACGGCGGTCCGGCAGCCCAGTCCGCGCTCGGGTACGCGCAGTGGGCAGCGTTGCGCCGGCTCGTCGAGCGCGGGGCGCAAGTCGGACTCTCGCATGCCGCGGCGTTGGGGCTGATGCCGGTTCTGACGTCACTAGCCGAGGCGAGTCCGCCGGCCGGGCAGGAAGAGCTGACGATGGCGTTCTGGAACGCCTGCCGAGCCGGCCAGCTGCCGGCGGCTAGGTACCTTGCGGCACATGGCGCCGAACTGAACTGGCCCGCACCCTGGTCGGGCGAGACTCCACTGGACGCGGCCCGCTCGAAGCACCAGCGCGAGGTTGTCGCCTGGCTGGTGGAGACTGGCGCGCGCTCAGGGAGCTAGCCGGCCGGCGGGCGGGGCGCCTCACCGTTAGGATCGCATTTGCCGGATTTGGCCCAGCCGGGCCGTGCTGAGGCGAGGCGGATATGCACCTCTAACGTCTCGAAACTCGCGGCCGTCTGGCCCCATAGGCAACCCGATTATCTGCCCGTGCCCGCCGCTGCGTTACTCTGCCGCAGCGCCCTGCGTCGCTACGGCGCAGGGAGAGCCATGGTCACGCCGCTGATCGTCAAGGACGTCGCCGCAGCAATCGGCGTGCTGATCGTCCTCACCGCCGGCACAAGCGTCATCGGCACCCTAATCGTTCCGCGGTCGGTCGCGAGCAGGCTTACCCGGTACATTGACCGCCTGGTCAATGCGGCCTTCGTGGCCGTGACCAAGCACGTCAGGGAGTACGGCCAGCGCGACTGGATTGAGTCGACCCACGCCGCGACACTGCTCATCTGCCAGCTGGCCACGTGGCTGGTCCTGTTCTTCCTGGGCTTCTCGCTGCTTTTCTGGCCACTCGTCGGCAGCATCACCTCGGCCTTTCACACCGCGGGACCGGCCCTGTGGGAGTTCGGCAACGACCATGCCCGCGGCGCGGCCGAGGAGACCATCATCGACATCGCGTCGATCACCGGGATCATCACGGTCACGCTGCAGATTGCCTACCTGCCCACGCTGTACTCCGCGTTCAACCGGCGCGAGACCGATGTCGCCCTGCTGAACGCTCGGGCCGGCGTTCCCAGCTGGGGACCGGAACTGCTTGCTCGGACGTACTACGCTCTCGGCACAGGCGTCTCGACCCTCGACACGCTGCCCGATCTGTACGCGGGCTGGGAACGCTGGGCCGCCGACGTCGCCGAGAGCCACACCACCTACCTGCCGTTGGTCAGGTTTCGCTCCCCGCGGCCACTGTCGTCCTGGGTGACCGCATTGCTCGCCGTACTCGACTCCGCGGCGCTTATCATGTCCATTTCCCCGGAGGTCGCACGACAGTACTCGATCGAGATACCGGCCAGGCTCTGCCTGCGCTCTGGATTCCTGTGCTTTCGCGAAGTCGCCAAGGCCATGGGCTTTGACGTCCCCGACGAGCCGGACCCAAGTGGCGGCATCTCACTTAGCTACGAGGAATTCCTCGACGCCATCGACCGCCTGCGGCGAGTGGACTTTCCGATCAGGGAATCGCGAACGCCGCACGACGCCTGGCTCGACTTCGTGGGCTGGCGCGTCAACTACGAGCAGGCCGCCTACGCCATAGCGCGCGAGGTGGAGGCGGTCCCCGCGCTGTGGTCGGGACCACGAAGGCACGAGGAGTGCCCGTCGATCCCGCCGACCCGTCCGCCCGAGGGAAGGATGGGGAAGAAGAAGGTGAGCTCTGTCCGTCCGGACGGACAGAGCGCGGGCAACGGCGAGACGGGCGCAGTCGTCCTGCCAGCAACGGGCTCGGACGGGCCGCCCGCAGCGGGCGGCGACACGGGCTCGGACGGGCCGCCGACCGCGGGCGGCGACACGAGCTCGGACGGGCCTGGCGGCGGCGGATAGCTAGGCCGACTCGGGCGGTCCCGAGGGCGCTAAATCCTCATCGGCTGACCGGACCGGGGCAATTGACGGCCCGAGCACCGACTGGGCGGCCCTTACGCTCACATCGCGGAGCGTGTCTCCGACCAGCCGGGCGGCATAGGTGAGCAGACCCTTGCGCTCCGCGTCCTGCTCCTGCTGTGCGCTCGCGGCCAGTTCGCGGGCCAGTGCCGCTATCAGCGACTCGGCGGTCGGCCACTGTCCGACGGCCTGCCGGGCAGCCGGCGTCACCTTCAGCACGTACCAGAACGTAGGATCGCCGCCGGTGGTCGTCTTCCTGAAATCGACGTAGACCGGATCAAGCGCCTCCAGCGCCCGCGCCACCGCCGCGTCGTCAAGCCCCGTCTTGGCGGCGATGTCGCTGACCGTGACCATGTAGCTCTCCTCAAGCAGGCTTACGGTCGCGTCCAGCACAGGCAGATCCCTGGCTGCCCAGGTGTCATGCACAGCTTCACTGCCTAACCGGGACCCAGACGCAAGTACCTGTCGCGAGGCCCGGAGGCGGATCCCTGAAATCGTTATGGGGGCCGGGATTCCCGGCTCTTAGGAGAGTAGCGAGAATAGGGGTCAGTAGCAGCGCCGATGTGGTGTTCGTCCTATCCTGCCTCGCCCGCGCGCGAGCGGGAATGGCCAACCCGCGCTGTCCGAGGGCGCTTAGCGCCGGGGGATCTTGGTGCGGCGGCCCAACCGGCCACCGACCATCGCTAAGCTGTGCGCGCCTACTCAAGCAAAAGCCCGGAACGCGCACTGAGAGGAACGTTATGAGTGACGACACCGGAGTCGAGCGGACCCTGGTGCTGCTCAAGCCCGACGCTGTTGCCAGGGGACTTGTCGGCCGGATAGTTGCGCGCTTCGAGGACGCCCTGCTGAAGGTCGTCGCCGCGAAGATGGTGTGGATGGACGCCGACCTGACTAAGCGGCATTACTTCGACCTCGAGGAGCGCTTCGGCCCCGAGGTCTATAACCTCATGGCCGAATTCATGCAGACCGGTCCCGTGCTCGCGCTTGTGCTCGAGGGAGTCGAGGCCGTCGCGTGCACGCGCAAGCTCGTCGGCCCGACCTACCCCGATCAGGCCGCGCCCGGCACCATCAGGGGTGATTTCGCGCACATGAGCCGCGCGTACGCAAACGAGCACCACCTGGCGGTGGCCAATCTCGTGCACGCTTCGGGTAACCCGGACGAGGCCGAGCACGAGATCGACGTGTGGTTCGGCAAGGAAGACATCCACGAGTACCCGACGGCGGCGCAGCAGTACCTCCGGCAGCAGCAATACCTCCAATAGCGCCAGAACCTCCAGTAGCGCCAGCACCTCTGCTAGCGCCAGCACCTCTGGCAGCGCCAGGCTGAGCGGTACCCGTAACTCCCCTGGTGGCAGCCACGATGAACTGTCGGCCTGGCTGAACCGGCCAGGTCAGCGATGCGTTCCTGAGAGAGCGACGCGCCAAGGACGCGCCGCCCGGCAAGTGCGGTCGCCGGACTGACCGCAGCCGGCCAGCCTCCGAAGGGAGCATCGCATGCCGTTCCGTCATCGCATGGTCGCTGCGATCGCAGCAGCTGGGGCCATAACTACCGCCGGGCTCGCGGCGGCGCCTGTTGCGGGGGCGTCAACCATGAGCCCGCCATCGTTTATTAGCCGGTTCTTGCATATACGAACGATCATGTCGACGGTGCCTGCGAACGGCGATGTCAATCCGTATGGCATCTTCGTGATCCGCCAGAGCACCGGCCACCTGCACAAGGGCAACGTGCTCATCAGCAATTTCAATAACAAGCACAACTTGCAGGGCACGGGCAGCACAATCGTGCAGATCAGCCCGAGTGGCCACCGGACGCTGTTCGCCGACATCAAGGCGAGCACGCTGCCGGGCCAGTGCCCTGGAGGTGTCGGCCTGACAACCGCGCTCGAGGTGCTGCCCGGCGGCTGGGTTGTGGTTGGCAGCACGCCGTCGAAGAACGGCATGGCCGCCACGGCCAAGGCAGGCTGCCTCATCGTGCTGAACCGCAACGGCAAGGTCGCCGAGACGTTCAGCGGCGGCGGCATCAACGGCCCGTGGGACGCCGCCATGGCCTCCTACGGCCGGGTCGTCGACCTGTTCGTGGACAACGTGCTTAACGGCACGGTGAAGGCGAACGGCGCGGTCGTCAACGGTGGCACCGTGCTGCGCCTGACGCTGGTACTGAGCCGTCGTCACGCGCCGCGGCTGGTCTCCACGACCAAGATCGGCTCTGGCTTCGCCGAGCAGACGAACGCGACGGCGTTCGTGCTCGGGCCCACTGGGCTTGGGCTCGGCCGCTACGACACGCTGTATGTCGCGGACACGCAGAACTCCACGATCACCGCGATCCATCATGCGCTGGTCCGGCCGGGCAGCGCCGGCACCGGCACGACGGTGACCTCCGGCGGCAAGCTGAACATGCCGCTCGGACTGGCCATCGCGCCGAACGGTGACATCCTCACCGTCAACGGCGGCGACGGCCGGCTCGTCGAGACGACTCCGGCGGGCGTGCAGATCGCGCAGCGGTTCCTGGACCGGACTCCCCCGCCCCCGATCGGCGCAGGCGCCCTGTTCGGCCTCGCCGTCGCTCCCCACGGCTCGGGCATCTACTACGTCGACGACGACACCAACACGCTCCGCCTGCTCCACTGACCTGCGGCCGTCGCAGCACTGGGGTGCGGGCGGGCAGTAACACTGCACGTCCGCGCCCCGGCGGGCCCTTCAGGGGAACGAGGGGTCTTCGTCACGGCGCACGTCCGCTAGCCCGCGCCGTCCGGGCCGGCCTCGGGCGCGCCAGGGCCCAGCCACCGCTCCAGCCAGTCGAGTTGCTCGGCGAGCACGTGCAGGACCGACTCCCTGGCCAGGTAGCCGTGGCTTTCGTACGGCAAGACCACCAGCCGCGCGGTTCCGCCGTTGCCCTGTATCGCCTGGAACAAGCGCTCGGACTGAATCGGGAACGTGCCGGGGTTGGCGTCGCGCTCGCCGTGGATGAGCAGTAGCGGCGCGGTGATCTTGTCGGCGTAGCGGAACGGCGAGACCCGGTCGTACACGTCCGTCGCCTCCCAGAAGTTCCGGCGCTCAGTCTGGAACCCGAACGGGGTCAGCGTGCGGTTATAGGCGCCGCTGCGCGCTATGCCGGCCGCGAACAGGTCGGTGTGGGCGAGCAGGTTCGCCGTCATGAACGCGCCGTAGCTGTGGCCGCCTACCGCCACCCGGCCAGGGTCGGCGATGCTCATCTCGGTGAGCGCCTTCACGTGCGCGGTGGCCGCCGCCGAGATCTGCTCGACGTAGGTGTCGTTCATGGTCTCGGGGTCGCCGATCACCGGCATGGTGGCGTTCTGGAGCACGGCGAAACCGCGGAGCACAAACCACACCGGCTCCGAAGCGGTCAGTCGCGTGAACCGCTCAGTCGTGCCGCGCACCTGACCGGCCGTCGCCGCGTCGCCATACTCATGCGGATAAGCCCAGATGACCAGCGGCAGCCTGCCATGCCGCCGCGGGTCATAGCCAGGCGGCAAGTGCAGCATGCCGGTCAGCTGCACTCCGTCGCCCCGATCGTAGGCCAGCATCCGCTTCTGCATCCCGGTGAGCTGCGGGTGCGGGTCCGGCCAGTCGGTGAGCTGGGTCCGTTCGCCAGTGCTCAGCCGGGCGACCGCAAGGTTAGGCGGGCTCGTCCTGGTCTCGTGCGAGATCAGCATGCTGTCCCGGTCCTCAGCTAGGAAGCCGAGCACCTGCTCATAGCCGTCGGCGGGCGAGCGGAAGAGCCGCTCAGTCTTCAGGTCGGTCAGGTCTAGCCGGTCGAGGAACGGCCGGTCGCCCTCCGGGCTGGCCCCGTCGCCCCGCAGGTAGATGTGATCACCGTCCTGCAGGACTGTCCGGGTGCCGTCGGGCTCGACGGTGAGCAGCGGAGATCCGGGGTCGAGGTAAGCCTCGTCGGCTGAGTGATCAAAGATCACGCGGCCTGGTGCCGGCGAGGACAGGTCGGTCAGCCGGGTGGTCAGCCACCGGCGATCCCTGTCGTGCTCGGTCATCAGCAGCAGGCCGGGTGCGGCCATGCTGTACCAGCCGAGGCAGCGATGCTCGACCAGCCCCGTGATCTGCGGCTCGGCCTCGAACGGCGCGGCCAGCCTGATCAGCTGGTCGCGATGCTCGGCCTCCGCCCTCGGGTCACCGCCGTCGAGCGCCTCGGCCCAGATCAGGCTGGCCGGTACCGGCTCCTCCCAGGACACCATCCGCGGCCCGGTCGGCACGCCCTGACGCGGCACCTCGTCGCCGACCGGCAGGTCGGCGACGACGCGCTCCAGTTCCCCGGCCGCCGACCACACCTCGACCGTGCGGGCAAAGTACGGATAAGGGACCCGGAACGAGAATGGCCGCTTGAGCCGGTACACCAGCAGGTGCTGGCCATCTGGCGAGTCGGTCAGGTTGTAGTAGAGCCCCGGCGGGCCGAGGGTCGTCGCGGCGCCGGTGCCTGGCTCCACCCGCAGCGGCACGGTCATCGCCAGGGCCTCGAAGATGTCCTCGTCGGCGTTCGTCCGCAGCAGGTCCTGGAACGTGAGCATCTGCGAATGCTTGCCCGCAGCCTCCTCGACCTGCGGCTCGATCGGCTCGGCGGGGAGTTCGGCCGGCCCGCCAGGCGCGGCGAGCAGGAGGAGTGAGGAGGAGTCCCTGGACCACCGCACCGTGGAACCGCCCGAGGTGGGATCGCCGCCGAGGACGTCGCGCACGCGAATCCCCGGTACCGGCGCGGCAACCGCGGTGCTGGCGTCAGCCACCCACACCGCGATGCCGTCGGGCTCGTCGACGGTGAACGCGAACCCGCGGCCGTCCGGCGCCCACACGGGCACGCTGACCGACTGGCCGGCCGGGAGCTCCACCGGCCGGATCTCGCCGTCGGAGACCGACAGGACCGAGATGCCGGTAAGCCGCCGGGTACGCTGCCGGCCGCCGATCACCGGGTCGACTCGGATCCCAGCCAGCGAGAGGAACGGCCTGGCCAGCAGCTCCACCGGCGGATGCGCCTCGTAGTGGACGAGCGCTGCGTACCGGCGGCCAGGGGCCAGCGCGGCCACGGGAGCCGGCGGGGCATCGATGATGGCGACGATGTCACCGGCCGGGACCTGATACGCCACGCTAGCTCCTTTGCTGGCCTAAGTACCGCTCCGCTGCATCAGCCTTACTCAGGCCCCCGCAGGGTGCAAATCGCCCAGGCAGAATAGCGACCATGCAGCAAAGCGCACCAGCGCCCGTCGCCGTCCCAGGCCTCGTCGACCACCACGCGCACCTGCTCCGGCAGGCGGCCGGGATCGGGGTCGCGGCTGACCGCGAGGCCGTACGAGCCTTCCACGAGCGGGTCGCACGCGAGGGCAGCACCCCGATGGATGTGCTCGACCCGTCGCCGGACGGACGTGACCTTCCCGGCCGGCTGGTCACGGGTCTGGGTCGGGCTGCCGCAGCGGGCCTCGTCGAGATCACCGAGATGGGCATGCGCAGCTGGGACTACCTGGACGCGCTGATCGCCTCGCAAGCCGTGGCTGCGCTGCCGCTCCGAGTGCGCATCTACGTCGCCAGCGGACTGATGGCCGAGTCGAGTCCCGCGGAGCTGGATGCCCGCCGGGCCGACTGCGGCCCGTGGCTGCGCGTGGACGGGGTGAAGTTCTACGCCGACGGCTGGCTCGGCCCGCGCACCTGCGCGCTGTGCCAGGACTTTGCCGACAACGGCGGCCGCGGGCTGCTTTTTACCGACGCCGCCGGTCTCGCCCGGCGCATCCAGCCATTGGCCGGACGGGGCTGGCGGATAGCCACGCACGCGATAGGTGACCGAGCCGTACGGACCGTGCTCGATGCCTACGACCTGGCCTGGGACGATGACCCGGCCGCGATGGCGGCGGCCGCGCCGCGGATCGAGCACGCCAGCGTGCTCCCGGCCGACCTGATCGCACGCATGGCCGCCCGCGGCGTGGTCGCCGGCATCCAGCCATCGTTTGCCGTGACCGACGCCGGCATCCTGGGTCCGGCCCTCGGACCGGCGCGAGCCGCCGCGGCCTATCGGTGGTCCGCGCTAGCGGCAGCGGGCGTGCCGATGCTGGCCGGCACCGACTACCCGATCGAGGTACTCGAGCCGCTCGTCGGCCTGGCCAGGCTGGTCGCCGGGCACTCGCGCCGGCCGGGGTTCGCCACGGCCGATGCCGCACCGGCGCAGGCGCTGCTCCCGACTGCCGCCGCGTTCGCCGCAATCAGTGATCCGGCCGCTGGACGCACCCTGCTGACGGCCGACCCGCGTACAGTCGCGCCGGACGACATCGACCAGATCGAGGTCGTCGGCACTAGTCCAACGCCGTTCTGCGCCTGAACCGACCGGGCGGACAGCGAGGTGTCACGGCCCGGCCGACGGCTGAGCCGGACAAACCATGCCCAAGCGTCCATGCCAAACCAGACAAACTGCCAACGCGGTGGCGGTTGGGTGCAGGGAGTGTCGCTGGGACGACACCTCCGGCGCCCAGCCACGAGAGCGCGAGTCGATTTGTCCGACCTGTCCGTCAGGCTGGCGGTGCCGCTGCGCCGGGGACGGCCACTGGGTGCGAGCCCGTGACCGTCCCCGTGCCGCGCCTCCTAGTACCAGCCGGTGGCTAGCTCGTGCTCCCAGGCGGCCAGCGGCGAGCCGTACATCGCCTTGATGTAGCGCAGGCCCCAGCGGATCTGGGTGCGCGGGTTGCTCTCCCAGTCGGGACCGGCGCTGGCCATCTTGCTGCCCGGCACGGCCTGCGGAATGCCATACGCCCCCGAGTACGGGTTGGCGGCGAACACATTCCAGCTGCTCTCGCGCGACCACAGCAGGTTCAGGTACTTGAACTGCCAGCCGCGCCAGTGGAAGGAGCGCAGCATCCGGCGGGCGATCTGCCTTGGGGTCAGCGCCTTCGCGTGCTTCTTCTTGGCGGCCTTAGCCGACTCGGGCTTCCCGATGACACTAGCGGCCGGCTTGCGTGCCAGCACCGCGGTAAGTGCATCGAGTTCGGCCCCGCTGTGGCGGGATGTCAGCAGCAGCGGCGCGCCGTCGGCGACGGCGAGGTGCCGGGCTGTCTGACTTAGGGAGTACGGCTGCCGAGCGGTGGCGGCGGGCTGGGCCGCTCCGCCTGCTGTCCAGACGCTGATCGCTCCGGCTGCGGCGGCGACGGTTCCTAGGGCCGACACCGCGATAGTGATCTTCTTCTTACGGGGGCTGGGTGTCCGGAAAAGGGACAAGTCGAGCCTTCTGTCGGGCGCGCAAGTCGCGCGCTCGGCTTTCACCCATTGCACTTCCACGGTGGGTTTCCGGGGTGGCGGCGCGCGGACCTCGTCGCGGGTACAGGGCGACGGTGGCCGCTCGACGGCGGCCATCACGCACGCAGGGTGCTATCGGAGAGTTACTCTGCCGTAGCTTCGACCACGATGTAGGGCGAAATTGAAATTACAACGGTATGAGTTAAATCACATTTACCATTACGTAATACATGGGTTTGCGCATGATAATGGATGCGGTCAAACTGCTTCGGCCGGCCGGCCGCCCGTGCGGCCCGCCTGAAGGGCCAGGCAGGCGCAGGCGGTGCAATATCGAGCCTGCGGCTGCCTGGCCAGCAGCACCGCGGAGATCGGTTCGCGGCACTGCTCACACCGGCCGTACTGGCCGTTAGATAGCCGGTCCAAAGCCGCCTCGATATCGGCCAGTGCCTGCCGCTCGGCGACCGTGCGGCGGGCCAGCAGCCTGGCCCGGCGGGCCGCGCGCGGCCTGGCTGTCGGCGCACCGTCCCTGGCCTGCTGCGCGGCATCATGGTAGGCAAGCGAAAGCTCGGTCACACGCTCGAGCCGGGCCCGCCACCGGCTCTCCAGCTGCGCCCGCCGCTGCGCGAGTCCGGCGCAGACGCGCTGTGACGGCGTGGCAGAGATGCGATGCGGCGGCCGCGCGGTTGTTCGCCCGATGTCCAGTCCAGGCTTGGTCATGGTAACGCTGGACATCGAGCTCCTTTCCCCGGCAACCGCGCGGCCGCCCGCTTCCCTGCACCCGGTGATCAGTTCAGCAGGCCTTCCTGCACATCAGCTGAGGGCGGCACTACCAGTTGCTGTGAATTGGCCGGCCCCGTGCCAGCTGCGAGTGGCGATCAGTGCGCCGGACCAGCAGTTCACGTGAAGTTCCGGTCCGCATCGGCGAGGCGTGATCCGTGGCCCCAGGGTCCGGGCCGCCCGAGCAGCACCCGGCGGCAAGCCCGAGACCGCGCTCGGCGTGTTCCAGCTGGCGGACCTGCCATGCGCCTCGGCCGGCACGAACGCGGTCGA
Organism: Streptosporangiaceae bacterium; assembly: GCA_030040155.1. Lineage (GTDB taxonomy): Bacteria > Actinomycetota > Actinomycetes > Streptosporangiales > Streptosporangiaceae > JAJYUU01. The sequence continues at coordinate 11,003 of JASHUG010000454.1, read as the reverse complement.
GCAGGAGGCCAGGGGCAGAAAGTAGACGAACCCAGCCGCCTGGGCCACGTCGGGGCTGCGCAACGCCATCCCGCGCACGGCCCGGCCCAGGTCGAGTCGCGCGATGTGAGCGTCGACTCGGGCTGCAGCGCGTGCTCGACTGGATTACTACAAAGTCTGCCCGATTAATAGGACATAGCCGCCTTTAAACAGACCCCCGTGACGCATTAAACAGCATATTAGAGCAGGATTAAGCATTTCATGACGCGCCGCCCCGGCCACCGGAGCCCGGTCGTCTTTTTCGGAGATCTGCGCTCCTGCCGGGACGCGAGGTTACCGATGAACAAAGGGAAAATGCTCGACGCTCGTCGCCCGCGTAACTGAGGTTCTCCGCTAAGTCGGCCGGACCGTGACACGCTGGCGCGCCCGATGGTGTTTGATAGACGTGGTTGCATTCGTATTTTGCGTACGCGGCGCGTGCCACCGAGCCGGCCAACGTATCGGCCGGAAGACGAGCACGCTGTCGTGGCGACCCAGGATCCTCGTCCGTGGATCCCGGAGATCACCCAGTAGGAGAAGGCACATGCCTCAGGGCACCGTGAAGTGGTTCAACGCAGACAAGGGCTATGGGTTCATCGCCCCGGATGACGGCAGCGCCGACGTCTTCGTACACCACTCCGCGATTCAGGTTGACGGCTTCCGCAGCCTGCAGGAAAACCAGCGGGTCGAGTTCACCGCCGGCCAGGGCGCCAAGGGCCCGCAGGCTGAGCAGGTCCGTCCGCTCTAACAAAGCCCGGCCGAGTCGGCCGGTCACGGCACGCATAGCTTCGAGCTAGCGCAGAACGTAAGAGGCGGCTCCTGACGGAGTCGCCTCTTACGTTCTCCTGACTCCGCCGACGGGCGCACGCACTCACGCAGGGGCGCACTTCCTCTATCCTGAAATCAAATGATTCAAACTGATATAGACATATATCGACGGTCAGGTGGGTGCACCAATAGCGCAGCGTAATCGCCGAGATCGTGATCGGACGATGCCGACGAGAAGCGGTGAATATCGGTGCACACTGATATTGCATATATCACCCGCGCAGTTTGGCTTTGTAGTTATAGTTTAGGGCATAGCGCATTACTAGCCAAAAGAAATGGGCTCACAGCCAATATCCGCTGTGCCAGGTATCCTCCGTGTTGCTGCCCTGATTACAGCAAAGAGATCACACTGCCAGCAAAGTCGCGCTGTGTCCGGCTGCCGCGGACGGGAGACCGATCTTCGAGCGCTACGTGGATGGCTCGCCGACCGTGCTCGGGTTGAGTGCGCGGCAGCGGCCGGTCAACGACAGGCCACCTGCATGGGCGGCTGACACCGGGTATCGTCACGCCCGTCAGGCGGCATCGGGCCGCTCCCGGTGAGAGGCACCCGTGACTCGACCACTGCTGAACAGCGCCCTAGCAGACATGGGCACGACCATCTTCGCCGAGATGTCGATGCTCGCCGTTGAGACGGGCTCGATCAACCTGGGACAGGGCTTCCCTGACACGGACGGCCCGGCGGAGATCGCCACTGCGGCAGCCGAGGCGATCCTTGCGGGCCGCGGCAACCAGTACCCGCCAGGGCCGGGAGTTCCCGAGCTGCGGCAGGCCATTGCCGAGCACCAAAAGCGGTTCTACGGCCTAGACGTCGACCCGGATACCGAGGTCCTGGTGACGGCTGGCGCGACCGAGGCGATCGCGGCCGCCATGCTGGCGTTGCTCGAGCCGGGCGACGAAGTCATCGCCCTGGAGCCTTACTACGACTCGTACGCGGCCTGCATCGCGATGGCCGGGGCTCGGCGCGTTCCGATCACGCTGCGCGCCCCTGACTTCCGGCCTGATCTCGATGCCATGCGTGCTGCCGTCACCAGCCGCACCCGGCTGATCCTGCTGAACTCGCCACACAACCCAACCGGCATGGTAACAACCAGGGACGAGCTCGCCGAGATCGCGAACATCGCGGTCGAGCGCGATCTGCTCGTGGTCACCGACGAGGTCTACGAGCACATCGTCTTCGACGGCGAGCACGTCCCCATCGCGTCCTTGCCAGGCATGCGCGACCGGACGGTCAGCATCAGCAGCGCGGGCAAGACGTTCTCGTTCACGGGCTGGAAGGTGGGGTGGGCGACTGGATGCGCCCCGCTGGTCACGGCAGTGCGGACCGCCAAGCAGTTCCTGACCTACGTCAGCAGTGGCCCGTTCCAGTACGCCATCGCCACCGGGCTCGCGCTGCCCGATACGTTCTACGCCAACCTGGCCGCGGACCTGCGGCGCAGGAGGGACCTGCTGGCCGCCGGCCTGGCCGAAGCCGGGTTCGACGTATTCACCCCGCAGGGGACGTATTTCATCACGACCGACGTCGCCGGGCTCAGCGCGGCCGGAGGCCTGGACTTCTGCCGTGAGCTACCGCACCGGTGCGGCGTCGTGGCCGTTCCGAACGCGGTGTTTTACGACGACAAGCTCGCCGGACGCAGCCAGGTGCGCTTTGCCTTCTGCAAGCGCGACCAGGTTCTGGCCGATGCCGCCGCCCGGCTCGGGACGCTGCGACCAGCCTGATTGACGAGCCAGCTCGGCCGCCGCCCAAAGCGAGCCGACGCGACCAGCGATCGGCCGGGTCACTCGCGGCTGGTCTTAGGATGGTCCCTGCTTCAGCAGTCTCGACACGGGAGGGCCACAGTGACCCCCGCTCAGAATGGCAGCCAGGCGCCCGGCCCCCAGGCCGAGGTCTACCAGGCGCCGCGGCAAGACAAGCCGTGGGGCCATGAGATCATCTTCGCGGCGATGGACGGCAGGTACGTCGGCAAGATCATCCATGTTACGGCTGGCCACTCCTTGAGCCTGCAGTACCACCTCAGCAAGGACGAGACCAGCACAGTGCTGTCCGGCGCGGCCGTCATCGAGTTCGGCCCGGCTGCAGACGCGTTGACCAGCCAGCACCTCGGACCCGGCGACACAATCCACCTGCCCCCAGGCGCCGTGCACAGGATCACCGCGATCACCGACCTCACGTTCGCCGAAGTCTCGACCGCCGACCCAGGCTGGCGAGAAGACGTCGTGAGGCTCGAGGACAAGTACGGCCGGGCGGGAACGACCGCGCCCTGAGGCGCCAGCAGAACCTGGCACCGCGCGGCTCTAGAACCCGACGCCCACTAGTTCTTCGCATTGCGCCGGTCACGCGCGAGCGTCCAGGGAGCGGAAGATCTGCACCCACTGATCGGGGCTGACAAAGGCGACGACTGTCTTGCGCTCCACCCCGGCGGCGGCGCACGCCTCGGCCACCCTGTCCGCGGGGTACGTCCGGCGCAGCGATGCCTGCACCGAGCCGCCCACCCCGCTGAACCCGGTCTGCACCATCCGCCGGTAGGCGGCCATCAGCGGTGGACTGATGAGCGGCTCGGCTCGGCGGTCCAGATGCAGGATGCCCGCATCCACCCGCGGCACTGGCTGGAATTGAGTTCGCGGGATCCGGCCACGAAGCTCCCATTTGACCTGTGGCCAGCTACTCACGGTGAGCTGGCTCCAGCGCCCGAAGCCGCCAGTGCGCTTGCGCGCGTACTCAAGTTGGGTGATGAGCGTGGCCGACGTCATCCGGGCGGGCCGCAGGCACCAGTCGATGATCGGCGATGTCAGCGAGAACGGCGCATTCCCGACGACCTGGAATGCCTGGGACGGCGGACGGGCCGACAGGAAATCGCCAACGACCACCTTGACGTTGTCGTGTCCCTGCACATGCTGGCGCAGCCGGTCGGCCAGGTTCTCGTCGATCTCGTAAGCGATCACTTGGCGGCACATGGCGGCCAGCCGGGTGGTCAGGATCCCCTCGCCGGCGCCCACTTCTAGACAGGTTTGATCCGGGTCGAGCCTGACGGCACGCAGGAACAGCCGGGCGGCCTCGGAACCGCGAAGGTAGTTCTGCGACAACTCGCGACGGCGCCGCCCGGCGTCGCCGCGCGCAGCTGCGGCGCGTGTGGCCGCTGACGTAGTTCCCGACCGGGTCCCGCGCACCATCGCTCCAGCCTAGCCAGGCGCCGGGCGGCGGCCGGTACAGTGTCAGCGCGCCTGGCGGGAAGGACCTAACCGATGCGATACGCGGCCCTGCTGCGAGCCGTCAACCTGGTGAAGCGCAACCGAATCGCGATGGCTGACCTGCGCCGCATCCTCACCGAGCTTGGGTATGGGGACGTAAGAACTCACCTTCAGAGCGGGAACGCTGTCTTCTCCAGCGACTTGCCGCCGGTCGCGGTGGAGCGGGACATTGCTGGTGCCCTGGCCCAGCATGCCGGGCTGCGGTGCGCAGTGATGGTCAGGACCGGCGCTGAGCTAGCGGCAGTCCTTGCCGCGAATCCGCTCGGGCGCGAGCCGGAGAAACCGTCCTGGTTCTTCGTGTCGTTTCTCGCCGCCGAGCCCGATCCGGTGGCAGTCGCGGCCCTCGCCGCCCTCGACGTCAGTCCCAGCCAAGCCTGGATCATCGGGCGCGAGGCCTACTTGTGGTGCCCTACCGGACCGCTCGATAGCAAGCTGGGCGGCCCGGTCGTCGAGAAACAACTAGGCGTCGCGGGCACGGCCCGCAACTGGAACACGGTCAGCAAGCTCGCCGCGCTGACTGCGGACTGACATTTCCCGACGTGGCGGCCGCTCATTCTCCTTCGTAGCGCCGCAGCCGCTTGGTTTGGGCCCTGCGCTGCTTGTCCGCCAGCCGACGCTCAACCGAGCCGCGGGTTGGCCTGGTCGGCCGACGAGGCTTCGGTGGCGGCGCGGTCGCGTCGGTCAGCAGCGCACTGAGCCGTGCGGCGGCGGCCTCGCGGTTGCGCAGTTGCGAACGGTACTCCGAGGCCGCCACCGTGATAACGCCGGCTGATAGGCGCCCGGCCAGCGCCCGCAACGCTCGTTCCTTCAAGACCCGCGGGAGCGCGGTGGTTGTGGCCAGATCGAACGAGAGCTCAGCCTGGCTGTCCGTGGTGTTAACCGACTGGCCGCCGGGCCCCTGCGACCGGGAGAAGCGCCACGACAGCTCATCGGGCGGGATCGTGATGCCGCGCACCACAACGTCGAGGCTCACAGCGCCCCGATCCAGGGGTGGCCTGCGTGCACTAGGTCCAGCGTGCTCGCAAGCCAGTCGCGCGCGCCTGGCCCGAGCAGCGGCAAAACGCCGCGAAAGTCGGCCTCGTCCTTGCTGCGCAGCGCCTTCGCCTTGAACAGCAGCACGATCTCCGGTGCCAGGTACGGAATGCCGGCCCGATCGCGTCGGACGACCCTCTCATAGGGCAGCTGGATGCGCTCGTCGCGGCGGCACACCCATTGTCCGTCCCTTGACGGCTCGCGAAACACGTCGAGGCGATACACCTGGCGGGCCGGCGGGCCGGGAACGAACTCGCTTACCCAGGTCTGGTGCAGCTTTGCAAACGCCGGGCCGTCCATCGGCCAGACCTTGCCGTCACCGACTACCTCGAAGGCGCAACCGGCCAGGGCCTCACGGATCTGGCCGAAGGCCGCGGCCGGTACCGCGATCTCCAGATCCTGGTGCGGGCGGGTCTGCTTAGCCCGGTAGAGGTCAAGGGCCCAGCCACCCGCCACGCACCACGGTGCCGTCACGCCGCGCAGCTTGGCGACCAGCTCTTCCGGTCGCCAGGGATCCCAGGGCAGGTCAGGCTCGTGCCCTGGGCTATCGCCGGGCGAGGGCTCGTCGGAGGGCGGCATGAAGCCTGCCTATCACAGCGTTCCCGCGGCGCGCACGGGCGGCCGAGGCGCCTGGACCCGTGGGCTGGCCGCGGAATGGGCGGCAATGACACCCGTGCGATACGCTTCGACGCGCAGCGAGGACACCGCCGCGGTCGGCCGGTCCCGGCCCGCTGGCAGCCATTCGCCTGCCGGGTGCTCAGCCGCGGGTCCTCTCGGCCTCTGGCTCGAAGCGCAACACGACCCTGTCTCCCACAGCCTTATAGCCCAGCCTGCCGTAGAGGGCGTTGCTCGTCGCGTTGGCCAGATCGGTGAACAAGACGACCTCGCTCGCGCCCGCCCTGATTGCGGCCCCGGTCACGGCGGCGGTTACGGCTCCGCCGTAGCCGCGCCCACGCAGCTCAGGTGGTGTGTAAACCGGTCCCACGCGCACGACCCCGGCCGCTAGTCGGCCGTGGCCGGCCATCGCGACCGGCCGGCCCTGGACCTCCCACAGCGTCAGCCCGCCGTAGCTGAGCCGGTCGGAGACGGCGCCCGGTAGCAATCCGGTCAGGTCGTTCATCTCGTGGGCGAACGCTTCGAACCAGCGCTCAGCCAGGTCCTGGTCCCGCTCGCCCGCGACTCGGGGCATGCCAGCGGGCATGGGGTCCGGCGGCACGAGCTCCGCGAGCCGATACAGCCGGGACCGGCGGAAGGTGGTATAGCCGACCCCGGTCTGCTCACGCCACGCGTCGGCGAACTGCCCGGCCACTTCCTTCGGCGAGTTCACGCCGGGCGGCCGGCGCCCGACACCGGCCAGCCGCGCCGCCAGTTCCGGTGCCGATCCGGCCGGGAGCCCGCCAAGCAGCAGCGGATACGGCGGCGTGTGCAGAACCACGGCGGTGACGTCGCTGCCATCTTGGTGCCAGCCGAACAGCGGACCGTCAGGGCCGACATCGCCCGGCGGAGCGGCCGGCCGGGCCCGAAGGCCCTCGATGACGCCAAGCTCGATCGTATGCTCGACCCGCCGGCTGACGAGGAACTCGCCAGCCGAGGCCACGTACTCGTCCGGGCTCGCCGTCAGTTCCCAGGGCATGCCTGCATGATGCAGACGGCACTACGGCACGGCAACCGAGTTATGCCAGGCCTATGGCTCTGAGCTGTCAGGATTGATAGCGTCGCGTGTGCTCAGCAGGCCCGAGTCTCGGGCCGAGGCACGGCCGGAGAGGGTTTATGAAGGGCTTCAGAAACTTCCTGATGCAGGGCAACTTCGTCACCCTGGCCGTCGCGGTTGTGATCGGCGTGGCTCTCAACGCGGTCGTGCAGGCGCTGGTGGCCGACCTGATCACACCGCTCATCACCGCAGCCGGCGGTGCTCACGTGAACTTCGCCAACCTGAAGGTCACGCTGCACGGCAGCGTCTTCTCCTATGGCGTGGTCCTCAATACCCTGCTGTCCTTCGTCGTCATCACCGCCGTCGTGTACTACATGCTGGTCGCGCCGAACGCCCGGCTGACCGCTCTCGCCAATCGGAACAAGGCGGCCACCACCCGTGAGTGTCCCGAGTGCCTGAGCACGATCCCGGTCGGCGCCAAGCGGTGCATGTACTGCACGGCGGAGGTAGCACCGGTCCAGGCCCCGACCGCGGACGTGCCGCAGCCACGCCGGCCCGGCCGCCATCACTTGGCGTCGGAGTAGCAGTCAACGACCGCAGTAGTCATCGGGAAGCTCACCTCCGTCGCGCCGAATACCAGCCGCGTTGCCGTAACCGCGGCCGCGTCGACGGCGGCGGTCACCTCGTCGGCCTGGCTGGCCGGGCAATGCACGACAACCTCATCGTGCTGGAAGAACACCAGCTGCGGCACGGGCCTGCCGCCCGGCCAGGCGACGTCTGCCCGAGCCGGGGCGCCGTCAGGCTCGCCAGCGCGGGCCAGGCTCGTGCGCAGCGTCGCGAGTAGTACCAGGGCCCAGTCGGCGGCGCTCGCCTGAACTACGAAGTTGCGCGTGAACCTGCCCCTGGCCCGCGATGCCCGGCCCGCGTCGGGGTCTCGCTCAAGCCCCGGATCGCCAGACTCGCCAGTGAGCGACAGCCAGGCTGCCGACGGCGGCGGGCACGTACGGCCGAGCACGGACCTCACGATCCGGCCCTCCTCGCCCGCGCGGGCCGCCGCCTCGACAAACCCGGACGCTTGCGGGAACCTCCGCCTTAGCAGCGCTAGCGAGTGGCCGCCATCACCGCCGCTGCCGCCGTACATCGCCGACAGCAGCCCCACCTTGGCCTTGGCGCGCTCCGCGCCGATGGCCTGCGCCACCGCGTCATAGATATCGCCGCTCGCGGCCGATTCGGCGAACGCCCGGTCGCCGGCCAGCGCGGCCAGCACCCGCGGCTCGAGCTGTGCGGCGTCGGCGACCACCAGGCTCCAGCCGGGATCGGCGACGACTGCGCGGCGGAGGACCTTGGGGATCTGCAGCGCTCCGCCGCCGCGCGTGGCCCAGCGGCCGGAGACGACCCCGCCGACGATGTATTCGGGCCGGAACCGCCCGCCTGACACCCAGGTGTCTAGCCAGGACCAGCCGTTCGCCGTGTAGAGCCTGGCCAGTTCCTTGTAGCGCAGCAGCAGCGGAATCACGGGATGATCGATGGTGCGCAGGACCGACACCCTCGTCGACGGCACCCGGATGCCCGCCGCTGACAGTGCCCGCAGCAGCTGAGTGGGCGAGTCCAGGTTCACCGGGCGCACCGCGCCGAGCGCGGCGCTAATCTCGGTCGCCAGCTCGGCCAGCCGGGCGGGCCGCGCCGCCGGGCCGACTGCGGCGGCTGGCCGGGGGCCGAGCAGTTCGGTGAGGAGTTCGTCGTGGATCTCGGCCCGCCATGGCAGGCCGGCCGCCGTCATCTCCGCAGCCACCAGACCGCCGGCCGACTCCGCCGTGGTCAGGACGCCGAACCTGGGCGTCTGGCGATCGGCGCCGATTCGGGCCTGTTGGCTCGCGTGCACGGTGATGAGGTCGTCAAGCACCGCCCCGGCCAAGTGATCGGCCGGACCGGCCAGGTCGGACTCATCGAACAGTAGCTGCGGCGGCCCGGCTGGCTCCGCCGACGGCAACGGGGCTGCTTCGCTGCGCGCCGGGCGGCCGGTGATGCGCGCAGCCGCCGCGGCAAGCCGTGCGGGCTGGTCGGACAGCCCGTCCCGGCCGAGCAGCAGCGACTCAGTCAGCTCGACGTCGTGGCAGCGGCCGACCCTAACCCCGCAGCGCAGCAGCCGGGGATAGACCAGTGCGGCCGACTGCCACACCCAGCGAACCGACCCGGATCGCTCTCGCTCGGCCACCGCTTCGGCCAGATCGGTGACCATCGCCGGCTCGTCAAGCGGCGTGCCGTCATCAGCAAGCGTGCACAGCAGACCCGTGCGACCCGGACCGGGAACAACCGCAACTCGCACGCGTCAGATTGTCCTGCATGCCGCCGACACTCGCCCACTGCCGCGCGCCGGTGCAGGCCGGATCGCTCAGACGGCCGTGTCGACCGCCGGCTGGCGAGATTCACCCTCGGGCGAAGCCTCAGTGGCCGGGTCGCCGTCAACCGTGCCTGGCCGACTCAGCGTGGACTCAGGAAGTACCTCGGTCCGGCCGCCGGAGTCGGCGGCAAGCGGCTGGCCCGAGAGCGGCTCGGAGCCGTCAGCGAATCCGGACTCAGTCGGCTCGGGCGGATGCTGGTCGCGAGCGTCGCGCCGCGGATGCAACGCCGTGACTCGGGCCGCCAGGTCCTTGAGCCGAACGTCCAACCTGCGCGTCAGCTCGGCTGGCGTCGCCGCAGCGCCAACGCTCGCCGCGCCGGCCGATGCCGCGGACATCGCGGACCCGGGCAGCGCCGGTGCGGACGGCGCCGGTGCGGCGGTCAACGACCCGGACTCCGACATCGCGTCCGGCGCTGGCTCAACCCCGGCCGGCAGCTGCTCGTGAGGAATTGTCATGGTCAGCACCGCGTCAAGGTCGGCCGGCCGACGAGGCTCGGGTACCCCAGGCGGCTCGGCCCGGCTTGGCCCCACCCGGCCATCACCGTCGAGCATGGCGACGAGTCGCTCCGCTTCCGACGCCTCCACGCCCAGGATGACGCGTGGCTGGCCCCACGGCTCCTCGACGGAGTAGCCGACATAGCTCGATACCGGCGGCGGCCGACGCGACCCAAGGCCATGTCGCGCGCGCCAGCGCAGCCACGCTTGCTCGAGCTCAGTAGCAGCCTGCTCTGCGCGCTGCACAAGGTCCGGGTCACGCATCTGTGTGCCACCTCCCCCACCACCAGGGCGCCGCTCGCAATCCGCGGTCGGGGAGCCCAGGGCATCGCCTGTCACCCGACGCCCGGACATAACAGTCGCCATGGCGCACGGACACCATTGCTGCCGCCGGCCGCCGGGCATGGCAGCAGCTCGTACGGCCAGTATCCGCCGGACACGAGTGGCCATAGGGGTGATTACGAGAAGTTGCCGAATAGTTACTTACAGTAAGTTGCTGTGCACGGGCCGAACGCATCCCCAGCAGTTGCCGCTGGGCAGAATAATGCGAAGTGCCGGATTGGCGGAAATTCTTTGGGAACGGGCCCGGCTCGCGGCCGGTGCCACCGAGACCTGGAACACGCCCGTTCCGGTCTTAAAGTGATTTATCGCTTGAAGCTATCATTCTTGGTCTCCTGGCCCGTGGCGCCAGGAGGCCGGATCGACCCCGGCAACGTGTGCTGACCGATGCCCATCAATCGCATCGACGCGAAGCGCGCCCCCCGATGCGGTGAGCTGGCCGCCGGGGTCGACCCCCCCAACTGCTTGGCATATGGCCGCAGGCTGACTACGCAACAGTGCGCGCCAACCAGTGCCCGGCTCAATGAGGCCGGGCCGCGGCCATGCCTCATTCCGAGCGCTGCTGCGGGATGCCCGCAAGAAGTGCGCGTACCTCAGTCTCCCGGTACCTGCGGTGACCACCGAGGGTACGGATCGACGTGAGCTTTCCTGCCTTTGCCCAGCGGGTGACTGTTTTCGGGTCAACCCTGAACATAGTCGCGACCTCTGCCGGCGTTAGCAACGGCTCAGCCTCTGGTGTGCGTGCTGACATGTTGACGGCCTCTCCTCCTGGACCGGTACTGCGATCCCTGCGTTTCTTGCTGTTCGTGGCTCTCCCAGAGAGCCTGCCTCGGATGTCCTATATAGTCCACTCGGACCATATTGCCATCACCAGCGGTGACAAGTCGACAACCGGGAGCAAAGTTTCTGTGCGAGTCGCGCCGCATGTCCCCCGCTGTGTACTGTCACGCTGCGTGATTCTAGCGACACGCATCGTCGCAACGGGCGGATTCG
>JASHUG010000453.1 GCA_030040155.1 Streptosporangiaceae bacterium | reverse complement strand
GGGTAGGTGAACCAGTTGTTCCCCCGCACCTGCACCGAGTACAACCGCAAGCCATGCGTGACCGCCCGCCCGCCCCACAAGTAGATCCACAGGTCAAACGGCCGGTACACCAGCGCGAACACCAGCACCACCGCCACCTGAACACCCAGCACCCCCCACACCACCCACCGCGCCCGCCGCCCCGTCACCCACTCAAGCGCGGCTGGTGAACTCGACGTGGTCTCGGGCGGTGGCTGCGTTTGAGCGCTGTTCGGACCGGGCTCAACAGCGTCGGTCTCGAGATCAGTTGCTGCCGCGTGGTGTTGATTGTTGTTGCCGGGACTTGAGGCAGGTAGTGAGGCGGCGGCTGTCTTCACGGACCCAGCTTGCCGTTAGTTCGCGGGCATGCCTATGGGGGTAAACCCCTAAATCGCCCGCAGAGGAGCCGGCAGAATGACGGATCGTCGGCTCGTCATACTGTGCGCTCGCGCGCTTTCCAATGCGTCTCCAGGTTGTGCACGAGCGCCGGGCTCAGGTGACAACGTGCCTGCTCAACCGCGAACGTCGCCATGTACTCCCGGAAAAGGTCTACGGGCTCTTGCCCGGCCCGCAGCGCGCACCGATTGGCCGCCGCGTTCACCAGCCCGGAACTGGTCAGTCGCGCGACCCTCGCCTCGACCGCAGCGTCCACGTCGTCGGGCGCCACTACCTCATCGCACAGAAGGTCAGCATCCGGTTCGCCCGCGGTCCACTGGCGGCCGGACAGGATCGCCTGGCGAGCGGCGCGATCGCCGACGAAACGCGGCAGCCGGAGATTCGAGGCTCCAGGGATTATCCCCTCGTTGCGGGCCGGCAGGAACAGGCGCGATCCGCGCGCCGCGACGACATGGTCGACGACGTGCAAAAGCTGGCACGCGCCGCCGACGGCGAGACGTTCCACCGCGGCGATCCACAGCTTCTCCACTGCGCCATGGCCCGCAACTGGCGACCGGGCTGGCCCCGCCAGCGGCACCTGACCCGAATCGCTGACCGGGAGCGAGATGCCGCGGTAGATCTTATTCACGTAGCCGAGGTCGCGGATCAGGTAGAAGAGGTAATCGATGTGGCCGTGGTAGAGCCGGGTGAGGTTGATTCCTGAACCAAACACCCGCAGCCCCTGGTACTTCGGGTGATCGACGACGCCGCCGCGGAACACGCCGACCTCGACTTCGGGATCCATCAGGATCAGGTCAACCGCGCACTCGGTCGGGCCCAGGGTCATGTCATCCTCGGCATTGAGGTGCCTGGGATTACTCAGCTCCAGGAATCCGGCCCGTCCACGGCGCGTGACGCGAACCGGGCCCAGGCCGACCGTACCGGTTGAGCGCAGTTCTTCAAGCCGCTCAAGCGCCGCCGGCAGCGGCCGCAGCATCGCCTCAATCAGGTGCGTGCCCGCCAGAGGATTCGCGAGCACGTATCCGATCAGCATTCCCTGAGCCAGCTCGATGCCCTCCTTCGCTGGCAGCGGCCGCGCTCGTTCGGCCTCGAGCTCCGCGGCGCTCGGGACGAGGCCGGGGACGCGGGCGGAGGCCGCGCAGAGAAGCTCCTCGACCCGAAGGAAGGCGGAGCGGCCCGCCGTCAGCGCGTCGTAGAGCTCGGCCGCATGCCGGCGCAGGAACCTATCCCGCTCGCCGTCCATTACTGCTGCGATCGCCGTCCCGGCAGCGCGCTCTGCAGCCGAGCGCTCGCCCGGCTCGGGCAGCCGCGACCTCAAGGCCTGTCCGTCCGCCAGGAACCGGCTGATCCTGTGCGCAGCGGCCGGGTACGAAGCGCTGCCCTGAGGTGGCGACGCGAGCCAGGCAGCGGCCTCATTCCCCGGTAGGCCGGCGTGCTCGAGGAGCGAGGCGTCGATGACCATTCACCCATCATCTTCGACTTGGCTTCGCCAGAGGAAGGTTGCGGCTGCAGGGCCGCCCCGTGCGCTGGGCCCGAGGCAGGTCGCGGCCGTGCGCCTGGCCGTGCGCCCGACCCTCGCCCTTGCCGCTAGCGCCGCAGAGGCTGCTCGCTGCCGGATTTGACTCTCAACTATCATACTGATATCACATTGATAGTGCCGCCACGGTGGCGGAGTTGAGAAGAGGAGCCTTCATGACCACCCCGACCGAGAACCCAGGATCGTCGCAAACAATCATCGTTACGACGACCGAGAACATCCCCGGCACCCGAGTCGTCAAGACGATCGGCCAAGTGTTCGGACTGACTGTCCGGTCCCGGAGCATCGGCGGCAACATCACCGCCGGCCTCAAGAGCCTGGTGGGCGGCGAGATCCGGTCCTACGTCAAGCTCAGCGAGGACTCCAGGCGACAGGCGCTTGACCGGATGGTGCAGAACGCCGCCGCGATGGGCGCCAACGCCGTGACCATGATGCGCTTTGACTCCACCGAGATGGGCCGGACGATGAGCGAGATCGTGGCCTACGGCACCGCCCGCGTAGTCGAGTCGCTGCCCCCCGAGAACTCGCAGGACTAAGAGGTCTCCATGCACATCTTTCTATGGGTAATACTTGCCGTCGTCGTCGTCGGAGCCGTCGTCGCGATCTTCGGTTGGGACCGGTACCGGGGCAGCCGGAAGAGTGCCGGCGAGACATCGCGACCCACGGATGAGGTCTTCATCGACCCCACGACAGGCCAGCGGATGCGGGTCTGGTACAACCCCGCCACAGGGCGGCGGGAGTACCACCCGGAGTAGTTGCTGCCAGCGCGCGCATTCGTTCGGGCCGACTCCGAAAGGATGATCAGAGTCAGTGAGGCGAGAGGCCACCTCCGGATACCGGAGATGGCCTCTAAGTCTTTCCAGTGCGACGCCGCACTCCTTGGTCCAAACGGCCGCGCGACGTCATCTGCATGACTTCCGACGCGATGGGCCGTCACCTCGGTGCCCAGTCCGGACTTGATGACGGCCGAGCTGCGGGCACTGTACGCTGACAGGCTCCGCAACTACCTAGAGGCTCTATTCCCGCCTGCAGTTCGCAGGCCTTGACCTGACACTGATAAAGCCGTCTATTGTGCGTCTTGTGATGACACCCGAGGCGGATCACCGAGTGAGAGCGGAGCGCGCGGCACGGGTTGTCCTCGTTGCCGGGCTCGCGCCGGTGCCGGTGGCTGCGGCGCTGCTGATCTGGATTTTCGGGTTCGACCACAAACCGCGCCACGTCGCTTTCGGCTGTACCATCGCCGCAGTTTTCGCCGTTCTGATGGTCTGCGTCCAGCTGATTCTCTACCTCACCCGGATGACGGCCATCGCGAGGCGGTAACGTCGTGCGCGCCCGCTGCGCTTGAACTAGTTCCGCGGCGCGTGGAAATCGAGGAGCACGTAGCCAGCGGGCGATGAGACGTTGCGGGTGAGCTGGTATCGCTGTGCCGGCAGGTCATCGAAGAGCCGTCGACCAGTG
>JASHUG010000452.1 GCA_030040155.1 Streptosporangiaceae bacterium | reverse complement strand
CTGTGGCGGGCGCTGGCGTGGGCGTACGGGCTGCTGTTCGTCCTGTTCGCGGTCTCCGCCGGGGCCAAGGGCTATTACCTGGCCGCCGCCTACGTGTACCTGCTCGCCGCCGGCGCCGTGGCCATCGATGGGTGGCTGCAGGCACGGCCTGGCCGGCTGCGCACCCTGCTGCTGGCCACCGCGGTCCTCACGGCGGTGGCCCTGCCGGCCGTGCTGCCCGTGCTCCCGCCCGCCGACCTGGCCCGGACCGTCTACAAGTCGGAGGCAACCCCGCTGGAAACCATCGGCTGGCCCGAGTTCGTCCGCACGGTCGATGCGGTATGGACCTCCCTGCCGCCGCGCCAGCGCGCCAGCGCCGTGATCTTCACGGATGACTACGGCGAAGCCGGCGCCATCAACGAACTCGGCCGGGGAATGGGCCTGCCGACCGCCGTCAGCAGCCAGAACAGCGAGTGGTGGTGGGGGCCGGGCAACCCCCGCGCCACCACCATCGTGGCCGTCGCGCCCGGGCCCGTCGATGTCACCGGCTACGCCGCCTACCTCGGCCAGTTTTTCACCAGCGTGCGGGTGGCGGCCACGGTGTCCAATCCGTACGGCCTCCACAACCAGGAATGGGACGGCCATGTGTATATCTGCACCGGACTGCGCCAGCCATGGACCCAGATATGGCCACAGCTGCGCCACTACGACTGACAACAGACCGCTCAAGCGCGACGGCACGCACAAGGAGGCTCAGGCAGTGAGGTCGCAGTGAGCAGCCCTAGCCGGCGTCACACGTTGCCCGCGCCGGCCGCCGTGCGGCCGGCAGCGGGGGAGGCCCGCAGGCGCGGCCCTGCGGTTGAGTCATCCAGCCACCCAAGACGCAGCAAGCGGCGGTCAGCTTCGACCATCCCGCCCCACACGCCGTGGCCACCGAAGCTGGAATTATGACGCAGCGCGAACTCCAGGCACTCGCCGCGGACCGGGCATGCGGCGCATACCGCGATGGCCTCGGCGGCCTCTTCCCGTGCCCTGGCCGCGTCCCGGGCAACGGGGAACCACTGGTCAGGATCGAGCCGAGAACTCGCGCAACTGCCGTGCCGGTAGATCAGGTACGCGAGCCAGCCGCTGCTCAGCTCACTCGGGTCAGACGCCTGCAGGTAGAGCAGCGCGGTCATCCACTGGCTGGCCCCGAAGGTGCGATGCTCGTGCACCTGGCTCATTACCCCGACTCCTTTCGCCAGAGCCGCCGGGTCTGAAGGCGTGCGCTAGTACCTGGGTGCGTTTCACAGCGGATCTTCCTGAACATGCCGGATTCCTGTGGCCACCGGGCGGCCCGCCCGATCTGCTCGCGTCTTGCTGGTTGCGAGGTTGACGCTACGAGCCGGTGCGCCAGGTGAGCGTCACCCGAATGTGCACGCCGGGTGGAATTTTGCCCGCCGCCGAGTGCTAGCACTTTCGTGCAGGCGCCCCTCCCGCCTGGTACGTCAGGAGATCAGGCCGAGTTCGCGCGCCCGCGCGACGGCTTCGCTCCGGCTCGCCGCGCCGAGCTTGACGAGGATGTGGCTGACGTGTTTCTTGGCGGTGTCGAGGGCGACCGTGAGGTCGCGGGCGATGCCCTGATTGGACCGGCCCGCGGCAAGCAGCCGGAGCACCTCCAGCTCGCGCTCGGTCAAGGGTTCGGTGAGCCCTGGCGCTGATACGCGGGTGCCTGCCCTCAGACCCGCTCCGCTCCGGACCGCAGGTTTGCGGTCGAACGCTTCCAGGATCCAGGCTAGGCAGTCTGCCTGAACGCCACTGACTTCGACCTGGCCGGCCCGCTGTGCAGCAGCCAGCTGGGCGAGCATTGCTGCCATCGGCGCGCCTTCGTCGGTGAAGACTCGGACGAACCCGCGGGGGCACGCTAGTGCCAGCGCCGTGGCGAGGGTGCGCAGCGCGCTTGCCTGGTCTCCGCTGGCGGCCAGCGACAGCGCCAACAACGTGTGGATCTGGATTGTGCTGGCCGTCCGGCCTGCGGCGACTGCCGCGGTGAGCCAGCGTTCCAGCAGGGCAAGCGCCGCATCTGGCCGGCCTTGCGCCAGCAGGACGCGAGCTAGCACGAGATGTTCCGGCTCAGTGCGGTAATCGGGCTCGTCGCTGGTAGTTACGCCGGACTGGCGTGCCCAGTGCGCAGCTGCGGCGACGTCGCCGCAGGCGAGTTGCAGGCGCGCGCACTGCGCTGGGACGGGGTTGAGCAGTCCCGCCGCACCGAGGACCGGCGACAGCTGCTTGGCCTCGTTCATCGCCTCCATAGCGCCAGCACGGTCGCCTCGGGCGTGCCGGATCCACGCCAGCCGGGCAAGGCCCGTGGCCAGCGGCTGGGTCTCGGCGAGCTGGCGGCACAACCCGATCCCGTCGGCGGCGTGCCGTGCGGCGGCGTCCAGCTGGTCGCGCTCGTACAGCACTTCGGCCATGCCGAGGTACGCCATCCCGGTCAGCGGCAACGGCAGGCCCGCCTCGGTAACGATCTCCACGGCGTGCTCGTAGGCGCGCAGCGCCCCATCCAGCTCTCCCTGGGCCTGCCGGACCTTGCCAAGGTCGCAGGCGATGCTCACCGCGAGGTAGCGGCCGCCTGCTGTGTGCTGGTCCGCGACGGCGCCCGCAAGGCTTCTTTCGGCCTCCGCAGTCCGGCCGCGCAGCTGGTCTGCCACGGCAAGATACAAGTCGACCAACGGGCGCAGCGCCCGGTCATCCGGAGACAGGTGTGCCCGCGCCAGCTGGACCAGCGCGTCCATGCGCTCGCTGTCCCCGCGCCGCCGCGCGACGCCGGCGCCCAGCAGTGCGATCATCGCGGGCACGTTCGCCAGCAGGCTCGCGCCCAGCGGCAGCTCGCCCGGATCGCTGCCCCCACCCTCCAGCGCACGCTCGGCCTCCGCGAGCAGCCGCTCAGCTTCGGCCAAGCGCCCGGCCAGTATCAGCCACACAGCCTGCGCCAGGCGCAGCCGGGGGCGGGATTGAACCAGTTCGGTGGGCAGTGCCGCCACCCACCGGTCAACCATCGCGCCCTCAGCGCGCTCCAGCAGGCCGTCGAAGTTTCGCTCGATTGTGCGCGCGGCCCAGGCCGCCTCGCCGGCGGCCAGCGCGTGCTCGATTGCCTCGTGCACCATTCCGTGGCCTTCGAACCAGGCGGCTGCGGCACGGTGCAGCGCCGGCAATGCGCCGGGCTGGTCCTGCTGCAAGCGGGCGCGCAGCAGGTCGGCGAACAGGGTGTGGTAACGCCACCAGCCGCGCACCTCATCCAGCGGCGTCAGGAACAGGCCGGCCCGCTCGATGTCCTCCAGCATTGCCTGGCTGCCGGTGCGGCCGGTGACTGTATCGCACAGCTCTCCCGACAGCCGCTCGAGCACCGAAGTCTGCAGCAGGAACGCCCGCGTATGCTCCGGCTGGCGGTCAAGCACCTCCTCGGCCAGGTAGTCCAGGACGTAGCGGTGGCTGCCGCTGAATGCCGCGACGAATCCGGCGGTGTCGTTGTGTCCCCGCAGCGACAGCGCGACTAATTGCAAGCCGACGGCCCACCCCTCGGTCCGCCCCGCAAGCGCTGCCACCGACCCGCCAGGCATGTCGGTACCAGTCGCCCGGCTCAGCAGGGCCGCCGCCTCATCCCGGTTGAATCGCAAGTCGGCGGCGCGCAGCTCGGTGAGCTCGCCCCTGGCGCGTAGCCGCGCCAGCGGCAGCGGCGGATCCGAGCGGCTGGCCAGCACCAGGTGCAGCCCGGGCGGCCTGTGCTCCAGCAGGAACTCAACCGACGCATGCACTGGCCCGGCCTCGATTACGTGGTAGTCGTCGAGGACCAGCAGCACCTCGTCAGCACCGGGCCGGCCTGCAAGCTCGTTGATCAGAGCCGTCACCGGTCCATCTAAGGAATACGGCGGGGGCGGGCCGAGCAGGTGGCTAATCCGATCGCCGATACCCGGGCACACCTGATCCAAAGCGGCTGCGGCGTGACGCCAGAAACGTGCCGGGTCATTGTCACCCGCGTCCAGCGACAGCCACGCAGCCGACCTGCTCTCGCCCCGGATCCAGTCGGCCAGCAGTGCGGTCTTGCCGAAGCCAGCCGGCGCGGATACGAGGATCAGACCGCCCGCCAGCCCTTCACCTAGCGCTTCCGCTAGCCGGGGCCGGGCAACGAGACCTGCCGGCGGGCGCGGCACGTACAGCTTGG
The DNA here is from genome assembly GCA_030040155.1 of Streptosporangiaceae bacterium. Lineage (GTDB taxonomy): Bacteria > Actinomycetota > Actinomycetes > Streptosporangiales > Streptosporangiaceae > JAJYUU01. The sequence continues at coordinate 1,671 of JASHUG010000452.1, read as the reverse complement.
TCGCCAGCAGGACATCCCGCCCAGTAGCGGCAGCACCAGTCGGTGCCGCCGTCCGCTCCGCCATCGGCAACTCACCGCTTACCGCCGTCAGCGGCCGCCGTCCCGCTGTTCGATACGTCATCTTAGGACCGGTGTGTGGCAGACCGCCATGGACGGCGCGGTGGTCGCAAGGTCAGGTCACCCCACTTCGTCGGCGGTGCCGGCCGGCCAAGATTCCACCGCAGTGGCACGTTCGAGTGACGCGCCGCGCGGTACGGCCTTCATACCGTTGCTGATGAAAGACGCAGCCACGAGGGGAGCAACAGCCATGACGGGTTCCCGGCCCGGTGATGTCATACCAGCCGCCTGCATCAGCCCGCAGGCGTGAGCGACCCAGGATCGCCTGCTCGCTACGAGATCCGGGTCGAAGGGGTTCTCGGTCGCCGGTGGGCGGCCTGGTTCGGAAACCTCCAGATCGAAAACGACGAGAGGCAGACGATCATCTCGGGCTCATTCACCGACCAGGCCGCACTGCACGGCGTGCTCGCCAAGGTCCGCGACCTCGGGCTCTGCCTGGTGTCGATACGCCGTCTTGACGAGGCCGAGATCAGAGATCCGGGCGCGCCGGACCAAGATCATCCGAGGTTGCCCGATAGCTGACGGTCAAGACCCAATTTCCTGCGCGTTACTGAGAACACCTAATTACAGAACGTGACCAGCGCTGCCGGCCTCGTCCGGCCGTTGCTCCCTGCGAGGTGCCCGCCGCTCCTGGCCCGACTTCACCAGGTCCTCGTACACGATCTGCCAGACCGCATCCCAGCTGATGTCCGGCTGGTCTCAGCGCTGTTTGTCTCACTGAATGTGGTCCCTGAGCACGTTTCGATCCACTTGTCTCACTGAATCTGCTCCGTGATCTTCGAATGTTTGGACCGCGCAGGGTGGGCTGCAGGGGACAGGCCTTCTCTGGCACCAACGTGCGCCGAGCAGTTGGACCGACCGAGCATTAGCGGCGATCGTGGATAGCCCCACCGACTGCACCGCACTGAAACGTACCGGTCGACGGGTCTGCCGACGGCCGCCGGAGGCCGCGAGCCTATCCGTTAGCCTGTGCGTCGCGGGCGAGCAGGGGGATGAGGACCTGGGCGTCGGGAGTGCCCCAGCCGGTGACGGGGTCCCAGCCGGGTCCGGCCTGGTAGCCGGTGATGGTGACCCCGTTGAGGACCACCGTGTTGTTGCCGGTGGTGATGTCGTGGAACGCCTTGTGGTACTGCGGGCCGCGGGCGATCTGGTAGATGGCGGGGTTGACGAAGCCGAGCGGGTGGCCTGCGTCCTGGTCGGCCAGGGCGATCAGCCCGGCCCAGAACGGGCCGCTGGCGCTGGTGCCGCCCATCGACAACAGCGCGGAGGCGCCGCCGGGCGCGGCGAACGCAAACGCCATGTCGGTGTGGGACCCCGCCTCCCCGGCGACGTCCGGCACGCCCCGCCAGGCGCCGATGCCGGGCACGCCGTCCTGGTAGGCGGGCCTGGCGAACAGATGGCTGAACCCGCCGGCCGACGCGTAGGGATGTCCGTCGATCACAGTGTTCCACGCGGTCTCGCTGCCGTAAGCGCCGGTTGCCCGGTTCGCGGTCAGCGTGGTGCCGCCGACCGCGAGGACCAGCGGGTCGGAGGCGGGCAGGCTGACCTCCCTGA
>JASHUG010000451.1 GCA_030040155.1 Streptosporangiaceae bacterium | reverse complement strand
CCCTGTTAGCTCGAGGGGGGTATGCGGGGGGCGGAGCCCCCCGCAGGTATTGACTCTCCCGCTACGGGAGACCCCAGCGTGTTGGCATCGGCCCAGGCTCGATCTCAAAGGAGAGCACGTTATGCCATCAACGCTGTATGCCGTATCGCTGGACGCCAGCGATGCCAAGGAACTGGCCGCCTTCTGGTCGGGCGTGTTGGACAGGCCCGTCGACGACGGCGGGAACGCTGAGTTCGCCGCGATCGGACTGGCCGACGACGGCGGCTACCCCACGCAGTGGATGTTCCACCGTGTCCCCGAGGGCAAGACCGCGAAGAACCGGTTCCACCCCGATCTTGTGACGAACGATCTTGACGGCGAGGTCAAGCGTCTGGTCGACCTCGGCGCGGTACGCCAGAACGAGGTCGAGGAGGGCGGCTACCACTGGGTGACGCTGGCCGATCCGCAAGGCAACGAGTTCGACGTTATCGCCGTCTAGCACCATCGGCCAGCGCAGCAAGCCGGCCCGCGTAGCCGCGGTGCCTGGCCGCCCGCCAGGGGCGGCCAGGCAGCGGCCGACTCCGGCGTGACCCGCGACCGGGTCTGCGCACCGCGTCCGGGAGGACGCCGGCGTCCGGGTCACGGCCGTCGCCGTCACCCACGGCTACGCGGTCCCGGCGCTCGCGTATAGGTTCGACACGCCTGACGGGTCTGTGGTGTTCTCCGGTGACACGACAGCCAACGACCGCCTGATAGGCCTGGCCCAGGGCGCCGGCCGAGCCCGGCGCGATCACGGAAGCCGACTGGGCCCGGCGCGCTGGCCGAGGCTTCGCCGCGATAGCCGCGGCCGGTCATGATGGCCTGCGGCGCATCCTGCCGGCAAGAAGCGCGGCTTAGCTAACCGACGTCGGCGTCCCGCCGAGGCGCGCCAGCCGAACGCGGGTCTAAAATTGTCCGGTGCGGCCATGATCAGGAAATCTGGCCGCGCATGCCGTCCGACGGCCTGTAGCACTGTCCGATCAAATGCGCCGTCAGCCCTCAATCTCGCCTGGGTACGCATTAGGGCAAATACCGCAGCAGAAGCAAGACTAGGGGGCGCTGCCATGGAGTACCTCGTCACCATGACCACGCACGTTCCTGGCGGGACGCCAAAGAGTGACGTTGACGACGTCATTGCCCGTGAGGCTGTCCACTCGCGCGAGCTGGCGGCAGAGAGCCGCCTGCTGCGCCTGTGGCGACCTCCCTTGCAGCCAGGGGAATGGCGCTCGCTTGGCCTATTCGCCGCCGACAACGACGGCGAACTGGAGCGGACGCTGGCGTCAATGCCGCTGCGCGTGTGGCGCACGGATCAGGTCACCCCGCTGGCGCATCACCCGAACGATCCTGGTCCAGGTAACGGCCACGAGCTACGGCCAGAGGATGCCGAGTTCCTGACCACGTTTACGATCAAGATTCCGGCGGACACGCCCAATCTGGCCGTGGCTGACGCCGAGGCGGGCGAGGCGGCGCGCACACACGACCTGGCCGACCTGGGATATCTGGAGCGGCTCTGGGTGCTCCCAGGCCAGGGGCATAATCTCGGCCTGTGGCGGGCACGCGATGGCGCCGAAATGCAGCGGATCGTGGATTCGCTGCCGCTCGACCCCTGGATGGTGACTGACATTACGCCGCTCACCCCGCATCCGAGCGACCCGGCCGCCGCGGCCGCATAAGGAGGAAGCGCCGTGAGCGAAGCATCGCGCAAGGTCGCGATCGTCACCGGAGGCTCGCAAGGGATCGGAGCCGGCGTGGTCGACGGGTACCGCCAGTGGGGCTGGGCAGTCGTCGCGAACGCCCTAACCATCAAGCCGTCCCAGGACCTGGACATCCTCACGGTCGAGGGTGACATCTCCGAGCAGGCCACCGCCGACCGGATCGTCGACGAGGCGCTAGACCGCTTCGGGCGCATCGACACGCTGGTCAACAACGCCGGCGTCTTCTTCTCCAAGCCGTTCACCGAGTACACGGCGAAGGACTATGCGCTGATCACCGGCGTCAACCTCGGCGGGTTCTTCTGGCTCACCCAGCGCGTTATTCCCGAGATGGTCAGGCAAGGTGGCGGCCACGTCGTCAACGTGAGCGCTAGCGTGGCGCAGCACGCGAACTCCGCATCGCCGTCGGCGCTGACCGCGCTGACGAAAGGAGGACTGGCCGCGGTCACGAAGGCGCTGGCGGTGGAGTACGCGCCGAAGGGCATCCGCGTCAATGCTGTCTCACCGGGCGTCACGCAGACCCCGCTGGCACCCCTAGAGTCGTTCACGCCGGAGGAGCTCGCGGCCGCGCTGCCGCCGCTCGGGCGTCTGGGCCAGGTCAGCGACGTCGTGGGAGGCATCCTGTACCTGGAGTCGGCGCCGTACGTAACGGGGGAGATCCTGCACATCGACGGCGGCCGGCTGGCCGGCCACTAAGCCCTCAAGCGAGCCTCGTCCGGGCCGCGAGCGCCGCACCCATCGGGCGCTGCCCCGGCCGTTGGCCTTAGAGATCGCGCCGCCGTGGAACCGCCAGCGCATCCACGGCAACCGCGCCACCAGGACCGCAGATCAGCGGGTTCACGTCGAGCGCCTCGAGCTCGTCGCCGAGCTCGACCGCCAGTGCCGACAGGCCGGCGATCGCCGCGAGCACGGCGTTCACGTCCGCCGGCGCCGCTCCCCGCGCTCCGGCCAGCAGCTTGCGGACCCGCAGGCCGTCCAGCAATTCCGCGGCGGAGACTGCGTCTACCGGCGGGAGGGCGACCGCCCGGTCCGCGAGCAGCTCGACGAGCACGCCACCGGCCCCGACCACGATGAGAGGTCCCAGCTCTGAGTCGCGAGCGATGCCGAGCGCCAGCTCGACCCCTGCGGAAATGGACTGGCAGACCACCGCCCGCGGGCCGAGCCGGGCCGCGAGGTCCGCGTAGCCGGCGGCGAGTTGGTCGCCGTCGGCGACGCCAAGCAGCACGCCGCGGACATCGGACTTATGCAGGATTGCGGGCTCATCGGTCTTCAACACGACCGGGTAGCCGATTGTCTCTGCGGCCGCGAGTGCGCCTGCGGCGTCGGCGACGGCGACGCAGCCCGCCACGCCGATCCCGTACTCGGCCAGGAGGCCGAGCAGGCGCGCGCCGGTCGCCTCACCCGTGGCGAGCATGGCCGCGCCGCGACGGCGCCGGGCGAGGTCGCCGCCGGCGCCGGAAGCACCGCCGGCCGCAGTCCCGGTGCGACCTCGTCCGCTGGCGTGGTCGAGCACGTGCCGCAGAGCCAGCAGTCCGGACCGGGTGCCCTCAAGCACGGGTATGCCCCGTTCGCGCAGCCGGCCGGCCACGTCCAGGTCGATCGCGCTGGCGAGGTTGCTCAGCACCGCCAGCGGCTTGTCGGTCTGCGCGGCCACGTCAAGCATCGCCAGTGGGTAGGAGTCGTCGCCGTCCAGCTCATGCACCAGGTCGACGGCCAGCGCCACGGCTCCGACCGCCGGGTCGGCGGCGAGCGCGGCCAGCGACTCACCGAAGAGCTCCCGCGTGGCGGCGCCGGTCCCCCAGACATCGAGCGGGTTGGCCGGGACCAGCCCAGGGTCGAGCCGGTCGGTCAGGCGCGCGACGGTGGCCGGAGCGAGGTCAGCGAACGGCACGCCTAGCTCGGCCGCCATGTCCACGATGTGCGTTCGCTCAAGCCCCGAGTCGTGCACCGTGGCCAGGCCGGTGCGGGAGGCCGCACGCCGGCCGGCTGCGAACAGCTCGAGGGTGTCGGTGAGTTCGGTTAGGTCGTTCACCCGGTGTACGCCGTACGTGCGGGCCAGGGCCTCCCAGCCGCCGTCCGCGGCGGCCAGGGCACCGGAGTGAGCGGCCACCATCTCCCGGCCGCCGGCCGAGTTGCCGGTCGTCAAGAGGACGACGGGGATGTCGCGCTCAGCCGCGCGGGCCAACACCCGCCGCAGCGCGACGCCGTCCCTGATCGCCTCGAGCACCAGAGCCAGCACGCGGGTCTCCGGCAGGCCGAGGGCGTACTCAAGGTAAGCCGGCGTCCTGGTTACCAGCTCTTGTCCGGACGAGACCGCGAGCGTGAAGCCGAGCCTGCGCCTGGCCCGCAGCAGGGCCGAGAAGACCGAGCCCGAGTGGGTAACCAGCGCGACCGGCCCGTCGGGCACCGGGTCAGCCTCGGTGTACCCGATGGCCCGCAGACCACGGTTGACGTTGACGAATCCCATGCAGCCGGCTCCGCACAGCGCCATGCGGGCCGAGTTAGCGATGGTGGCGACCCGTTCCCGTCTTTCGTGCGCGCTGCCAAAGACGACAGCCGATCGCACGCCTACCTCAGCTGCCAGCATGAGCTGCTCTTCCAGCGCTGCGTCGGGGACGGCGAGCAGGGCCAGGTCGACCGCCTCCGGCAGGTCGGCCAGCGAGCGGAGGCAGGGCCGGCCGTCCAGCTCGGCGTACTTTGGGTTGACGGGGTAAATCCGGGGACGACTGGCGCTTTTGGCCGCCTCCTCAGCCATCCGCCGCCCGAACGTGCCTGGCCGCGGCGAGGCGCCGACTAGGGCCACGCTGCGGGCCTCAAGCATGGCCAGCAGGGAATCGCGCCCGGTGCCAGGCTGATCGGCTGCCTGCAGTGTGCCGACAGCGGCCGGCTGGCTCGGCGTGGGATCCAGGGGGTCGCCCCCCTGGACCAACACCTTCAAACTCGTCATGCGCGCCGCGTCCGCACCGCCCGCCTCCGGTCGGCGATGGCCGCCTTGGCCGCCTGCCAGCCGGGAATGCCACAAACGCCGCCGCCGGCGTGGGTGGCCGAGCTGCCGTAGTACAGGCCGTCCACCGGCGTGCGGTAGTCGGCGAAGCCGGGCGCCGGGCGCATATGGAACAGCTGCTCAAGCGATAGCTCGCCGTGGAAGATGTTCCCGCCGATCAGGCCGTACTCCTGCTCCATCTCGTATGGGCCGACGATGTCTCGATGCAGGATCGACGACTTGAAGTTCGGAGCGAGCTCGTTGTAGCAGTCGATCATGCGGTCGGCGTAGGCCTCGAGCTCGGCGGAATGCGGCTCGGTGCTCCAGTCCTGCGGCACCCACTGAGTGAACAGGGACATGATGTGGTTGCCCTCGGGGCACAGGGTCTTGTCAAACGCGGTCGGGATGACGCCGTCACTGAACGGGCGGACGGCGGCCTTGCCGTCGCGGGCATCCTGGAAGGCGCGCTCGATGTACTCCATCGTCGGGGCCATCTCCACCGAGCCCGTGTGGTGCTCCTGCAGGTCCACGCCGGGGTCGGCGGTGAAGTCGGGCAGCTCGGCCAAGGCCAGGTTGATCTTGACTACGCCACTGCGAGACTTCCACCGCTCGATGTCGGTCGCGAAGTCCGTGGGCAGGTTCTCACGGCCGACTTGCTCGAGGAATGCCGTGCGCGGGTGCAGTGTCGACACCACGATCTTGGCCCGTAGCTCGTCGCCGTTGGCCAGCGCGACACCAGCGGCCTTGCCGCCCTCGACCAACACCCTCGCCACGGGGGAGTTCAGCCGGATCTCGGCGCCGTGGCTGCGGGCGGCCAGTTCGATGGCGTCCGAGACCGCGCCCATCCCGCCCTCCTGGAAGCCCCAGTTCCCGAGGTGGCCGTCGCCCACGTCACCGATCGAGTGGTGGGCCATCACGTAGGCGGTGCCCGGCTCGTAAGGACCGGCCCAGGTCCCGATCACGCCGTTGACCGCCAGGGCACCCTTGACCTCAGGGGATTCGAACCAGTCGTCGAGGAGGTCGGCGATGCTCATGGTCATCAGCCGCGTGACGTCGGCAATGGTGCGAACATCCAGGCCGCGGTGCCGCCAGGCCAGCTTCAGCGTGCCCGCGAGGTCGCGTGGCTTGCGGGATCCGATGGCAGGCGGAACGGTCAGCAGCAACGGGCCGAGGACGTCCGCCAGCCCGGCTAGCCAGGCGTCCCACTGCGGCATCGCGTCGGCGTCTTTCTTTGACCACTTCGACACGGACTCGTGGTTGCGCTTGGCGTCGTCCGCATACAGCTTGATCGATCCGCCCTCGGGAAACGCCTGATAGTACGGCCCCATCGGGTAGATCTTGTAGCCGTGCCTGGCTAGTTCGAGGTCCTTGATGATGGTCGGCGGCAGCAGGCTCATCACGTAGGACAGCCTGGTCACCTTGAATTCGGGCGCGTCCGGCCAGGGCGCCTCGGTCGTGGCCGCGCCGCCAGTCTTGTGCCTGCCCTCTAGGACTACCGTCTTCGCACCGGATCGGGCCAGGTAGGCCCCTGCAACTAGTCCGTTATGCCCGCCACCGACAACGATCGCATCGTATGTCGTAGCTGTCGCGGTCATGTTCTCGCCTTCCGTTTCTTGCGGTCCCACGCCCGCAATGCCTCGTGCGGCCTCTCCGTGGGTCCACAGCCCGCAAACTCTCCGCGGCGGCGACGCGCGGTTGGCCGCCCGCCCGCGGCGCACCCTCATGGCCCGCCGCCCGCGGCGCACCCTTGCGATCCGCCGCCGCAAATGTTTGACTGAATGTTCAGTCTAGAAAAGTGGTACCGTGTCGGCAAGAGGGAAACTGACGCAGGAAACGATCTGAACGCCCAGACAGGCGGCGGCAGACCAGGAATTATTGCCGCCATGAGAGGAAACGCCGCGATGGCCGACCGCGCAGCTGACGGCGCCGAAGGGCTCGGCACCGCCGATCAGCGTCGTGCGCAAATGCTGCATGCAGCGCTCGTGGTCATCTCCGAGCGCGGCTATGCCGACACGCGAATAGCCGATGTCGCCGAGCACGCGGGAGTGAGCCCGGCGCTCGTCATCTACTACTTCAAGACCAAGGACCAGCTCCTCACCGAAGCCATGCGCTACTACGAAGACTCGTGGTACGCGGCCGGCCAGCGCAGGCTGGCTGAGCTGTCCTCCACCGCCGCCCGGATGGAGGAGATAGTGGCCATGAGCTGCCTGAATGAGGCCGACCCTGAGCCAGGGAGCTCCTGGGAGCTCTGGCTTGACTTCTGGGCACAGGCGGCCAGAAATCCCGAGGTCGCGAGCGTCCGACAGAAGTCTGATGAGCGCTGGCGCTCGCTCATTTCCGACCTGGTCCGCAATGGCCAGGAAGCGGGCGAGTTCCGCGACGTTGACCCGGATGCCTTCGCCATCGGCCTGACCGCGCTACTCGACGGGCTCACGATCCAGATAGCCCTCGATGACCCCGTGGTTGACTCCGTGGGCGCTTTTGAACTAAGCATGCAGTTCGTCGCCGGCCAGCTCGGATTCTCCTGGACACCCGGGCGGGGTCGTAGCGACGCGAGTCATAAGGACAGTGCAGCAAACGCAACAGGCTGAAGGGTGGGCAACCGATGGCTGGTGGCCGCATAGAACTCGTCTCGCTGACCAAGCGCTTCACCGAGGTCGCGGTCGACGATATCGACCTGCAGATCGCCAGCGGCGAGTTCTTCTCGCTTCTCGGGCCATCTGGCTGCGGTAAGACGACCACCCTCCGGCTCATTGCGGGGTTCGAGCAGCCCACGGCCGGCCGGATCTTGCTCGACGACGTCGATGTCTCCGCCGTTCCGCCGCACAAGCGCAATGTCAACACGGTCTTCCAGTCGTATGCGCTGTTCCCGTTCCTGACCGTCTTTGACAACGTCGCGTTCGGCCTGCGCAACAAGCACCTGCCCAAGACCGAAATCCGCGACCGGGTGTACTCGGCGCTGGAACTCGTGCACCTGCGCGAGTTCGAGCGCCGCCGTCCTGGCCAGCTCTCTGGTGGCCAGCAGCAGCGAGTCGCGCTGGCCAGGGCGCTCGTGCTGCAGCCATCGGTGCTGCTGCTTGACGAGCCCCTCGGCGCCCTGGATGCAAAGCTCCGCCGCTCGCTGAAAGTTGAGCTCAAGGCCCTGCAGGAGCAGGTCGGGATCACGTTCCTTTACGTGACCCACGACCAGGAGGAAGCGCTGACGATGTCCGACCGGCTCGCGGTGATGCGCGACGGCAAGATCGTTCAGCTCGGCGTGCCCAACGTTGTCTACGAGGAACCCGCTGACACCTACGTCGCTGACTTCCTGGGCGTGTCGAACCTGATGGAGGTCGACGTGGTGTCGCGAGGCCCTGGCTCGCAGTGCGACGTCCGGCTCGGCGAAAGCACCCTGCACGCCGAGCACGGCGGCATCGACGCGCCCGACCGATCGCACGCGGTCATCAGGCCGGAGCGGGTCAAGATCGAGGACTTCGGCTCGTCCGGCCCGAACCGCGTACCGGCCATGGTGGAGCGGCTCGTCTACCTCGGGTCGTCGACGCAGGTATTCCTCCGGCTGGCCGCAGGCTCCGACGTGCAGGTTCTCATAAACAATGATGGCGGCGAGCAGAAGCTGACCCAGGGCACGCCGGTGCACGCGTTTTTCGCCCCGGACGCGCTTCGAGTGCTAGCCGGTGGCACACCGGTGGCCGACATGAGCGCGGCCGAACCGGAAGAGATGCCGCAGGCGAGCTAACGCCGCCAAAGCGACTGCACAGTCCCAAGGCCCGCGCGCAGTGTGTCCTGACGCATAGCAAAGCGCCCGGCTCCCCTCCTCACCGGGCGCTCTGCGGGCCTGATTAGAAGATGACGTAGACCTTGCGGATCGTCTGGTGAATCTCCCAGGTCCCGGCCCATCCCCTCGGGAACACAGCCGTGTTGCCGGCACCGACCTCGATCGGCTCGCCGCCGTCAGGGGTCACCGTCATCCGGCCCGCCACGATCTGCACGAACTCATTGGTCTCGAGCTTCCAGAACGACGGGCCTGGAGTGCATTCCCAGACGCCAATCTCCTGCTCGCCCTCCTGCCAGAGGGTCAGCCCGGAGGTCTGCATCGCCTCGCCGGTTGCCTCGGCCAGCGGGCCCCACTCCTCAAGTTCGGCGGTTGCGGCCGAGGCCAGGTAGGGCGTTACATCGGTCATCGTGGCGTCGTTCCTTTCGGGGTTCAGGACAGGGTGAGCTTGCCTGGGGCTTGCGGTGCGTGCTCGGGAAACGGCAGCGCTATCGGGTCAGTGCCGAGCTTGCTATTGCCCGCCTCGTCAAAGCGGTCCAGGCCGAGGTCGGCGACATCGACGACGTCGGAGGTGCCGGTCAGCGCCACGTCAGCAGTAGCGCGGGCGACGGCCGGACCCCACATCATCCCGGCTCCGCCAGCGCCAGCGACCGTCACTCCTGGCAGCACTTCACCCCGAACGATGCCCGGTCCGATGATCGGAAGATGGTCAGGCGTGTAGTCGATGGTCGCCGCCCAGGTTCGGCGCAGCCCGAGGGCAGCCGTGACCGGTACGAGTTCGGCCAGTCGCTGGCGCATCAGCGCCAGGTACGGCTCGTCCACGCAGGCGGCCTCTCCCGGCTGCTCGTCCGGGTTACTCATCCCGAACAGCAGGCCGCCCTCTTCTGGGCGCCAGTACAACCCGGCGGTCAGGTCGAAGACCATTGGGACCCGCTCACGGGCCAGATCTGGGTGCGGCTCGGTAACCGCGACCTGATGCCGCACACCGCCGGCCGGAACACTGATCCCCGCAGCCGCCGCGACGGTGGCCAGCTCGGGTCCGCCCGTGAGCACAACCAGCGGAGCGCTCACGGGTCCGGCCGAGGTCTGGATGCCCGTGACCCGCCCGTTCTCGGTGGCAAGCCCGGTGAACGCGACACCCTCCCGCACGTAGACGCCGGCGGTGGCCAGGGCGACGGCGTACGCAGTCACGTTCCTCGGCGGCGTGAGGTAGCCGTCCTCGGCGCAGTACGTGCCGCCCTGCGTGCGCCCAGGCGCCAGCGTTGGGTTCAGCGCGTCCAGTTGACCCGGCTCCAGCCAGCGGACATTGAGGCCAAGGGCGTTCTGCATGGCCATCCGCTGGCGAGCAGCCGCGACGTCGGCATCGGTGAAGCACGGCAGCAAGTAACCCTGCGGGGTAAAGCCAGAATCGATGCCCAACTCGTCGCGCTGACCCAGGTAGAAGCGGCGAGACCACTCGCCCAGCCTGACCGCCCAGGGCGTGCCGCCTTGAGTGCGCACGATGCCGGCGGCCCGGCTGCTCGCGCCCTGGCCGAGCGTCCGCCTCTCGATCAGGACGACGCGCTCCACGCCGCTGCGACGGAGAAAGTAAGCGCACCACGCACCCACCGTCCCGCCGCCGACGACGACCGCGTCGGCCGGTCCTGACAGGTCACGTACACGCATCTGCACTGGCCGATCGTGGCATAGACTGAACGTTCAGTCAAGGGCCATGATTGCGCTCCGGGTCTGAGCGCGCACCCATGGCGAACGGCCTAGCCTGCCCGTCAGCCACCGTTGGCGTACGGGCACGAGAAGGCGGCGGCCGCGCCATCGCAACCGCCGCCTGGTTCCGCGCTTAACGCGGAGTCTGTCGGACGGTCACTTGCCGTGGCGGAACCGCATCATCATGCCGTGCCGCTTCCGCGACTTCGCCATCATCTTGCGCCGGCGGATGGTGTTCATCGTCAGCATGGCTGCGCACACAGCGCAGATCGCCATGACAGACCCAATGAAGCGCATGAGCGATTTCCCTCCCCCGATGTCCTACAGGCTCCCGTTCGTGCAATCCTGCCTAGCCGGAAGCCCGGCCGGCACGACGGTGCTGTAGATCAATCCGGCAGGTACCCGGCCATCCTGGCGACAAACCGATACCCGCTGGTACCGGGCGGACGGTCCGCTCGAGGCGAACCGCCAGAGGCGAACCGCGGCCGCCCTCAGTGCGGGCCTTAGCCCATTGGCACACGACCATAACTCCTCTAGACTGAACGTTCAGTCAGGAAGCGCGGACTCGGGGCATGAGGGCACGAGCTCGGGCAACCGGTGCCAGGACGGCAGCGGACGGGACAGGAGCGATGGGCGGCGCCATGTACGGCTTGTCGGAAGAGGACCTGCAGATCCAGGAGCGCGCGCGGATGTTCGCCGACGAGCTGATCCCGCTGGAGGTCGAGGCCGAACTCAACGACGGTGACCTGCCGAAGGATGTCGTGGCGGGGCACAAGGCCAGGGCCATCGAACTCGGCCTGTGCGCAACCAACATGCCCAAGGAACTGGGCGGCCGAGGCTGCACGTCGCTGCAGCAGGTACTGGTGCAGGAGCAGGTCGGCCGGGTGACGAACGCGCTCGCGTGGGTCGCCTCTACTCCCCCGTCCTGGTTGCCGGCCGTGGCCACCGCCTATCAGCTGGAGAAATTCGTCAGGCCGACCGTCAGCGGCGAGCGCGAGGAGTGCTACGCGATCACCGAGGAGGGTGCCGGCTCGGACGTCGACGCGATCGTGGCGACCGCGCGTCGCGATGGCGACGAGTACATCCTGAACGGCGAGAAGTGGCACGTCACGTCGTACAACACGGCCGACTATGCGTTCTTCCAGGGCAAGCTCGTCGGCGGCAACCATGACGGCGAGCACGCGATGTTCATGGTCGACCTGCCCAGTCCCGGCATCACCGTGGTCCGCACGCCCGCCTATACCCACACGATCAGCCACCACCACCCGATCGTCGCGTTCACCGACGTGCGGGTGCCGGCCACGCACCTGGTTGGCGCGGAAGGCGACGGGATGACCTTCGCCTATGAGTGGTTCAGGTTCGAGCGGATCATGGTCGCCGCCCGCTGCCTGGGTGGGGCTCAGCGACTCGTCGAGGAAATGAGCGCGTTCGCGGCGGAGCGGCATGTCCAGGGCAAGCCGATCGCGCACCTCGGAGCCGTCCAGGCGATGATGGCCGACAGCCTGACCGAGCTGTTCGCAGCCCGCTCGCTGGTCTACGAGACGGCGCGCGGAATCGATGCGGGAGCCAGCGTCAAGGTGCAGCATGCGCAGTGCTCCATGGCCAAGCTCTACGCCTCGGAGATGGCCGGCCGTGTGGCCGATCGCGCCGTCCAGGTCTTCGGCGGCCGCGGGTACATGCGCGAGAACGTGGCCGAGCGGTTGTTCCGCGAACTGCGAGTCGAGCGGATCTGGGAGGGCACGAGCGAGGTCCAGCGGTCGATCATCGCCGACCAGATGATCAAGCGCGGGCCGCGCGCACTCGTCTGAGCCACGCGCGGCCCGCTCCCGGGACGACTTCAGAGCCGGCCGTTGGCCCGTAGCGTCAACAGCGCGTCCACCGTCATGAAGCCGCGCCAGTCGAACGTCGCGGCGGCTGACCACTGCAGCCAGTTGAACGTCCAGCCGCCGTCTTCCTGCTGGCCGGCGGCCAGCTTGTCCAGGTGCGCGTCAACCGTCGCCGCGTCGAAGAGCACGCGGGCCATCGAGTCCGGCTTCGGCGCGAACGAGAGCACGCCGTGCACCTCGCCCGGCGCTTCCGGATCCAGCTCGACCAGCTTGCGCTCCAGGATCAGCGGCCCGACGGCATCGAATGCGCGCTGCGCCCGCTCCCGGTCGGGCACGCACTCCAGGAACTTGAGCACGCCGAACATCTGATACGGGGCGGGCTCGGACAGCCGTCCGATCTGCTCCCACATCACGTCGGTCGCTCGCGCCAGCCACGGATGGGTCACGCCACGGGCATGCAGCACGCCGGCGATCTGGCCGGTCTGGATGAGCGAGGCCGGCCGGCCGTCCTCGGGTTGCCACCAGGGCGCGTGCGGCCAGTCGGTCGCCGATGCCTCCACCGCCACGGCGCCACCGCCGACCGCCTCGTTCCGCTGTAGCCAGTCGCACGCATCCTGCACCAGCCCGGCGTCCCACGCGGCCGCCTCGTCCAGCACGCGCAGGGCCATCTCGGTCGGGGCGGTCTGGCTGAGCGGGCAGCGCAAATCTGGTTCAAGCGCGTTGCCGAAACCCCCGTCGGCATTGCGGTAGGCAGCTACCGCATCCCGCACTGGCGTGACGCTCTCACCGCGGAAGAACAGCTGGAAGCGCCGGTGATCAAGCAGGCGGCCCGTCTCGGACATGAAGCGGGCGGCGGCATTCAGGTCGGGTGTCTTTGTCATGCACCCCATCCCACCAGCGGCCAGGCCAGCCGTCTTGAAGGAATCGGCCATGTCTGGTCGCGGTCGCTGTCAGAGGCGCGGCCTACGCTGTCGATATGAGCATGCTCGCCACGCGGCTCTGGGAGACCGGGTATCGGGAGTGGCTCCCCCCAGCTGAGCTGCGCAGTTCGCTGTCATGCCTCTGGGTAAGCGTGATCGCCGCCGACGGCGGGCAGCAGATACAGCAGGTCTATCCGGACGCCTGCATCGACCTGATCTGGCAGAGCGGCCACGGCGCCTACCTCGCAGGTCCCGACACTCGGCCGGCGCCGGCCGAGCTGCCGGCCGGCACGATCGTTGCCGGCGCCCGATTCCGTCCCGGAGCGGGCGGACCCGCGACCGGGCTGCAGCTCTCCGACCTGCGCGATCAACGCGTCGACCTCGCCGATTGCCTGCCCGCGCTGGTCAGGCACCTACCGCCTGACCTTCCGCCCGCTACTGCCTTGAATGTGGTAACTGAGTTGTCTGCGCAACTCGTGTCAGCAGGCCCGCCGGACCCGCTGGTGCTGGCGGGGACGAGGTTGCTGGCCCGCGGCGAGACGTCGGTGACGAGGATGAGCTCCGACCTGGCAGTGAGCGAGCGGCAGCTTCGGCGGCGGTTCGACGCGGCGGTCGGCTACGGGCCCAAGATGCTGGACCGGGTTCTGAGGTTCCGCCGCGTGCTCGCCCAGCTGCCGGCCGCGGCGGACCGGGGAGGCCTCGCCGGGCTGGCGCTCCAGGCTGGCTTCGCGGACCAGGCTCACTTCACGAGGGAGATGACTAGCCTTGCTGGCCTGCCGCCGGCGGCGCTGGCCAGGAAGCTGAGGCCGAGTCCGCATAATCGCGACGGATGAGACCGAAGAGCAGAATTGTCAATGTCGGGCCGATCAGGGCCCGTCGGTTGAGCAGGGTCGGCCTAGCGGCTAGCGTGCCAGCATGTCTTCCGCCTGGCCCTCCGCGTCATACGAGAACTGGCGCGAAACCTGCAATACGCTGCACGCACATTCGCAGGTACTCGGCAAGCTCGCGGCGAAACTAGCGCCGCCTCAGCCGCAACTTCAGCATGCGGCACTCCGCCTGACCGCTCGCGGGTGGGAGACTGCCCCGCTCCCCGCACCCGATGGCTCAGGCTCGCTGGTCGTCGCGCTCGACTTGCACACGCACGACGCGATTGTGGAGCACAGCAACGGCAACTCGGAGCGGGTCCCGCTTACGCCCGACCAACCCGTCGCCGAGGTGACGCGGGGGGTGCTCGCGGGAGTGAGCCGCTTCGGCGGCGGCGTCGAGATAGATCCGACCCCGCAGGAAGTTCCCTGGACCGTGCCCCTTGACGAGGACTTCGAGCACGCACACTACGACGTCGGCGAGGTTCAGGACTACTTCGCCGCCGCGACCCAGGCTGCGCTGGTGCTAGCCGCCTTCCGTGCGCCGTACCGAGGCCGGTCTACGCCGGTCAACGCCTGGTGGGGATCGTTTGATCTCGCCGTGAGCATGTTCTCCGGCCAGCCGGCCACCCCGCCGTCGAACGACTTCATCATGCGCAACGCGATGGATGCCCAGGAGGTCGCCGTGGGCTGGTGGCCGGGCGACCCGCGGCACCCCGCGGCGGCCTTTTACGCCTACGCTCATCCGGCCCAGGAAGGCTACGCCGACAGGTCACTGTCGCCCAAGGCCGCGCACTGGGACGCCAATCTCGGGGAGTTCATCCTCGACTGGGACGACGTTCGGTCTGCCGACGACCCGCATGCCACCGCGCTGGAGTTCGCGCAGTCGGCATTCCGGCACGCGTGCGAAGTGTGCCGGTGGGATCCCGTCCTCGCTGCCAGCGCAGAAGGGCGGCCGCCGCCGGTTCACTGAGGGCATGCTTTGGCCACCGGCCGCCCACAGAGACCGCGAGGCGGCCGTGGCGCGGACCACCGAGCGCCGCCGCGATCGCCCGAGGCCGGGGACGCAGTCTTTTACGCCGCGGGCAGGTTGGCCTCGACCGCTTCCACCAGTTCCTCGGCGTCCGGCGTCGTCATCGGCCGGAACCGCCGGACGACGGTCCCGTCGGGGCCGATCAGGAACTTCTCAAAGTTCCACTGGATATCACCGGCCTCGCCGCCCGCGTCAGGCGTCTGCGTGAGCTCGGTGTAGATGGGGTGCCTGCCCGCACCGTTGACGTCGATCTTCTCGAACAGGGGAAAGCTCACCCCGTAGTTGGTCGAGCAGAACTCCGCGATCTCGTCCGCGCTGCCTGGCTCCTGGTCGCCGAACTGGTTACACGGAAAGCCGACAACCGAGAAGCCGCGGCCAGCGAACCGCTTGTGCAGTTCCTCGAGCCCGGCGTACTGCGGCGTGAGCCCGCACTTCGACGCGACGTTCACGATCAGCAGAGTCTTGCCATCCAGGTCAGCCAGCGAAGAGGGCGTCCCGTCCAGCATGTTGACGGGGTAGTCGCGCAGGGCCACTGTCGTTCCTTCTATTCATCGGGTCACGGGCTATCTAGCCGCGTTGGAGAGGGCAGCACCATTATCGCCGCTCGCGGTGGCCAGAGCGTCGCCATCGTGGCCGGCAGCCCATGAGCCGGGGCCAAAGCGGCAAGCGCACGTCCAACTTGCTCTCGGGCGATTACTCGTGCAAGACTAATCGCGTGTCATCAATCCGCTTGTTCATACTGGGAACGCTCGCCACAGCCGGGCCGCTGCACGGTCACCAGATCCGCCAGCAGGCCCAGTCCGACCGCACCGAGAACTGGAGCGACGTCCGCGTGGGGTCGGTCTATGGCGCCCTTAAGCGCCTGGCCAGCGAGGACCTCGTCCGCGAGGTCCGGACTGAGCGAGTCGGGAACCGGCCAGAGCGAACGATCTACGAGATCACGCCCGCGGGCCGGCGTGCGCTGGCGGCGGTGAAAGACGCCGCCCTGCGCGAGCTTGACCGGCACGATGACCCGTTTGACCTGGCCCTGACCCAGTCCGGTGACATCGCCGACGCCGAACTTGAGGGCGTGGTAGCGAACCGGCTGGCCGGGCTGCAGGTGCGCCTGGCCTCGCTCCGGCACGAGGCCGAGCACGCAGACCCGTACGTTAACGAAGCCGAGCGGATGGTCTTGCAGCACTCGATCGAGCGCTGTGCCGCCGAGGTGCGCTGGCACGAGGAACTTGCCGCGCGACTCCCGAAGGTCCTTGCCGACTTCCGCAACGGCGTCGGCGGGCCGACCTTCCGGCTACAGAACCCTGACTCAGAGGCGGTCCACTCATGACGACCCCATCGGCTGCCCACCCTGCCGCGAGCCAACCGACGGCGAGCCAACCGACGGCGAGCCAACCGACGGCGAGCCAACTGACGGCGAGCCAACCGGCGGCGAGCCAACCGGCGGCGAGCCAGCCAGGGGCGAGCGGGCCGATGGCAAGCAAGCCAGCGCCGGTCCTGACTGCCTCCGCTGGCGCACCGGCGAGTGCGGGCCACGGCTGGCGCGCGGTGTCGATCGTTCTGATCGGCGCGTTCATGGCGCTGCTCGACACGACGATCGTGAACGTCGCGCTGCCCAGCATCAGGACGGGACTGCACGCGTCGTCGGCCAGCCTCGAGTGGATCGTCTCTGGCTACGCGCTCTCCTACGGGCTCGCACTGGTTCCTGGCGGTCGCGCCGGTGACCGCTTCGGCGCCAAGCGTCTGTTCATCATCGGGCTGACGATCTTCACCTTGGCCAGCGTTGCCTGCGGGTTGTCCCAGACACAGGGCCAGATCGTCGCCGCCCGGATCGTACAGGGCCTCGGCGCGGGGCTGTTCTTCCCCGCGATCAGCGCGACGATCCAGCACTCGTTCATCGGGCCGGCCAGATCGAAGGCGTTCGGCGTGCTCGGCGCCGTCATCGGCGTCTCCACCGCGATGGGCCCGCTGGTCGGCGGCCTCATCATCGCCGGCGCCGGAACTCGCGACGGCTGGCGCTGGGTGTTCCTGGTCAACTTGTTCATCGGCGCGGTCGCGATTCCGATGGCGGCCTGGCGGCTGCCGAAGCCCGCCAGCCACACCAAGCGGGGCTTCGACCCGGTGGGCCTCGGCTTGTTGACCGCCGCACTGCTCTTGCTGCTTGTGCCGTTGACCGAGGGTCAGGAAGCCGGCTGGCCCGCGTGGACCTGGATCTGCTTTGGCGGCTGCATCGTGGTCTTCGGACTGCTCACCATATGGGAACGAAGCGCGGACCGGCGTGATGGCGATCCGCTGCTGAAGCCAGGTCTGCTGAGACAGACTTCGTTCTCGGCCGGCGCCATCTTCGCGCTGGCGTTCTTCGGCGGGTTCAGCAGCATTTTCTTCACGATGTCGATCCTGTGGCAGGAGGGGCTCGCTCACTCGGCCCTGATCACCGGCCTGGTCATAGCGCCGTACTCGGTGGGAACGCTGACCGCGGCGGCTAACAGCGACAAGCTGTCGGCGCGGCTTGGCCGCATGGTGCTCGTGCTCGGCTGCTCGCTGCTGCTGGCAGGCCTGGCCTTGGTGATACTCACCATTCACCTGACCGAGCCGAACCCGTCCGGCTGGGACCTGATCGGCCCGCTACTGCTCGCCGGGCTTGGCACCGGCATGACGATCGCGCTGAATCAGGACTTCGTCCTGGCGACCGTGCCGCGCCGGGAGGCGGGCACCGCGGCCGGCGTGCTCAGCACGTCGCAGCGTGTCGGAACCGCGGTCGGCATCGCCGTGATTGGCACTGTCCTGTTCGGCAGCCTGAAGTTCACGCCGGGCCCGCACGCCGTCGCCGCCGCCTTCACCCATAGCGCGCAACTCGCCCTGCTGGCCAACCTCGGCTTCATGGTTGTAGCGCTGATCCTCGTGCTCGCGCTGCCACGCGAGATCCCCAAGCACGCTGGTTAACCCAGGGCGAGTCTGGCTTGCCGAACCCAGGTCAGCGAGGACGCACCTCGTTCCCCGCCAGGAAAGGTCCCCTGTCGGTTACTCAGCTGGCGACGGCGAGCTTGCTGTCCGGATCCCACACCGACTGGCCGGTGTAGCCGCGCGCGACCATGGTGACGAACTGGTAGACGGCGTCCTCATCGGGTGAGAGCGGGCCAGCGATGGCGTGGGCCGAGCTGAGACCGCGCTGGACCGACTCGCACGCGCCCCAGTCCTGGCGGTTGGTGATGTCCCAGAACTCGACGGCGTAGGCCGGGTCGAAGTCGGGCTGCTCCACCGCCTCGGGCGCGAACGCCCAGGTGCACTCGATGATCGTGCGGTCGGCAGCCAGTGGCGTCAGCCGGTGCGTCATGACGTAGTCCGGGTGCAGGCTGAGCAGCACGTTCGGGAAGATGTTGATGTAAATCACGGTGCGCAGGCCGGTCGCGTCCAGGCCGCGCAGCGGTGCGCCGTGGCTGGCGCCGTCCAGCGACATCGTGGTCATGCCGTCGCGCAGGTCCATCCAGCCGCCGACCCACGAGCTCTGGGCGGCGTAGTTCTCGCCGCTCTTCGGCGGGCTCACCCGGCACAGCTCCGGGTGGATCATCGGGCAGTGGTAGCACTCGTGGTAGTTCTCGGTGAGGATCTTCCAGTTGGCCGTGGCGTCGTAGTCGTGCTGCCCGGCCACGACGAGGCGCTCCATCTCATAGGGCGCCACGATGTCCTCCAGCGTGCCCAGCGAGTCGGCCAGCGGGCCGGCTGTCCCCGAGTTGTCCACGAAGACCAGCCCATGCCACTCGGTCGCCGGCAACTCGACCAGGCCCCACTCATCAGCCACGAAACCCGGCTGGTTCTTGAAACCAGCAGCAGCCCGGATATCACCGTTCAGCCCGTAGGTCCAGGAGTGATAAGGACAGATGATCGCCTTCTGCTGGGCGGCCGCCGCCCCGCAGGGCAGCAGTTCATGGCCCCGGTGCCGGCAGCTGTTCGCGAACGCGTGCAGCGTGCCGTCCTCCGTGCGGGTGAGCAGCACGCTCCCGGCGCCGACCCCCTCCGCGCGCATGTCACCCGGGCTGGCCACCTGGCTGCTGCGGCCCACGCACATCCAGCCGCCGCCGAACATATGGCGTTGTTCCCAGCCGAACACCGCTGGATCGACGTAGGCGGCACGGGGCAGCATCCGGCTTTGCCCGAATGGCCGCAGGGATTGCGCGACCGCAGCGGGGTCGAGCGGGGCAGGAGGGCACACAGTTTGACTGACCATACAGTCAAGCCTAGGCAGCGGGCGGCCCGCTGTCCAGTGAGCAGTCGCTTGTCCCGGCTATCCTGACCGCGGTCATCCACGCCACATCGACGTCGTGACAAAGGACCGCCGTGCCGTACGCAACCCCACCGCCCGGCATCATGCCGGTTGTCGACGCACCGCCGACCCCCGCCATCTCCCTCGCCCCCGGTGGCCGGTACGTGGCACTCGTCCAGCATGAGGCGCATCCCCCGATAGCCATGCTGGCCCGGCCCTACCTGGCGCTGGCCGGGATCCGGGTCGACCCGCGCCTGGGCGCCCGGCGCCGGCTGCGCCGCGCGGGCGCCGTGTCGGTGCTGCGGGTGTCCGACGGGCGCGAGCACACCCTGAGCCTGCCGGACGGGGCCCAGGTGGGGATGCCAAGCTGGGCCCCGGACGGGCGCCGGTTCGCCGTCACGGCCGACCGTGCCGACGGAGTGGGGTTGTGGGTCGCCGACGCCGAGACCGGCGAGGCCACCGAGATACCCGGGCTGACCGTGCGCGATATGCTGGGCGGAGACCCCTCCGGGGGGAGCGGGACGTTCCGGTGGTCCCGCGACGGGCGGTCGCTCCTGGTGCTGGCCGCCCCTGCGCAGCGCGAGGCGCTCCCCGAGCCGGTGCCCGAGCCGCGGCTCGAGGAGGCCACC
>JASHUG010000450.1 GCA_030040155.1 Streptosporangiaceae bacterium | reverse complement strand
GACTGGCCCGACTGGTACGCCAGCCGGCGCCTCCTCCCGTACGCGCGGCTGGCCAGGGACTCCGGCGCGTTGTCCGCGGCCGACGTGCGGCTGGTTGAGTCGGTTGCGAACCGGATCGCCGATCTCGCCGGGCCGACCGAGCCCCCGAGCCGGACCCACGGCGACTGCTGGTCGGGCAACGTGCTCTGGTCGGGTGGCCGCGGCTGGCTCGTCGACCCGGCCGCCCACGGCGGTCACCGCGAAACCGACCTGGCCATGCTGAGCCTGTTCGGGGCGCCTTACCTCGATCGGATACTGGCCAGCTACCAGGACTGCCGTCCGCTCGCAGACGGCTGGCGCTCTCGGGTCCCTCTGCACCAGCTGCACCCGCTGCTCGTGCACGTCTGCCTGTTCGGTGCGGGCTACCGGCAGTCCGCGGTCAGTGCGGCTCGGGCAGCCTTGCGCGCCTGAGGTCCGAGGTTGATGCCCGAGGTCGCTAAGAACGAGATCTCGTCCGGCGGTCCCGACTCGACCCACGTCCTAGTGTCTTCCTCCTCGGCGGCATCGTCCGTCGCCGCGGCGCCGTCGGGGCCGGAATCGGCTCTCCCGGCCAGGTGAGTAACCGTCATTCCCGCTTTGCTTACGTAGTCGTCGGCGGGAACTCCTTCGGCCTCGGCGGTACCTGCCTGGTCCGCATCCGTGACCGGCGTAGGGCGGTCAAGCGGCACCGCGATGCAATACGTGGTGCCTCTGCTTGCCTGCGGCCTGACCCAGGCAGCGCCGCCGTGAGCCTTGATCACTGTAGCGACGACGGCTAGGTCGAGGCCTGAATCGGCGGTGCTGATGCGGCAGTACCGGTCGAAGGCATATTTGGACTGCTCCTCAGTGAGGCTCCGGCCCTGGTCGGTAACCTCGAGCAGCGCGGCGGCCGGCTGGTCTGCCTCCTTCGTCGGCTCATCGCGGTCTGGCGCCGTCAAGCCAGGCCACGCGTCTGGCTCAGCTTCCGCGGCCGACAACGCGGCCTGGATGTCTGCCCGGCTAACCGTGGCGAGACGTACGTCGATGGCCGTCCCCTCCGGGGCGTGCGCCAGCCCGGTTCGCATCAACATGCCGATGCCCTTGCGCAGCCGGGCCTTGTCTCCCGCAACCGGCAGGGCTCCGTTGTCATCCTTTGCCGCGTCGCCGGAGTCCAGGTTGATCGTGCGGTTAGGGGCGGCTAGGCGAGCCTCGTTGAGGGCATCCTCGGTGAGAGCCAGCAAATCCACGCGACCGCTGCCCAGCGCGCCTTCGTCGCCGAGTTCGGCTAGCAGCAGCATGTCCTCGAGTAGGTCGGCCATCCGGTCGGCTTCCTGTTCGAGTCGGCCGATGATCCTCTCGAGGTCAGCGGGAATCTGCGGGCCGGCGCCGTTAAGGCTGGGCGCAACACCCACGTCCTTGCCTCCGCCGTTGCGCTCGCCCGGCACCGAGTTCGCGGAGCTTGCCTCGTGGCCGGGCTGGTAGGCCGAGCCGCCAGCCTTGCTGCGATGACGGTAGTACTCGGCAAATCCGCGGACGGCTGTGAGCGGGGTGCGCAGCTCGTGACTCAGATCGGCAAGCAGGTTGCGCGTGCGCTGCTCGGATCGGCGAGCCGCGCGTTCCGAGTTCGACTGCGCTCGGATCGCTGCCTCGAGGTGGCCGAGCATCTCGTTGAATGACCGGCCCGCGCTGCCGAATTCCGTCCGCGCACCTGGCTCGGGCATGCGCTGGGCCAAGTCTCCGCCGGACACCGCGTCGGCGGTCTGCTTGATGTCGGACAGCGGCCGCAGGCTCCAACGGATGATCGCGACTCCGAGGACCAGCAAGCCGAGAAGTATCAGGACACTTACCAGGATGTCCGTCCTGCCCAGCCTGCCCAGCGCGCCATCGACGGGGGAGATGTTGACGCCCACGATCAGCATTCCGTCAATCGGGCCTTTCGGGCTTATAACCACCATGGGTGTAGAGATGACGTCCCACTGACCGGGACCCGTGAGGGACCCGACGATGACGGGTTCATCGGTTCCGAGCCATGCGGCGCTAGTCGAAACGCTCGGCCCGGAAACGAGCTGCGGAACGCCTATGTCGGAGTAGCCAGAAACCGGATAGATGACCCGGTACAGCCTTGTGCCTGCCAGCCAGTCAACTGCGACTTGCGTCGACTCGTGCCGCTGCCGGCCCCCGCCGGCGAGTTGGGCAGCGACGTCGTTCTGCACATTGGTCTGGAGCAACACCGAGTCGGCCTGCGTTTCAACCTGCTGATCCTGCTGCTTCAGGAGGTAGTTGCGGAGGTAGTCGATCCCGGTCACGCTGATGATGGCGAGCGCGACGCCCACGAGCGCGAGCTCCGCCGCGATGAGCCGGTATCGCAGCGGTACCTGGGCCGCGACTTTCCTGGCGAACCGCCAGAAGCTTGACGCCCTTCCGGCAATATCCATAACCCGCGCCATTGGCAGGCGCGGCGAGCGGACAAGTGCGGACGTGCCTCGGCGACGCTGACCTCGCGCGGAAGGCTTGTAAGGCGGGATTCCACGAAGCCGGTGTTCCCCGCGGAAGTCGCCGTCTTACATCCGCTGGTCGCCCCGAGCCTCGTCAGCCGACCTGATTACTGACACTTGAACAAAGGGTGCGGCGTGCTTTGGCTAAGTGTCGCCGCCGGGGTTGGGGCTCCTAGACGAAGACAGAGGTCCCTGCCAGGCGGTCGCGCCATGGAAGTGGCCCGAGACGTCCGGCGGGTCGTCGGCCTCTGGATCGGCGAACTCTTGCGGGTCGGTGAGGTCTTCAGCGGCCGGGTCGTCATTCCAGCCCAGCATCTCGACCTCGGCATCCTCTTCGGGAAGGTCGCCCTCGTCGCGATCACTTATTGCCTCCGGGGCTAGCGGGAGCGCGACCGAGAACTTGGCGCCCTGGCCGTACTCGGACTGGACCCATACCGCGCCGCCGTGGGCGCTGACCAGCGCGGCGACAATCGCCAGGCCCAGGCCGGTTCCTTCGGATGTCCTGGCCTGATCGGCGCGGTAGAACCGCTCAAAGACGTGAGCCTGCTGTTCTGGAGTAAGCCCAGGCCCATGATCAGTGACTTCGAGCACGGCGACCACCTCGGAGGCCAGGCCCGCTGCGCTGTAGCCAGTCGTATGAGCCGTTCCGGTCGCGGCCCAGACTTCCTCCAGGTTGGCGGACCTGATGTGCACGTCGATTGGCGTCCCGTCAGGCGTATGGGCCAGCGCATTGCTCATCAGGTTGCCGATGACCTGGCGCAACCGGACCTCATCGCCATCGACCAGGAGGGCGGCACCCGCGCCCACGGTGAGGTTGATATTCCGGTTCGGTGCCACGACTCTGGCGTCTTGCACCGCGTCGGCCGCCAGCGCGAGCAGATCGACTGTCGTGTGCTCTAGCGGACGCTGCTGGTCGAGCCGGGCGAGGAGCAGCATGTCCTCGACCAGGACGCCCATCCGGGCCGACTCCTGCTCGACCCGGCGCATGATCCGGGCGAGGTCGGCGGGCGACAACTGGCTCGTCCCGTTCAGCGCGGTCTTGATGGCGTCGGCGTCGGCCGCACTGTTGGGCGCCTCTTCTGCCTCAACCGCCTCACCTGCCACGCCGCCGCGCTGGCGGTAGTACTCGGCAAATCCGCGGATCGCGGTCAGCGGCGTCCGCAGCTCATGGCTGGCATCCGCGACAAATTGCCGCATCCGCTCCTCAGACCGCCTGGCCGCCGCCTCCGACCGAGACTGAGCCCGGAACGCGTTCTCGATCTGGCTCAGCATGACGTTGAGCGAACGACCCAGCCGACCAACCTCCGTGCGCGGATCACGCTCAGGAACTCGTCGAGTGAGATCGCCAGCGGCGATGGCACCCGCCGTTTTCTCGATGTCGGTCAACGGGCGGAGACTGACCCTGATAACTGTCACGCCGACTACCGCGAGTCCAGCAAGGAGGGCAAGGCTGACTATCCAGTCGGCCCCGGCTAGGCGTGCAGTCGTCTGATAGACGCTGGTGACATTCCAGCCGTATATAACGGTCCCCGTCGTGCTTCCGCCCGGCGACGGTTGCACCCACGGGACTGCGAGCACCTGCCAGTGCCCGGATCCAGACGACGCGGGCACCGTCGTCGGCTGGCCGCTGCTCAGCCAGGATGCGCTCGAATTGATCTCCGGCCCGGTAGTTCCGAGCCCAAGACCGAGGCCGTGGGCGGGGGTCGGCGTGCCGTTAAGGCGCTCGGGGTGCCCGCCGGACGGTAGCCAGTAAACAGCGGAGCCATAAGGCGCCTGCACAGGCACGCCAGTCGCGATGCTGCCCTGCACTGCCGAAATGTTGCGGTAGCCCGAGGACATTGCGTAGAGATCGCCGTTGGCTTGATTTAGCAGGTAGCTGCGAAGGAGCCCTATTCCCGCCACGCTAATGACGATCAACGCGACAGCGACCAGCGCCAGCAGGGCGGTAATCAGCTTTCCCCACAGGGGCAAGCGTCCTGGCAGCCGACGGACAGACTGCCAGAAACCGGTTGATCGCGAGTGGTTGGCCATAACACGAATAACGCCTAGGACGACGGAAGCCTTAGCACGTATCCCACGCCGCGCAGCGTATGCAGGAGATGGGGCTCAGTCGTGTCGATCTTGCGGCGGAGCACAGAGACGTAGGACTCCACGATCCCGGTATCCCCGCGGAAGTCGTAGTCCCAGACATGATCGAGTATCTGCATCTTGGACAGCACCCGGTTGGCGTTGCCCATGAAGTACCGCAGCAGCTTGAACTCCGTGGGGGAGAGCTGAATCTGCTTGCCGGCCCGCCAGACCTCATGGCTGTCCTCGTCGAGCTCGAGGTCGGCGAACTTCAGCCGCGGCGGTGGCTCGCTGCCATCTCCGCGGGTGCGCCGCAACACCGCCCGGATCCTGGCGATGACCTCCTCGAGGCTGAATGGCTTGGTCACATAATCGTCCCCGCCCAGCGTCAGGCCCCGAATCTTGTCCTCGGTCGAGTCGCGCGCGGTCAGGAACACCACCGGTATCTGGGCCCCGCCGCCGCGCAGCCGCCTCACGACGTCAAACCCGTCCATATCGGGAAGCATGACGTCCAGCACGATCAAGTCGGGCCGGTGCCGCTGCGCCGCTTGGACCGCCTCGTTACCGGCGGCCGCAGTGATCACCTCGAACCCCGAGTAGCGCAGGCTCGCTGCGAGCAGTTCAAGAATGTTCGGCTCGTCCTCGACCACAAGCAGCCGGGCATCGGGATCCCGGCGTCCGTTACTGTGCTGGCTGCTCATTGGCCCATTGTCCGTCAGCTCTCTGAGAGTTAGCTGAATGCATCCTGAGCCGGTGCTCCGCAATGCGGGCAGGCCAGCTATGAGCGCGGCAGGGGCGCAGCCGGATATGCGCGGCTTACAGGGCATTTCTGGCGGACTTCAAGGTATGAAATGGGGGCTTTGGTCGGCATGCGGCGGATAGGCGGCAGTGCAATACCGGCGCAGGAGTGCGGTCAAGCCAGAGCAAGGCCGTCGGCTCGACTGGATAGGCAGCCATTCCGACGGGCTTGGCAGATCCGACAAATCGCCGCGCATGAGTGGCTGGGGAAACCTGGTGTCGCGCCCGCGACACCACTCGCGCCCAGCCATCGCTCGACGGGGCGATATGTCCGCTTCGGCCGACGGGCAGAGGCGATATGTCCGCTTCGGCCGACGGGCAGCAGCGATTTGTCCGCCTCGGCCGGGGCAGCAGGAGCGGTTTGCCCGCCTCGGCTGGCGCTGCGTCAGGTGCCCGCTTGCGAACCTGTGATCAGGTCCTTGGGCACCGGCTGGCCGGTCTGCAGATCGTTGAACAGTTCCTTTGCCTGCTGGGTGTTCCATAGCACCGACTCCCCGGCCGGCTCCATGGCCGTCGAAGTGGCGATCGGCACCGTGGTCGTCAGCGGGTCACG
>JASHUG010000054.1 GCA_030040155.1 Streptosporangiaceae bacterium | reverse complement strand
AGCGGTCTGCAGCGTGCTCGCGCTCGCCTCGCCGAGGCGCGGGTCGATGAAGACCGGCTCCGCCAGCCGGCCGACGCCGGGAGCCGGGCGCTGATCGACCGGTATGTCGCCGCGTTCCGCAGCGCCGACATCACCGCACTGAAGCGGCTGCTCGCGCAGGACGTGGTCCTGGAGATGCCGCCGTTCCTGAACTGGTATGCAGGCCGCAGGGACTACGCGGGCTTCATCGCGCGCGTGTTCAGGACCCGTGGTACCGACTGGCAGATGATTCCGGTAGGCGCCGGCGGGCAGCCAGCCGTGGCCGCATACGTCCGCAGCGACGGTGAGGAGTACCGGCTGCACACGCTGTGGGTGTTCTCGGTGGCCCAAGGGCGCATAGAGCGCAACGTGGTGTTCGGCGATCCGGCCGTGTGGGACCTGTTCGGGCTCGAGCGGACCATCACCGGGCTCGGCGGTGATGCAGGTCCCTGAGGCCCGGCCCCAGGATCAGCACGAGCTTGCCCACCTGGTTCATGCCTCCCGCCGCAGTACTTCGGCGGCCGGACGGCGGGCGCCAATCCGGGCCGGAACGGCGGTCAGCATCGCCACCGCGGCCATCGTTCCCACGACAATGAGCACCAGCCAGGCAGGCGCGGGGAAAGCGGGTGCGACCCCATTTCCGACGGCGGCAAACAGGCCGACGCCAAGCGGAATGGCCAGTAGCGCTGCAGGAATCGACGGGATCACCTGGGCTGCCGAAAGGCCGGCGCTCACCTGCCGGGGGCTGGCGCCCAAAGAGCGAGCCAGAGCCGCCGGCCGCCGGGCGTCCAGCACCGTCGACCAGGTGATGACTATCGCGTTGACCGCTGCCAGGAGCACGAGCGCCACGCTCAGGACCAGAAGCACCTGGCTGACCCGCGCGGTAACCGGGTCGGTCAGGCCGGACGACCAGCCTCCGATATGAGCGCCGAGTGTCGCGTGGTAGGTGAGGATCGCGACGATCCCAGTCACGGTGATCAAGACGGTTGCCGCGCCGAGCACCGCGCGCCGCGGCCGCCGGGCGATGAGCCGCAGTCCGAAGAGCAACGGCACCGGTAGCCACGCGGACAGTGCAATCATTACGGATCCGCGGCGCGGCGGGCGGGCCGCATCGGTGAGCCCGGCCACGGTACTGCGGCGGGCCGCCTGGACGGCCGGGACGAGCGTCGAGATGAAGGCGATCCCGAGCGCCGTGCCGCAAACCAGGCCGACCGTGGCCAGCGTCACCGACGGGGCACCGGGTCCGCCCGCCAGCCCGCCGCCCGGATTCGACAGCAGCGGTGCCGTCAGCCACCCGGCCGCAAGTCCGGCCGCCGCGCCGGCCGCCGCCAGCACCAGGTTCTCCGCCATCAGCACCAGCGCGACCAGGCCCGGCGTGCCGCCGACCGCCTTGATCAGCCCGGCTCGCCGCCCCTGCGCCGCCATCCTGCCGCCCGCCAGCACCGTGACGCTGGCCAGCGCGAGCAGCCCGGCCAGCCAGCTGCCAGGTGTCAGTACCTGTTGCTCGGCCAAGACGAGCTCCGCGTCCGCGGCGCTGATCTGCTGCCAGCTGACTAGGTCGCCTGCTAGCGAGCCCCGCCCATGCGCCGCGGCGAAGGCGTTCGCCGCCGCCGGATCCTGCAATTTCAGGTTGAGGACGTATGAGAGCGGCGCCGCCCCGGTCGCCAGGCTCTCGGCAACCGCCTTCGTGGTCCAAACCATGCCCATGTCCGACGTGCCGTACTGCGCTGGCGCCGGGTCATTGCACGTCAGCAGGAAGCAGACCTGCGGGTACGCGGGCACGGCGGAAGTAACGGCGATGCCGTCGACGGCAAACGGCCGGCCGTCAAGCGTGACGCTCGCCCCGGCGCTGAGTCCGAGCGCGTCGGCAAAGGCTCGCTCAAGCACGACTCCGCCTGGCCGAGCCCAGCTGCCCTGCGTCAAGTCGGGCTGGTCCACCGGTGCTGGCGCCTGGCCGCGGCCTTCGACTTGAACGGGAACGACGCGGCCGCGGGCGCGCAGCGTCGCGTAAGCAACCGGGTAAGGACCGCTATGCCCGTTGACACCGCTGATGTCGATCAGCGCGAGCGCGGCCTGTGCGGCCGAGCGGCCGCTGTAGCTCACCACGACGTCGGGCCCGCGGGTTGCTGCTCGCGTGCGCTGGTACGGGCTGGTCGTGACTCCGTGCAAGACCAGGCCGAGCGTCAGCGTGGTCGTCGCCGTGACTAGGGCCAGCAGCAGCAGCGCTGTCTCCGACTTGCGCCGCCGGATGTCGGAGAACGCGAGGCGCCAGATGATCAGTAGCCGGGGAGGCATTACGCAACCTCGGCTTGCGCAGACTTGCCCACGGCGCTAGCCCTCCAGGTCTGTCACGAAGCCAAGCTGACCGGATGTGCCGCCGGTCAGGCGGGTGTCATCGACGAAAGCGCCGTCCCGCATCGAGATCAGCCGGTCTGCCGTGGCGGCGATGCGCGAGTCGTGCGTGACGATCACGACGGTCTGGCCCGCCACGTGCAGGTTCTCAAGCAGCCGCAGCACATCGAGGGTCGCCTCGCTGTCGAGGTTGCCGGTCGGCTCATCGGCCAGCACCACGAGCGGCTCATTGGTCAGCGCCCTCGCGATCGCGACGCGCTGGCGCTGTCCGCCAGACAGCTCGGAAGGCAGATGCCGGGCGCGGTCGGCCAGGCCGACCTGGTCGAGCAGTTCGAGCGCACGCCGGCGAGCGGCACGCGGCGAGCGCCCGGCCAGCAATGCGGGAAGCTCGATGTTCTCCGCCGACGTGAGCTCATCCATCAGGTGGAAGGCCTGGAAGACGAACCCGACGGCGTCGCGCCGTAGCGCGGCCAAGCCGCGCTCGCTCATTTCGTCGATGCGCTGGCCAGCAAGCCAGAGCCGTCCAGCTGACGGCCGGTCCAGGCCCCCGAGCAGGTGCAGCAGCGTCGATTTCCCGCACCCGCTCGGGCCCATGACCGCGACAGTCTCGCCCGCGGTCACGTCCAGGTCGACATTGTCGACGGCCCTGACCAGCGCGGCGTCCTTGCCGTATTCCTTCCGCAATCCGCGGGCGCACACCATGGAGGCGTCGGTCATCGCCGTTCCCGTGCCTTTCAGTCCCGGGCCTTACGGCCCGCCCACTTCCGCTCGCATGCCTCCAGCCAGCGCAGGTCGGCCTGCATCCGGAGCACGATGCCTTCGAGCAGGAGCGCGGCGTCCGAACCGTCCGGCTCGGTCATCGCGGCTCGCTGCGCCTCTCGCAGCCTGCGCAGAAGCTCCCGTCGCTGGGCGTCCACGATGGTGATCGGGTCGGCGAGCCGGGCGACCGCGGCTGCGATCAGTTTCAGGTGGAACTCAGCCAGGTCCGGCCGTGGCCAGCTAACATCCGCGAGCCAGTCGGCGACCCGCCGCTGCCCAGCCGGGGTCAGTGCGTATACCTTCCGGTCCGAGCGTTCCGCCTGGCCGGGTAGCTGCTCACTGGCGACCTGGCCCGCTTTTTCCAGCCGCGCGAGCGTCACGTACACCTGGCCGTCGTTCAGCCCTTCGCCAACCGGGCCAAGTGCGTGCCGCAGCCGGGCGCGGAGCTCGTAGCCGTATGACGGCTCCTTCGCGAGCATCGCGAGCACGACTTCCTGCTGCACGGCGGGTCCTCCCCTCTAACGGTTAGCCGTTAGAGGCTAACCGTTATCCGGAAGTCTCGTCAACCGGCCCGCGACCTCGCACCGCGCTGCACGCGGTCAGCTGCGTAGCCAAAGGCGCGCCCGCTACGGGACCACGACCACCTTGCCGATCACGCCGGTTTCCACCGCGTCCTGAGCGGCCGCGACATGGTCGAGCGGGAACCGGGTGATCGGCAGCGCGGTCAGCGCGCCGGCCTCGATCGCGCTGGTGATGTCGTCAGCCGCGCGGTCAAGCGCGGGCGCGGGAATGCCATAGAGCAGAACGAACCGGAGCGTGACGTTCGCGGTCATGCACCGCCGGACCGGCAGCACGGGATCCGATGGCTCGGCTGCGTAGTCCACGATGTGCGTCTGCGGGCCCGACACCGCGAGGTCAAGGTCCAGGTTTGCCCCGAGCGCGAGTTCGATGATCCTGTCCATCTTCGGCGCGAACGCCTGCAGCAGCTCAGCGGCGCCTGGCTCTCGGTAGTTGACCACCAGGTCAGCGCCGGCCCTGGCGGCCAGCTCGGCCTTCTCGGGACCGCTGACGGTCGCGGCAACCCGCGCGCCGAAGTGCTTCGCGAGCTCGATGGCGAAGTGGCCCACGGCCCCGGCGCCGCCGGCGACGAGCACGTTCTTGCCTTCGACCGGCCCGTCGGCGAATAGGCACCGGTGTGCCGTCATCGCGGGGACGCCGAGGCACGCGCCCAGCTCCGCCGATGCCGCCGCGGGCAGCGGGACAGCCTGGCCAGAAGGTACGACCGACCATTCCGCCGCGGTTCCCCACCGGCTGCTCCTGGCCGCCAGCCAGGTCCAGACCCGCTGGCCGATGCGTCCGGGCTCGACTCCCGCTCCGACCGCGTCGATCACTCCGGTACCGTCGTGATGCGGAATCTGGAATCCGTCGATCGGCCGTGGCGTGGCGCCGCCGCGCGACTTCCAGTCGGTCGGGTTCACACCCGACAGCTCGATCCGGACCCGGACTTCGCCAGGCCCCGGCTCTGGCCGGTCGACGTTCACGACGCGCAGCACATCGGCCGCGCTCCCGTAGGTTTCGTAAACCACCGCTCGCATCATGAGCTCCCTCGTGGTGTGAACTGACAGGTGCGAGCCGCCCACAACGGGCGGCGCCTGCCCAGCCTGCCCGCTCAGCCGGCGGGCGGCACGATCTTGTTGATGTCGGCGAGATCATCTTCGCCGGGCACCCACTCGCCCGCTGCGGCATTCGCCCGGACCTGATCGGCGGACGTCGCTCCGGCGATGACCGAGGTGCAGCCTGGCTGGGCCGCAAGCGCGCCAACTGCCACTTCCAGCAGCGATCGGCCATGCTGCTGTGCCCAGTCCGCGAGGGCCTCGACCTTGTCCAGCTTCGCGTCGGTGATGTAATCATCGCGGCCGTAGAGCCGCGAGCCTTCCGGCGGGGCGATCCCGCGCCTGACCTTGCCGGTCAGCAGGCCGTTAGCCAGCGGGAAGAACGGCAGCACGCCGAGCCCGTACTCTAGCGCCGCAGGCACGACGTCGGCCTCTGTCGCGCGCTCCAGCAGCGACCAGTGGTTCTGCGCCGAGATGAACGGCACGGCGTGCAGGTCCTTGGCCGTGGCCGCTGCGGCCGCCGTCTGCAGGCCGGAGAAGTTCGAGTGGCCGATGTAGCGGACCTGGCCTGCCCTGACGATCTCCGACAGCGCTTCGAGGGTCTCTTCGATCGGCGTGACCGGATCGGGAGTGTGAATCTGGTAAAGGTCTATATAGTCGGTCCGCAGCCGGCGGAGAGAATTTTCTACCGCGCGCCTGATGTAAGCGCGACTGCCTTTTGCGCCCGCCGCCGGGCCGTATCCCATGTCCCCGCCCTGCGAGCCGAATTTCGTGGCCAGGACAACCTGGTCGCGCCGCCCGGTCAGGACCTCGCCCAGGATCTCCTCGGACCGGCCGTGGCCGCCATAGGTCTCGGCAGTGTCAATCAGCGTGATGCCCACGTCGATGGCGGCGTCGACGACGCCGCGCGTGCGGCTCACGTCCAGCCTGCGGCCGAAGTTATTGCCCCCCAGCCCGACGACTGACACCATCAGTCCGGAGTTTCCGAGCGTCCTGTAGCGCATGATCCTGCCTTCGCCTGGTGCGGTGTTACTCCGCGCAGATGCTACCCGCCGGCCCGCGAGTCGCCTGCGGCAGGATCGGGCCATACGCGGCGCATCCGGGCCATGCGCGTGATCTGCCCGATGCGCCCTTCGGCGCACGAAGGGCTGGCGTGAAATCGCATTTGCGATATCATTAAGTGAGCCGCGGATATGAGCAAGTGCGTAGCGCAAGTGCGCGCGAATTGGATGTGCAAAAAGTGCGCCGAGCCGGAACTATTAGGGCGCATCCGCCGTCCGTGACACCATGGTCAGATTCTAGGCGGCACAGCGGAGGGGAATTCGCTTATGCCTGATAGCAGTAGCCCGAGCGTGGACGGCCCTGGCGCGCCAACCGTCTTGCGGATTCTGCTCGGCACCCAGCTCCGGCGGTTGCGCGAATCGCGCGGCGTGACGGCGCAGGCGGCGGCTAAAGCGATCCGGGGCTCGGAGTCCAAGATCAGTCGGATTGAGCTCGGCCGCAACGCGGTCCGCGAGGTCGACATCGCCGACCTGCTCAATCTGTACGGCATCGCCGACCCGGCCGAGCGCGAGCAACTGCTGACGTTAGCGAGCCAGGCCAACCAGCAGGGCTGGTGGCACCGCTACCAGGACGTCCTGCCTAACTGGTTCCAGTCCTACATCGGGCTTGAGCAGTCCGCCGAGTCTATCCGCAGCTTCGACAACCAGTTCGTGCCCGGCCTGCTGCAGACCGAGGATTACGCGCTGGCGGTTTTCCAGCTCGGCACGTACACGGATGAGGAGACGGACCGGCTCGTCTACCTGCGCAAGGAGCGGCAGCGGCGATTCGCTTCCGGCGGCCTGCGCCTCTGGGCGATCATCGATGAGGTGGCACTGCGGCGGCCAGTCGGCAGCGTCGACCTGATGCGCTCCCAGCTTGAGCACCTACTCGACATCTCGGTGCGGCCAGGGCTGACCCTGCAGGTGACCCCGTTCCTTACCGGGGCCTCGTACGCCGCGCCCAGCAGCTTCAGCATCCTCAGCTTTGCCGTCGAAGACCTGCCCGACGTGGTGTACGTCGAGCAGCTCACGAGTGCCATGTACCTAGACAAGCGCGCAGACGTCGACCGGTATGCCGAGGCCATGGATCACATCCGGGCGACCAGCTACACGCCGGAGCAAACCAAAGAGCTGATCCGGACCGTCATCGCGGACATGGAGGAGTCGTCATGTCTACGACCGCCTACGGCATGAGTGCCAGCGACATCACCGCGCCCTGGCTGAAGAGCAGTTACAGCGGGCCACAGGGCAACTGCGTCGAGGTTGCGTTCCTGGACCGGGGCGAGGTCGCGATGCGGAACTCGCGGCACCCGGACGGCGCCGTACTCGTGTTCACGAGGACCGAGTGGGAGGCGTTCCTGAGCGGGGCGCGCGACGGCGAGTTCGGCGCTCCGGCCTGATCTGCCTGACCGCTTGGCCCGTGTTGCTCCGGCCGTTACCGGTGCGCGAGGATGGACTTGTGACTGGGCTCCACGCGACCGCGGCCGTCCTGGCGCACAGCAGCGACGTTATCCAGGTCGTCTCGAGTGACTGGTGGCTGGCACTGGTCATCTTCTTCGTCTTCGGCGGTTCGATACGCGAGGCATTCCGCCGCCACCACAAGCGGCGGCTGGCGATCCTGGCCGCGAAGGCGGAACTGGCCGAGACCAAGAACGCCGCGATGCGGCCGCCGCCCGAGCCGCAGCCGATCTGCGGCTGCAGTCATCACCTGAGCTTTCACAACCCGGCCACGTCTTCGTGCGCGGTTGATGACTGCCGTTGCCAGCAGTACGTCGGGCCAGAGCCGCTAGGGCACGTCGTCGCGCTTCCGCTCGTGGACCCCGAGCAACTCACGAGCGCCCCGCTGCTGGACCGCGGCGAGCCGGGCGGCCAGAGCGCCTAAGACACCCGCCGGCCGGGCTAACCACCGGACGGCCCCGGTCCTGGCCGAACGCCAGGACCGGGGCCGCCGGTCTCTGCCCCTCCGGGGCTAGCTAGCCGGCAAAGTCAAACTCGCCGGCCTTTACTCCCGACACGAAGGCCGCCCACTCCTCGCTATCGAAGAAGTGCGGAGCCTTGGTGGTGTCCTTGGAGTCGCGGACTGCCACCATTCCGCCGGGCAGGTGCGCGACCTGTACGCAGGCGGAGTTATTGCAGGCGCGGGCGCTGATCCACGCTGCGTTGGAAATGTCATAGTGAGACATGCGGGTATTCCTTTCAGGCGGATTCTGCTGATTCTGCATAGATGGTTTGGATGAGGCGGAGAGAATCGGCGGGAGGCAGAGCTGTTGCGCGCAGCAGGTCGAAGGCCTCGGATCGGGCCCTGACCTCGCGCTCTCGTTCCTCTATGTAAGCCTGTCCAGTGACGCCTTCCGAGTACACCACATCCGGGTCGAATCGCTCAGGGAACTCGATAATCGCGAACGGCCCGCCGAGGCCCGGATGCAGACCGCTCGCGAATGCCAGCACCTGAAGGGTGATGTTGGGCCAGTTGCTGGCGTCGCAGAGGTGTTCTAGTTGCCTGCGCATCACGTCGGCCGGGCCGGTCATGCGGCGGAGCACCGCTTCGTCGAGGATGATCCACAACTGCAGGGGATCAGGTCGCGTCAGCACCTCCTGGCGCTGCAGCCGCAGCTCCACCAGCCGGTCGATCTCCTCGGGAGTCTGGCGCCTGCGGACCGTCGTCATGACGGCCCTGGCGTACTCTTCGGTCTGCAGCAGACCGTTCAGCACCTGGGCCTCGTAGACGCGCAGCGATGCCGCTTCGGCTTCCAGGCCGACGTAAATGCCGAAGCCCGTCGGCAGCACGCCGTCCCAGACAGCCCACCAGCCCTTGCGGTGACCCTCCCTGGCCATGTCGAGGAGTACCTGCCGCTGCGAGGCGTCATCCACGCCGTACAGCTCGAGCATGGAATTCAGGTACGCGGTTCTCGTGGGGGCCTTGCCCGTCTCGATCCTGGAGAGCGTCGATGGTGCCAGGCCCAGCCGCTCGGCAACCTCTTCAAGCTTGATGGACTGGGATTCGCGCAGCCGCCTTAACTCGCTGCCGAGCCGCCTACGGCGAACTGTAGGCCCAGCCGTCACGGGCAACCGCCCCCTCCGGGGAAGCAGCAGGCCTGCTGAGCATCCAGCGAAGCCAGCGCCGCCTGATACACGCGCTTGCCATTCACGATACACGAATTCGGACGAGACCATGAGATCCCATGTGAGATTTCGCGAGCGTGATTTGTGCTATGCACTTGCGTGCCGTGCATCATCACATCATGATTGGAGGGCGGAAGCGGCGTCCCGCGCCGTGCGTTTTCGGCTCGGGCCCGTCGGCAAGCGTGCGTGAATGGACGCAACGCCGTTCTTGTGCGCGGCGCGGGAGGGAGCGGCCGGGATGGCATCCACCGCCACTCGGGCGAGCGACGCGACCGGGGACATCGCTGTCACGTCGGGTGCTGTGGTTCTCGGTGGCCTCACGATTCCTGGCCGGCCCGAGCACGTCCGTGAAGCCCGCGCCTTCGTCGCCAAGGCACTCGGGGAGTTACACCCCTGCCTGGATTCGGCCGTCCTGCTCACCTCCGAACTCGTCACCAATGCCGTCATGCACAGCAGTTCTCGCTGCGCTGGCGGCACGGTCAGCATCCTCATCATGGAGTCCGGCGGCGGTCTGCGGATTGAAGTTGCCGACGCAGGCTCGGAGCTCAGCACGCCCGTAGTTCGTGGCGACGTCTATGCCTCCGACGGCCACGGGCTCTTCCTGGTCCAGACGCTTGCCGATAAGTGGGGCTACCTGCGCGACGACGACGGCACGA
>JASHUG010000053.1 GCA_030040155.1 Streptosporangiaceae bacterium | reverse complement strand
AGCCAGGTGCGCGCCTCGTTCCCGCGCAGGAAGAGCTGCGGACCGTAGGCAAATTCGTCGCCATTGCCATCCGCCGTGAGTGACTGCACGGGTGGCGAGCCGGAACAGTTCCACGACGCAATGGCGGTCGGGCGGGTGAAACTCGCTCCACCGTCCCCTGTGCTGGCCGCCACGGCTTCGCAGCGCGAGCCGTTGCTGGTCACAAAGAGGCCATCGCCGCGCTCGGGCGACGACATCGCCAGGGCCGCGAGCCTGGGGTTGGCGGTCATCAGGCGCGGGGCGCGGCCTGCCTGCGCGGGCGGCGAGCCACGACGGAGAATGGCGCCGAGGCTCGAACCGGCACCTGGAGTTCGGCTCGAGCCGCAGGCAGCAAGGCCGATCAGCAGGAAGCCAGCGGAAAGGCACAGCAGCAGTGACTTAGAAGTGTTTCTCATGCCTTGCAGACGACGCCCGTGGCGGCCGGGTTGCAGTCCTTGCCGCAGGCTTTCGCCGGCGACCAACGCGATCAGCCAGTCGGCTGCCGGGCCCCGTCCGCTGCCAACCGGAGGGCGTAAGCCACCAGGCGGTCAGCTCGCCTGGATGCCTCCGGTTCCTCGGCCACCGTCTGCGCGAGCAGCGCGGCCAGGTCAATCCCCTCGCGCTCGGCCTCCGCGTCGCCGCCCGCGTCCAGCCACCGCTTGAGCTGGGCGCCATCCACCTCGGGGTGGAACTGAACGGCGAGATGCCGCGCGATCGTGAACGCCTGCGCACAGACGGCCGTCCTGGCCAGCAGGCGGGCGCCCGGCGGAAGCATCCACTGATCGCCGTGGAACTCCAGCCACGGCCCCGCCTCGATCTCGCCCGACCCCAGCGACTCAACCATGGTCCAGCCGATCTCCATGCGCGGGGCCGCCAACACCTGTCCGCCAAGCGCAGCCGCGAGCGCCTGCGAGCCGAAGCAGATCCCGAGTACGGGAACGCCTGCCGCGTCGGCGGCGCGCAGCCAGTCCAGTTCGGCGTCGACCCAGTGCCCGATCTTTTCGTGGTCGTAGACCGACCAGGCCGCCCCGAGCACGACGACGTGATCGATTCCGTCCAGCGCGGGCAGCGGCCCGTCGTCTGGGACCAAGTGCGTGATCAGCTCCGCGCCGCGAGCCACGAAGGCGGCGCCAATGAAGCCAGCGTCGTCAATGTCGTGATGCTTGATCACGGCTACCCGCATCGACTCACCCTCCTCGCCCGACCGCAACCACTCAGCCGGGCTTGACTGCCCGCTACTTGTGGACGATAACCAAACAGCTGCGCTCCGCCATTCCGATCGTGTGCAGGGCTAGCCGGCCGCGTTCCGAGCCGGACTCAAGCCCATGGCCCGGTCGTGGCGGCTGCACTCCCTGTGAGTTGTCACACTCCCTGAAAGTTGTCCGGTGCATACCAGGTCAAAGCCACCGCAAAAGCGCCGAAAACCAGCTGGGAGTGTGAGAACTTGCAGGGGGTCGGTGCCGCGCGAGATCGCGACCACGCTGCGGGCGGCGCAGAGCGAGGGTCCGTTCGGCGGCAGTACAGGCAGTACAGGGCAGGGCCTAAGACCGGCAGCTGACCGATTGGGTCAGCGGGCAAACCCGCCGCGCGGCGCCCGTGCAGTGGGAAGACGCCGGCCGCCCGGTGGTGGAGCAGGGGCCGCCGCTGTTGTCCTGCACACAGACCTGGCCAATCCGACCAGCAACGCCCTCTACCAGCGAATCGGCTACCGGCCGGTGTGCGACCGGATCGCCGTCAAGCTGCGCTAGGCCTGTCACAGAGCCTGGGGCGTCATCGTCTGGATGGTCATGAGAATCGCAATAGTCGGAGGAACCGGCACGCTTGGCCGCAAGGTGGTCGCCGAACTGGCCGGGCGCGGGCACGACGTGCGCGTGCTCAGTCGGGGCGGGGCATACCGGGTGGACCTGACCACAGGCGAGGGCCTGAGCGCCGCCCTGCAAGGCTGCGCCGTCGTCGTCGACGCGAGCAATGCCACGTCCACAAAACGAGCGAGGCAGGTGCTGGTCGGCGGGACGCAGAAACTGCTCACGGCGGAACGAGAGGCCGCCGTGAGCCATCACGTCTGCGTGTCGATAGTCGGCTGCGACGCAGTGCCGATGGGCTACTACAAGGTCAAGGTGGACCAGGAGCACCTCGTCGAGGACGGCCAGGTCCCCTGGACCATCGTTCAGGCGACCCAGTTCCACGAACTGGCGGCCACCACGCTGGCCGCGGCGGCCAGGTTCCTGGTGCTGCCAGTACCCGCCCTGACCCTGCAGACCATCGCCGCGGCGGAGGTCGCTCGCGCTCTGGCGGATATCGCCGAGGGCCCGGCGCTTGGGCGCCGGGTCCACGTGGCCGGGCCGGAGGTCAACACTGCCAGGGATCTCGCCCTGACCTGGCGGCATGCGACCGGCCGCAAGGCCGTGCTTGTCCCGATTCCCATACCGGGCAAGTTCGGACGCACTCTTCGCGATGGCGGCCTGACCGACCGGGAGCCA
Source organism: Streptosporangiaceae bacterium (assembly GCA_030040155.1). Classification (GTDB taxonomy): domain Bacteria; phylum Actinomycetota; class Actinomycetes; order Streptosporangiales; family Streptosporangiaceae; genus JAJYUU01. The sequence continues at coordinate 8,516 of JASHUG010000053.1, read as the reverse complement.
GACATCAGGGGCGCTGTAACGTTCCCGGAGTGGCTAGCAGGACAATAGCCAGATCTCCCTGACCGGCCCTGGTCCCAGGTGTCGGCGACCTGGCTGGCCGGGGCACCTTCGGCCCGGCCACTGGCCTGGCCGCCGAAACGATTACAGAGGCACCTGTAGGGGCAAGTTAGGCGATATGACAGCGGACGGCGGGAAATCTTCTGGCAAGCGCCTGAGCGGCTCGAAGACCCGGGCACGCACGAAGACCGCGGCTAAGACCAAGGCAGAGACCGCTGCGCAGGCGGAGGCCCGTCAGAAGCCTGAGAAGACGGGGCGGGTCAGCAAGAAGCAGGCGATCGAGAAGGCGGTAGCCCTCGGCATAACCGCCGAGGCGAGGCTAGAAGGACCGGACGAGGTCGACCCAGCGCGCCCGCTCGACGCCCACGGCCAGCCCAATACCGGACGGCGCGGCTTCACCGGCCGGCGCTACCCGGACGCCTCGTCGAACGGGCTCGCGCCGCCATCCGCTCAGGCCTCGCCGGTCAGCACCATGGCCGTCGAGTTCTCGCCCTACCCGCCGATTGCGGACTACGGATTCCTGTCCGACTGCGAGGTGACCGCTCTGATCGCGCCGAGCAGCGCGATCGAGTGGCTGTGCCTGCCGCGGATGGACTGCCCAAGCGTGTTTGGCGCGATCCTCGATCGGGACGCCGGCCGCTTCCTGTTCGCGCCCGAGGATGTGGCGGTGCCGGCCGACCGGCGCTACCTGCCAGGAACCATGGTGGTGGAGACAAGCTGGGATTGCGGCGAAGGCTGGATCATCGTGCGGGACTGCCTGCTCATGGGCCCGTGGCGGCACACGCACCCGGAGCGGAGCTCACATACCAGGCCGCCCACCGATTACGACGCCGAGCACATCCTGTTGCGAACGGTCAGGTGCGTCAACGGGACCGTCCAGTTGGTCATGGACTGCGAGCCCGTCTTCGACTACGGCAGGCACAGGGAGAACTGGCATCGCACGGGCCGGGAGTATTACCAAGCCGCCGTCTCGTCCGGGCTCGACGACCTGACGCTGACGCTGACATCCGACATCCGCATCGGGATAGAAGGGCCGAGCGCCAGGGCGCGCACGCTGCTGCATGAGGGTGATACCAGGTTCTGTGCCCTGTCGTGGGGCCACGTGCCCCCGCCGGCGACCTACGAAGAGGCGTACCGGCGGCAGGTCTGGACAGCGCATCACTGGCAGCACTGGCTGGCGCGGGGCAACTTCCCCGACCACCGCTGGCGCAGCTACCTGACCCGCAGCGCGCTGACCCTGAAGGGCCTGACGTTCGCGCCGACCGGCGCCATCGCGGCGGCCGCGACCACGTCGCTGCCGGAGACGCCTGGAGGCGAGCGGAACTGGGACTACCGCTACAGCTGGATCAGGGACGCTACCTTCGCGCTGTGGGGTCTTTTCACCCTCGGCTTCGACTGGGAGGCGAGTGACTACTTCGCGTTCCTGACCGAGATGGTAGAGCGGGATCGCGGCGATATGCAGATCGTCTACGGCATCGACGGTCGCTGCGACCTATCCGAGGAAATGCTTAAGCACCTGCACGGATACCAGGGAGCGCGGCCAGTCCGGGTCGGGAACGAGGCCTTCGCCCAGCAGCAGAACGACGTCTGGGGCGTCGTGCTCGACTCCCTCTACCTGCACACCAGGTCGAGGGACCGGCTCGACGACCGGGTCTGGCAGATGGCCCGCAATCAGGTGGAGCACGCCCTGCAGCACTGGCGGGAGAAGGATCACGGCATCTGGGAGGTACGCGGCGAGCCGCAGCACTTCACCTCGTCCAAGCTCATGTGCTGGGTCGCGGCGGACCGCGGCGCCCGGCTCGCCAGGGTCCGCGACGACACCGACATCGCGGCCCGCTGGCAGGATGCCGCCGACGAGATCCACGCGGACATCATCGCGAACGCGCTCGATGAGCGGGGCGTCTTCTGCCAGCACTACGGCACGACGGCGCTGGACGCGTCGCTGTTGCTGATGCCGCTGCTGCGGTTCCTGCCGCCCGATGACCCGCGGATACGGAACACCGTCCGCGCGATCGCGAACGAGCTCACGGCTGACGGGCTGGTCTTGCGGTACCGGGTCGAGGACACCGACGACGGCCTGCGCGGCGACGAAGGCACGTTCACGATCTGCTCATTCTGGCTGGTTTCGGCCCTGGCCGAGATCGGCGAGCACCGCCGCGCCCGCGATCTGTGCGAGAAGGTTCTCTCCCATGCCAGCCCGCTGCTGCTGTACGCCGAGGAAATCGAGGCCAAGTCGGGCCGCCACCTCGGCAACTTCCCCCAGGCCTTCACCCACCTGGCCCTGATTAACGCGGTCATGCACGTCGTGCAGCACGAGCAGGCGGAGGCGCGCAAGGCGCTGGAGGGCACTGCCGCAACCCCGGGAGTCCAGTTAGCGCAGAACGCACCCCTGCTCAGCCGCCCGCTGCGTTGACTAGCCTGCTGCGGGTGAGGACTGCGCAGGTGAGAAGCCGGACGGCAGTTGAGCTGCTGCCGCACCTGCGCCGGGCGCGAGACTATATCGACCGGCACTACTCGGGCAGCGTCGATCTCGACTGCCTGGCGCGCGTGGCGGGCCTGTCCAAGTACCACTTCGCGCGGAGCTTCGAGTCGGCCTACGGCGAGACACCGATCAGGTATCTCACCCGCCGACGGATCGAGCGTGCCCAGGACCTGCTCCGCTCGGCGAACCTGACGGTCACTGAGGTCTGCATGGCGGTCGGGTTTGCCAGCCTGGGCTCGTTCTCGTCGCGGTTCACGCAACTGGTCGGCGAGAGCCCCACCGCTTATCGCGACCGATGGGGCGCTCAGGGCGGTCCACACGTTCCCGGCTGCTACCGGTTCATGCGCGGCGCCCTTGACCCCCGCGCGACGGGACGGCCAGGAGCAAGACCGGCGGACGGCCTGCATCGCGCAATCTGAGAGAAGCGGCCGTGGGCGACGGCTTCCGCTGGCTCACCGTTGGCCACCCGAGTCAGCCTGAGCTGGATCTGGGTCTCATGGTCCCCGGCCCGCCGCTCGATGACGAATCGGCCGACTTCGTCGCCCGGCAGCTCGGCAAGGGCCTGCTGGGCGGACTCGGCCTGCGCGTCGACGACTGCCGCAAGACGTGCGAACAGCTGTCGGCCAAGGGAGTCGAGCTCGTCCAGGAGCCGGAAGACCGGCCGTATGGGCTCGAGGCCATCATCCGCGACAATTCCGGTAACTGGCTCGTGCTCGTCCAGCCAAAGCCGTTTACCGCGGCGGACTTCGCCTGACCGCAACAGCTGCCCTTGACTCGACGGCGCGCAGCGCTCAGTCGCCCTTGGCGTTGACGATCTGCCGGAGCGTGTGCCGGACCTCGACCAGGTCCACCGCATCCGCCATGACCTGGTCGACGTCCTTGTATGCGGCGGGGATTTCGTCCAGGAAGGCGTCGGTCCGCCGCCACTCGATGCCCTTCATCGCGGCGTCGAGGTCGGCGCGGCTGAATGTGTTGCGCGCGGCGGACCGGCTGTAGGCTCGCCCGGCTCCGTGCGGCGCGGAATTGAGCGCGAGCCTCGAGCCCTTGCCCGTCACCACGTACGAACGGGTCCCCATCGAACCGGGAATCAGGCCGGGACGGCCTGCGGACGCGTCGATCGCGCCCTTGCGCGACAGCCACACCTGCTGGCCGAAGTGCTCCTCCTGCTCGGTGTAGTTGTGGTGGGTGTTCACCGTCTCGCTAGCGACAACGTCCTCGCCCAGCCAGGACTCCAGGCAGCCGGTCACCCGCGCCATCATCTCGGCCCGGTTGAGCAGCGCGAAATGCTGCGCCCACCGCAGGTCCCTGATGTAGGCCCAGAACTCGGCCGTCTCCTCAGGCAGGTAGGCCAGGTCGGCATCGGGCAGCGCTATCCACCACTTCTCGCACAGGCTGCGCGCGATCTTGATGTGCTTGTTCGCCAGCCTGTTGCCGACGCCACGAGAGCCTGAGTGCAGGAACAGCCATACCCTGTCCTCCTCGTCGAGGCTGACCTCGATGAAGTGGTTGCCCGACCCGAGGCTGCCGAGCTGTAGCCGCCAGTTGCCGGCGATCTGGTCCGCGCTGGCGGTGCCGTCCAGGTCCTCGAGCTCGGTGATCCTGGCCTGCGTGCCCGCGTCGCGCACCGACGCGTTGTACTTGCCCGCCGACAGCGGGACGGCGTGCTCGATCGCCTCGCGAAGTGCCGCCAGCTTGACCTTCTGCGACCGGGCCGCGACGTCCGCCGCTGTGAACTGCGTCCGCACCGCGATCATCCCGCAGCCGATGTCCACGCCGACCGCGGCGGGCATGATGGCGCGGACGGTCGGAATGACCGACCCGACGGTCGCGCCCAGCCCGAGGTGCGCGTCGGGCATCAGGGCGACGTGCGGGAAGATGAACGGCATCGACGCGGCGCGCTCGGCCTGCGCCCTGGTCTTCTCATCCAGGATCGACGCCCAGTTGATCAGCCGCTTGCTGAGCTGCTCCATCTCCCCGCCTCCCGTGAGAATCACCGTAGCCGCCGGTCGGGACGGTACGCACCAGTTTTTCCGTGCTATGACTCGAACACACATCGGAACTGGGTTGGTACGATCGAATGTATGAACGCCCAACTGCAGGGGTCCCTGCTGGATCTGACCGACGAGCCCGGGCTTGGCGCGCTCGGCGAAACCGTTGAGCGAACCGAGTTGGCGCAAGGCGCGTGGGTGGACGTCAGGCCCGGCTGGCTGGCTGGCGCCGATGAGCTGTTCGAGCGGCTGCTGCAGGTCGTGCCCTGGCAGGCCGAGCGGCGCCGGATGTACGACCGCGTGGTGGACGTTCCCCGGCTGCTGTGCTTCTACGCCGAGGACGAGGCGCTGCCCGACCCCGTGCTGACGCAGGCGAGGGGCGCGCTAGACGATCACTACCGGGCCGAGCCCTGTGTTAGCCAAGACCGTGAGCCGTTCGCGACCGCGGGGCTGTGCCTGTACCGCGACGGCCGGGACAGTGTTGCCTGGCACGGCGACACCATCGGCCGGGGCAGCAAGGAAGACACGATGGTGGCGATCCTGTCCCTGGGCACGCCGCGCGCCCTGCTGCTGCGGCCCGTCGGCGGCGGAGGACCGACGCTGCGGCACGAGCTTGGCCACGGCGACCTGCTCGTGATGGGCGGGAGCTGCCAGCGCACGTGGCAGCATGCGGTGCCCAAGACCGCCCGGCCGACCGGGCCGCGCATCAGCGTGCAATTCCGCCCGCTCGGCGTCCGCTAGCTCGCCAGAGCGCTGCCCCGTAGCAGGGGCTGGGTCAGGCAGGTGGGGCCGCCGTCGCCCTTGACCGAGATCTCCGAGCCGTCATAAACGTGCACCTCGCAGCCGCCGGCCTCCAGCGCCTTGCGGGTCTGCGGGTTGCCGTCCAGCATCACGACCACGCCGGGACGAACGGCCAGCACGTTGCAGGCCATGGTCTGATACTCCTCGGGCGGGACCACCACGGTCCGGACGCCGCGTGCGGCCAGCTCCTCCATCAGCGGCACCGGCGCCAGCGGCGGGTACACGACGGCGATGTCGGGGGCGACCGGGGAGATCACCGACATCAGGTGCAGGACGTGCTCGGGCCCGCGGTCGTGGGGCATGTCGACTGACGCGACCCTGACGGCCTGGGCCGCGAGGATCTCGCGGAGCTGGCGCACGCCATCGGCGTTGGTGCGGTAACTGCGGCCGACCAGCACCGAGCGCTCGTCCAGCCAGATGATGTCCCCGCCATCGGCTCTCGCCGCGCCGGTCAGCTCGCCGACAACCGGGACGCCGGCCGCTTCGAGCGCGACGCCGAGCAAGCCGGGCTCGGCGGCACGGATCGGCTTGGCCATCTGGAAGAGCACTGCGCCCCGGCCGGTCACCATCCCCGCGTCCCTCACGTAGGTGGCATCGACGAGCCCGTCAACCTGGGCCGCGAGCTCCACCTCGCAGCCCAGGTCGGCCAGCAGCTGGCAGAGCAGCTCGTGCTGGCGTACCAGCAGCACGGGGTCGGGCGGACGCCAGTCCGCCGCGGCGAAGTCGCCGGACGTGGTCGGGTGCCGCAGCAGCACGCGCTGCAGCGGCGCCACCATCGACCGGACGCCGAAGCCCCGTGCAGCCTCCGCCATCAGCCGACGGCGTCCGACCCGGCGAACGTCTCGGCCGAGACGTTGATGCCGACGACGCCGGCGCGCCGCTTGCGCTCGCCGAGCCCCCAGAACACGAGCCCGAGCAGCACCATGCCGACCAGCGATCCGATCGTGGTCCACTCGAAGAACCGCCGGTCCACACCCCAGTTCGCCTGCATGGAGTACGACTGCCCGAACATCGCGTTGATCGCCCCCGGCCAGACCAGCGTGACCACCGTGACGATGACGAATAGCTCGGTGATCACCACCGCCGTCCACGCTCCGACCATGCCTCCTGGTACCCGGTACGGCCGGTCGGCACTCGGATACCGCCGCCGCAGGATCGTCAGCGCCGGGAAGATGAACAGGTAACTGAGCGTGGTGCTGGAGACCGTCAGCGCCAGCATGACCGCGAAGAAGCTCTTCAGGCTGCCGTGGGTTGCCACCATCACGATCACGCATATCGCCGACGCGACCACGCCCGAGGACAGGTTGACCGCGATCGGGGTGCCAAAGCTAGTGAACCGGCCCATCCACGACGGCGCTGCCCCATCCAGCGCGGCGATGGCCTGGGTCCGGTCCGCGCCCTCGAGCCAGACTGCTCCGCTGCCGACGAGGCTGACGATGATCAGGATCGCGAACACCACGTTCAGCGGGTGCGAGTGCAGAACGCCGCTGGCCACGGACGAGTAGGCAACCTCGAAGCCGCTGACGTTCGACAGGCTCGCGCTCGGGATGACCAGGACAATCCCGAGGATCACCAGGCCGTACAAGACCGCGGCGATGATGCCGGAGCCGACGATCATCCTCGGCACGTCGCGCTTGGGGTTGCGCATCTCCTCGGAGGCACCGTTCGACAACTCGAAGCCGACCCAGAGAAATACCAGGATTCCGATCGCGGTCAGGAAGCCGTCGAGCGACGGCTTCAGGTCGCCGACCGTCGAGGCGCCCACGGGCCGGCCGTGCTTGATCAGGAAGGCGATGAACAACACGCTAAAGATGCCGACCACGGCGATCTTCACGAACGTGCCGATGTTCGGGCCCCACTTGCCGATACGGAACGCGATGATCGCCAGCGCGACCGTGACCCACGTGAACGCCAGCCCGACGACGATCTCCCACGTGGTGCTCATGGGCTTGGACAGCACGAAGGAGTCGAAGGCCGCGATGGTGGCCGCGGTCAGCGTGCCGCCGACCCACAGCGGGTTGGACAGCCAGTAGAGGATCGCGGTCACCGCGCCCGCGGGCCGACCGAAGGCCATCCGGGCCCACTCGTACGGCCCGCCCTCGACCGGGAACGCCGCGCCGAGCTCGGCCGTCAGCATCCCGTAAGGAATCAGGAACACAACGAGCGAGATCGCAAGCCAGGTGATGGCCTGTGCGCCGGCCTCGGCCGCCTGGGCCACGCTGTCCAGGCCGACTATCGCGCAGGCGGTGAACAGCACCAGGTCGAACCGGCCGAGCACGCGGCGCAGCTTCGCCTTTTCCTGTACTACCAGTGATCCATCGGTCGCGAGTACGGCATCGGCAGCGGCCACGTCGCCTCCCCAGTCACAAGAGATCTTTGCTGTGACTGTAAGTCGGGGTCAGCGCAATGAACAGGTCTCATGCTCGGGCAATCGGCGCTACTCGGGCGCCCGCCGCGGCGACCAGGTCGGACGGGGCCAGTTCGATCTCCAGGCCGCGCTGTCCCGCGCTGCAGAACACCGTTTCGTGGTCGAGTGCCGAGGAGTCAACGACGACCGGCAGTGGCCTGCGGAGGCCGAGCGCAGTGATGCCGCCGGTCACGTATCCGGTCGCGCGCTCGGCCTCGGCCGGCTCGGCCATGGCCGCTTTCTTGCCGCCGACCGCGGTGGCCAGCGCCTTGAGATCGAGGCTGCCAGCGACCGGGACGACGGCCACGGTGAGCGCGCCGTCGATGTCGGCGACCAGCGTCTTGAAAACCCGCTCGGGTGGCACGCCGAGAGCCTCGCTGGCCTCCTGACCATAGGAAGGATGCCGCGGGTCGTGGGTGTAGCGATGCACGGAGTGCGGGATGCCGCTCCTGGCAAGCACCTCGGTCGCCCGCGTTCGGCCATGACCCGCCATCTCGGTGAGCTTAGCCGCGGCTGTCCATCTGAGGCGCAGCCGTTCGTCGCTCTAACGACAAACACAAAAGTAATCAGGAGGCAGACAGCCATGATGCCGTACCACAGTTGCCAGCAGTGGGAAATAGAGCGGGCCCATACGCTCGCCGAGCAGCGTGCCGCCGACCGGCGCCGCGGTGAGGCCATCGCCGCCATGTCCGGGTCGATCCGCCGGCTACGGCGGCTGCGGCTCAGGCTGCACGTTCAGCGCCCGATTACGCCGCCGGCCGTGGTCGACCGCGTGCCGCCG
>JASHUG010000449.1 GCA_030040155.1 Streptosporangiaceae bacterium | reverse complement strand
GAAGTCCTGCTCGAGATCTGGCGGAGCGCCGACAAGTTCGATCGTGCCCGCGGTACCGGGATGACCTGGGCCGCGACGATTGCGCACCGGCGAGCGGTCGATCGGGTGCGGTCGGTGACAGCGCAGGCCCACCGCGACCAGGAGTCGGCTGCCAGGATCAGCCCGATCACCGATGAGGTCGCCGAGCAGGCCGTGGCCAGCGTTGAGCGGGAGCGGGTGCGTCAGTGCCTGGACTCGCTGACGGACATTCAGCGAGAATCAGTCGTTCTCGCTTATTACGACGGTCACACCTATCAGGATGTGGCGCGGCTCCTCGACGTAGCCGTGCCAACGATCAAGACCCGGATCAGAGACGGCCTTATCCGCATGCGCGACTGCATGGGAGTGGCGTCATGAGCTGGCTGCGACGCGACATGCACGACCTGAGCGGCGCGTACGCGCTCGATGCCGTAAGCGAAGCCGAGCGGCAGCGCTTCGAGCGCCATCTGGCGCGGTGTTCTTCTTGTCGCCGCGAGGTCAGCGACCTGCAAGAGGCGGCGGGCCGATTCGCCCTGGCGATGAGCGCGCGGCCTCCGGCGGGTCTGCGGACGCGAGTTCTCGGGGCCGTTGCGTCGGACGCGCCCGAAGCGTCTTCGGCCGGCACTGGTCTGCGTGAAGCCTTGCCGCCCGGCACTCGTCCGCGCCGGACGCGCCGGACGCGCCGGACGCGCCAGACGCGGCAGGCGCGCGAGACCCACCAGCCGCGGCGGCCGGGCTTGGCCTGGCGGGTCGCGATCCCGGTGTCGGCAGCCTGCCTCGCCGTTGCCATCGTGTTCGGCGTGCTGTTCGCGATAACCCAGGGTCGGCTGAACTCAAGCCAGTCGCAGGAAGACGCAATCGGGGAGGTGCTGAGCGCGCCGGGTACCCGGATGATCAGCCACAAGACCTCGATCGGGGGGATCGTAACTTTCGATGTCGCGAGTGGCATGCGAGAACTCGTGGTCACCGCCCGCGACTTGCCGGCGCTGCCAGCCTCGGAGGCTTATCAGCTCTGGGTGCTAAAGCCAGGCGGCAGGGTCGCTTCTGACGGCCTGCTGACCCGCATTCCGGATGACCGGACCGCTCCGGTACTGGCGACGGGCCTGGTTCGGGGCGACAAGATGAGCCTGACTGTCGAGCCGGCTGGCGGCACGGCAAAGCCGACGACACATCCGATCGCAGATATTTCCGTACCTGGCTGACCTGGCGGAAGCGACGAATTGGCTTTCTGCTGCCAGATGTGTCTGGTGATGTTCCGGGGGTACGAACCGGCGTACGCCAGCGCGGCGGACGGATCGGAGGCTGCCGCAAATGCCCTCATGGCAGGCGTGGATCGGGGGAATCAGATGACCAGCATGCCCCAGGGGGATGAGCCGGAGCAGTGGGGCAGTCCGCAGCAAAGCGGTCGTCCCAGCGAGCGGACCAGCGCAGGCACGCAGCACGGCACCATGCCGGGCCAGCAGACTGACGCCTTCTCTGGTCAACAGCAAGGCGCGAATTCTGGTCAGGGCTACGGCGGCCAGTCGTGGGGAAGCCAGCCAGGGTGGTCGAGCCCAGTCAACGAGGCGGAGACGAGGGTAACTGGGCGTCGTATCGTCCAGTACTGGATTGATGCCTTCTTCGTCTACATCATCCCGTACCTTGTGTCGATACCGTTCGACCGCAGCGGCAGCACGCTCATTAACGTGCTCGGCGGAGTCGTAGCCTTTGTCCTGTTCATCCTCATAGGAATCTGGTACTGGGTGATCAGGCCCCACTCTCACAACGGCCAGACGTTCGCGATGAAATGGTTTGGCCTGCGAGTGATCAGCAAGGACGGCGGACCCGCCAGCCTGACCCAGCTGTTCGTCCGCTGGATCTGCCTGCTATTCGACTCCGCGCCATGGATGTGGCCGATCAACGGCCTGCTCGGCCTGATCGTCATGCTCTGCTCGCGTTATCGTCAGCGCATCGGCGATCACCTGGGCCGCACTCTGGTGATCGCGACCGGGCCACTGGGCTACGAGAACCAGCGCTACGACTACGCCGGCCAGTCCGGTCGCAACGCCTAGCCGCTCATCAAGAGCCGGGCAGCGAGCCGACAACGAGCCAGTACCGCTTGACTCCGTCCGTGACCGCGCTGGTCGCGATGGATCGCGCGACCAGCAGGTCCAGGTGGTAGGCCGTCTCGCAGATGGCGAGCATCTGATTCATGACGTCCATGTCGGCGAGGCGCCGCTTGCGCGACGTCCACGCCAACTCCCGGGCGACCTGGTAGGCGGTTTGCTCGCCGCGATCGGACAGCAACGAGTGCATCGTCGCAAGCCGGCCGTCGTGATGAGCGATCAGCTCATCGATCCGGGCGTGCGCGCTCGCCGACACCGGCCCGTGCGCGGGCAACAAGCTCATATCCGGCATCCGGCGCACGACGTTCAGCGACTCCAGGTATTGACCAAGTGGCAGCGCGGCGGGTGCCTCCTCGAACCCGATCGACGGGGTGATGTGCGGGAGCACGTGGTCGCCGGCGAAGAGCAGGCCGGCGTCTCGGTCGGCGAACACGAGATGTCCGCGGGTGTGGCCGGGTGTCGCTATCGCCTCCAGCGTGCGGTTGCCGAGGTCGAACACCTGCCCCGAGGTGATCCACGCGTCCGGCCAGTCGTAGCCGAAATCCGCCGGCTGCAGGCCGAACTCGCCGCCGGTCATCTCCGACAGTGCCTTGGCCACCGGCTCGGCTCCGGCCAGCGCCAGCTGGTGGAGCTGGGCGTTAAGCGGCCGCATGTCGGGACCGAGCAGTCGTTCGATCGAGTGCTTTTCCTCAATGCCGAGCGTCACGTGCGTGCCGAGTTCGCGGCGGATCGCGACAGCCTGCGTGTAGTGGTCGCGGTGCAGGTGCGTGACCAGGAACTCGCGGACATCGCCCAGCCCAGCGCCGATGCGGGCCAGCGAGCGTTCGAGCTGACCACGGGAGTTCGCCAGCGCCCAGCCGGAGTCGATGAGGACCAGGCCATCCGCAGCCTCAACTGCGTACACGTTGACCGCGCGCAGGCCGTCCATCGGCAGCGGCAGCGGAATCCGGTGCACTCCAGGCGCGACGGCGAACGCGCCCTCCTCGGTCCAGGCATACCGATCCCGGTCAGGCATCAGGCCTCCGCCTCGAGCAACCAGATCGCCGCCGTGCGGGCCGCCGTCAGCGGCCAGGCCACGCCCTCGGCCAGGAGCGAGCTGCCCGCTTTCACGCCATGGTCGCGGTCCGAGCCGGCCAGGCTGAGCTCCCGCAGCCGGTACCGAGCCTCGGGGCGCAGGCCCGCGAGTGGGCACGCAGTGCCGCCCGAGTTGGCCGCACCGCCACGGCCGCCCGAGTTGGCCGCACCGCCAC
>JASHUG010000448.1 GCA_030040155.1 Streptosporangiaceae bacterium | reverse complement strand
CGGCTCCAGCGCGCCCGGCCGGACCGCCCCCGTCCCCGGCCACGGGACCGGCGGCTGCATCAGGCGGCGGCGCGCTGCCGGAGGCAGAAAACGCCGTCCGCCTGCGCGGCGCAGCCGCGCGAACGGCCGCCAACATGGCCGCGAGCCTGACGGTGCCCACCGCCACGAGCGTCCGCGCCGTTCCCGCAAAACTCCTGATCGATAACCGGATCGTGATCAACAACCACCTCGGCCGGGGCCGCGGCGGGAAGGTCTCGTTCACGCACCTGATCGGCTACGCGGTCGTCCGCGCGCTGGCCGAAGTGCCGGTGATGAATTACTCGTTCGCCGAGGCGGACGGCAAGCCGCTGCTGGTGCAGCCCGAGCACGTCAACCTCGGCCTTGCGATCGACATGCGCAAGGACGACGGCACTCGCCAGCTGCTCGTGCCGAGCATCAAGAACGCCGAGGCCATGGACTTCCGGCAGTTCTGGATCGCATACGAGGAGCTGATCAGGAAGGCGAGGTCGGGCAAGCTCGCGGTCGAGGACTTCGCCGACACGACGATCAGCCTCACCAACCCGGGCACGATCGGGACCGAGCACTCCGTGCCGCGGCTGCTGGCCGGCCAGGGCTGCATCGTCGGGGTCGGGGCGATGGAGTACCCGGCCGCCTACCAAGGCGCCTCGGCCGAGACCATGGCCAGGCTCGCGATCAGCAAGACCGTGACGCTGACCTCCACCTATGACCACCGGATCATCCAGGGCGCGCAGTCGGGCGAGTTCCTGCGGGTCATCAACGAGCTCCTGCTCGGCGAGCGTGGCTTCTACGACGACGTGTTCTCCTCGCTGCGGATCCCGTACGAGCCGGTCCGCTGGGTCCAAGACATCCCGTCGGGGCACGAGGACGACGTCACCAAGGCCGCGAGGGTGCAGGAGCTGATCCACGCCTACCGGGTCCGCGGGCACCTGATGGCCGACACCGACCCGCTCGAATACCGGCAGCGCAAGCACCCCGACCTGGACATCAACCAGCACGGCCTCACCCTGTGGGACCTGGAGCGCGAGTTCGCGACCGGTGGCTTCGGCGGCAAGCCGCGGATGCTCCTGCGCGAGATCCTCGGCGTCCTGCGCGACTCTTACTGCCGCACCGTCGGCATCGAGTACATGCACATCCAGAACCCCGAGGAGCGGGCCTGGATCCAGGACCGGGTCGAGCGGCCGCACGGCCGAGGCGACCACGACGAGCAGCTGCGCATCCTGTCCAGGCTGAACGTCGCCGAGGCGTTCGAGATGTTCCTGCAGACCAAGTTCGTCGGGCAGCGGCGGTTCTCGCTGGAGGGCGCCGAGTCGCTGATCCCGCTGCTCGATGCCGTCCTGACCAAGGCGGCCAGCCAGAACCTGCACGAGGCGGTCATCGGCATGGCCCACCGCGGCCGGCTGAACGTACTCGCGAACATCGTCGGCAAGTCCTACGCCCAGATCTTCCAGGAGTTCGAGGGGAACCTGGACCCGTCGACCACGCACGGCTCGGGGGACGTCAAGTACCACCTCGGTGCGCAGGGTACCTACCACGGCGCGGACGGGCTCGAGATCCCCACCTCGCTGGTGGCCAACCCCAGTCACCTGGAAGCGGTTGACCCGGTGCTTGAGGGCGTGGTCCGGGCCAAGCAGGACGTCATCGACATGGGCGAGCCCGGCTTCACCGTGCTGCCCGTGCTGATCCATGGCGACGCGGCCTTCGCCGGGCAGGGCGTTGTCGCCGAAACCCTGGAGCTGTCCCAGCTGCGCGGCTACCGCACCGGCGGCACCGTGCACATCGTGGTCAACAACCAGGTCGGGTTCACCACGTCGCCCGAGTCCTCTAGGTCCAGTGTCTACAGCACGGACGTCGCGCGGATGATCCAGGCGCCCATCTTCCATGTGAACGGCGACGATCCCGAGGCGGTGGTCCGCGTTGGCAGGCTGGCGTTCGCCTATCGGCAGGCGTTCGCGAAGGACGTGGTCATCGACTTGATCTGCTACCGCAGGCGAGGCCACAACGAGGCGGACAACCCGTCTTTCACCCAGCCGCTCATGTATGACCTCATCGACGCCAAGCGGTCCACGCGCAAGCTGTACACCGAGTCCCTGATCGGCCGCGGTGACATCACGCTGGAGGAGGCGGAGGACGCGCTGCGCAACTACCAGCAGGAGCTGGAGCGCGCCTTCACCGAGACCAAGGACGCCATCAGCCGGCCGGCCGACCCCGGCGCGCTGTTGCGGCCGCAGCCGGGGGCCGAGATGCCCGCGGACTACGCCAGCGTCCACACCGCGATCTCGCTCGAGACGATGAAGAGGATCATCGACACTCAGGTGTCACTCCCCGACGGTTTCACCCCGCACCCGCGGCTGCTGCCGCAGCTGCAGCGCCGTGCCGCGATGATCGAGCAGGACGAGATCGACTGGGCCACGGGCGAGCTGCTGGCCATCGGCTCGACCCTGATCGACGGTCACGCCGTCCGGCTGATCGGGCAGGACTCGCGCCGGGGAACGTTCGGGCAGCGGCACGCGGTGCTCGTGGACCGGCACACCGGAGCCGAGTACACACCGCTGAAGGTCTTCAACTCGCCGACGGCCAAGTTCCACGTGTACGACTCGCTGCTGTCGGAATACGCAGCGGTCGGATTCGAGTACGGCTACTCGGTCGCCCGGCCCGACGCCCTGGTGTGCTGGGAAGCGCAGTTCGGAGACTTCGTCAACGGCGCCCAGACGATCGTGGACGAGTTCATCAGCTCGGGCGAGCAGAAGTGGGGCCAGCGCTCGGGCGTCGTGCTCCTGTTGCCGCACGGGTATGAAGGCCAGGGTCCCGACCACTCTTCCGCGCGGGTGGAGCGCTTCCTGTCGCTCTGCGCCCAGGACAACATGACGGTGGCTCTGCCATCGACACCGGCCTCCTACTTCCACCTGCTGCGCTGGCAGGCACTGTCGGGCCGGGTCAAGCCGATGATCGTGTTCACGCCCAAGTCGATGCTCAGGCTCAAGGCCGCCGCCTCGGCGGCGTCTGACTTCGTCACTGGCTCGTTCGCCCCGGTTCTGCCCGACCCGGACGCGGGCGACCCGGACGCGGGCGACCCGGCGGGCGTTCGCAAGGTCGTCCTGTGCTCCGGCAAGATCTATTACGACCTGGCCGAGCGCCGGCGCGCGGCCGGACTGGCCGACGTCGCGCTGATCCGGGTCGAGCGACTGTACCCGCTGCCCGTCGCCGAGATCGCGGCAGAGCTGGCCAGGTACCCGCAATCGGCCCAGGTGACGTGGGTGCAAGAAGAGCCAGCCAACATGGGCGGCTGGCCTTATATGGCCCTGCACCTGCCCCAGGCAGTGGATCGGCGGATCGCGCTCGTGTCCAGGCCGGCAAGCTCGGCCCCAGCGTCCGGGTCGGCAAAGGCGGGCGCAGCCGAGCAGGCGGCGATCCTGGATGCCGCTATGCGCGGAGCCTGACGGTGTACTTTACCGATCGCGGGATCGAGGAACTCGACGACAGGCGTGGCGAGGAGCAGGTCTCGCTCGGCTGGCTAGCCGAGCGGCTGCGCGACTTCGTGGACGAGCATCCTGGCGCGGAGTCCACGATCGACAGCCTGGCGAGCTGGCTCGCCCGGCTGGACGACGACAACGACCACCACGGCGACGACGGCAACGGCGGCAACGAGTAGCGGCCCGGTCCGGGCTGCCAAGCGACGCCACGGCAGGCGGCGGCGGCGACGAGTAGCGGCCCGGTCCGGGCTGCCAAGCGAGGCCACGGCAGGCGGAAAGGCCCAGCTCATCGGGCCCGAAGCCATCCTCTGAACGGCGCCAGCAGAACGCGATACATCTTGACTTTTGACGGACGCGACATATCGTATCTAAGATTGGCCTAGATCTTCGGGATGAGAGGCGGGCGATGGCACGCTCTGCATCGAGTAGCCGCGGTCCAATGCTGGCGGGTGATTTCACGTGAGTCCCGTGTTCCGCCATGGCAGGCTGCGGCTGTACCTGCTGAAGCTCCTTGACGAGTCTCCGCGCCACGGATATGAGGTCATCCGGCTGCTCCAAGACCGGTTCCTCGGCATCTACGCGCCCTCACCAGGCACCATCTACCCCCGGCTGGCCAGGCTCGAGGAAGACGGCCTCGTGACGCACGAGGAGGTAGACGGCAAGAAGATCTACAGCATCACCGACAAGGGGCGGGAGGAGATTCGCAGCCGACTCTCCGACCTGGCCGACCTCGAGGACGAACTCACCGAATCGCTCCGCGACGTCGCCAGGGAGATTTCCGAGGACGTGCGGGAGACGGTCCGCGGCATCCGCGAGGAGATTACCTCCGCATTCCGCAACCAGCAGGCGAGCCGGGCTGGCGCGTCGCCCGATGCGATGCGGACGACCGGCACTGGAGATCCCTCAGGACCCTCAGGCGGGCCGCCCGGCGCCGCGGCTGACACGGCAGGCGACGGGCAGCGCACCGACGATGATGCGTGGGCTACCGACGAAGCCCGGCGGATCAGGGAGGAAGCCAGGCGCACCCGCGAGGAGATGCGTGCGAAGTTCCGGGCACGCAACCGCGGTGACTGGTCGGCCTGGCAGGACCGGATCGGCAGGCCCGACTGGTCGGGCTGGGCCCCGTGGAGTGACTGGGGCTCGGAGAACCGGGCCGAGGAGGGAACGGCGCGTCCAGGAGCGGCAGGCCCCCGAGCCAGCCGCGGCGCGGCGAACCCGTTCAGTGATCTCGAGCGAATGGCCATGCAGTTCGCGAACGAGTTGCGCACGGCGGCCAGGCAGGCGGGGAACGTCGGTGAGCGCTCGCTCGGCGACCTGCGCGACATCCTTACTGACACCCTCGCGAAGGTCAGAGCAGAGGTATTCAGCGAGGGCGCCGGCCGCCCCGGCAACGTCGACACCGACGAACCGCGGGCGCAAGGCGAGTCCGAGCCCGGCGCGAAGGACTAGCGCGAGCATCGAATCGGCCCGCCGGGCGTGCCCCAGACGGAAACCGACGGCCGTCAGACCGTGAACACGACCTTGCCGAAAACGTCGCCCGCGATCATCGCCTCGAACCCGACCCGCGCCTCCGCGAGTGGCATGGCCCTGTCGATCAGCGGCCGGGCACCAGTCTGCTCGCAGAAGGTCACGAGCCTCGCGAGCTCATCCCTTGTGCCCATGGTCGAGCCGATCACCGATAGCTGCAGGAAGAACATGCGGGAAAGGTCAGCGGGCGGCCTGGAACCGCTAGTCGCACCCGAGACCACGATCGTGCCGCCTGGCTTCAGCGAGCGCAGCGAGTGGGCCCAGGTCGCCTCGCCGACAGTCTCCATCACCGCGTCGACCCGCTCGGGCAGCCGTGCGCCAGCCTCGAACGCCTGATCTGCACCTAGCTCGACCGCCCGCGCCCGCTTGGCCTCGCTGCGGCTGGTTACCCAGATGCGGTAACCGGCGGCCCGGCCGAGCACGACCAGCGCGGTCGAGACGCCACCGCCCGCTCCCTGTACCAGCACGGTCGCGCCGGGGCCGATCGGCGCCCGGTCAAAAAGCATGCGGAAGGCCGTCAGGTAGGCGGTCGGCAAACAGGCGGCCTCGGCCAACGTCAAGGCTTCAGGCTTGGGAACGAGGTTGCGCCGGGGCACTGTTACCAGGTCGGCGAATGTGCCATCGTGCCGCTCAGAAAGCAGCGACCGCGCCGGGTCGAGTGTCTCGTCACCGCCCGCCGCGAGCGGGTCCCCGATGACGGCGTGGACAACCACCTCGCGGCCGTCCTCGTCGATCCCTGCGGCGTCGCAGCCGAGAATCATCGGCAGCCGGTCGGCGGTCAGGCCGACCCCACGCAGGGTCCATACGTCATGGTGGTTCAGCGAGGCCGCCATGACCCGTACCGTGGTCCAGCCCTCTGGCGCGATCGGGTCCGCATGCTCGCCAAGCTCAAGGCCGGCTATCGGGTTCTCGGCGTCGAAGCGCGCCGCGGTGACTGCGAACATGGGACTGGACCCTAGCGCCTCGGCGCGCGCACCGGAAAGGCGGCCATGACCTGGGAACGTGTCCGCTCCTGACGGCTGCTCATGCCCCGGGATGTGACCGGTTATCTATTTAGGACACCTCCGCGCGTCCAGTCGGTTGTGCCATACTCGTAGTTCGGGAAGCGGCCTCCTTACAAACTCGTCGGGTAAGGACCGTAGTGAATCTCTCGTCTTACGCAGAGCTCGCTGTCCGCCTCGCTAACACGGCCGTCTGCGCCGATGGCGAGCCGGACGCGCTCAGCAGCACCGCCGCGTGCGGGGAGACCTTCAGCGACTACATCGCCGGGCCGGTCTCCCGCCACGATCTGGTCGTGCTGCAGTATTTGCGTGCCGAATTGGGCGCCATTTTTACCGCCGCGGCGGCCGGGAACGACCGGGCGACGGTCAGTCGGCTGAACGCGCTCTTGATCCAATTTCCGGTCCAGCCCGAGCTGGTCAGTCACGATGATCAGCGATGGCACGTGCACCTGGCGCGGCAGGGCTCGGCTTCAGACAGGCTCGCCGCCGGCGCGATTATCGGAATTGCGCTGACCATTTCTCGCTACGGCGCGAGTCGTCTTGGCGTCTGCGCAATCGCATCGTGCCCACGGGTCTTCGTCGACGCCAGCCCGAACCAGTCGCGCCGCTATTGCGCCGAGCATGTTGCTCGCGGCAACGTCAGCACTCTCCGGATGCAGCCGGCAACACTGCCCGGCCAGGCAACGCCGGCTGCCAGCTAGATCCGCCCGTTACTTCTTCTTTATCTCCTGGCGTCGGCCTCGCGGCCGGAACTGACCGAACTGCTCACTGCACGGATCGCCTTGACCTGCGGACATGTCGGCACTTCGGCGGGCTTCGCTGCGGCTGATCCCGACGCCTCAGTAACTTGCGTTACCGAAATGACGCCAACCGACTTCTTCTCATGGCCCAAGTCGATCATTACCATGAGCCCTACTCCAGCGGCATATGCGCCCCGTATGCCTAGTCGAAGGGTCAGGATCGATCGTGGCTTTTGATCAAGGCAGTTACGCTCGGGTAGCTCATATGCACCCCGTATGCCTAACCGGAAGCTCAGGATCGAACGAGCCTTTGATCGTGGCGGGCACGCGTGGGTGACTCCATGTGCAGCGATGTGAGCGCTGCCGGCGCCCCGTGCCGATGCAGCGATTCCGGCTCGCGCCGGAGGCGCATCATCTCCTATTTCGCGCAGGTCCCAATAGGAGAAGCGCCAACCCCGTGCCGACCCCGTCGGCTCACCTAATCGGGAGGAACACCCATGGCTACGGCTGCCCCTGCCCCTGGCGCTTCGCCTACAGGGGAATATCACCTGCACCGGAAGGTGGGCCTGCGTGCCCTCACGATGGTGTCACTCGGTTCCATCATCGGCTCCGGCTGGCTGCTCGGCGCACTCCACGCATCCGAGACCGCCGGCGCGGCGTCGTCCATCTCGTGGCTCGTCGGCGGCCTGGTGCTCGCCGTGCTGGCGCTCGTGCACGCGGAGCTCGGCTCGACCTACCCGGTGTCGGGCGGCACCGCCAGATTCCCGTACATGGTCTTCGGCGGCCTGGGAGGCTTCACCGGCGGGTGGATGGCCTTCCTGCAGGCGGTGACGATTGCCCCGATCGAGGTCGAGGCATCGCTCGGCTACATCAACGCGAAATGGCCGAGCCTCGGCTGGACGTACACCTCGGGCCAGCTCGGTATCGAGGGCGCGCTCACACCTAAGGGCATCGGCATCGGCGCGGTCTTCATGCTGGTGTTCACGATCTTCAACATCATGGGCGTCAAGTGGCTAGCCGAGACCAACGCGATCGCGACCTACTGGAAGGTCCTCATTCCGACGATCACGATCTTCGCGCTGCTGTTCACCGTCTTCCACTCGAGCAACTTCAGGGCGGGCGGCGGCTTCATGCCGTACGGAGTGCACGGGATGTTCGCGGCCTTGCCCCTAGGCATCATCTTCGCGCTGGAAGGGTTCGAGCAGGCCATCCAGGTGGGCGGTGAAACCGAGAACCCGCAGCGGAATATCCCGCGGGCCGTCATCGGTGCGATGATCATCGGCACTCTGATCTACTTGCTCCTCGACGTCGCGTTCATCGGCGCGATCAACCCGCACGCCATCGCCCACAACTGGACCGACCCGATCTCCACCTCAGCCGCGGCCGGCCCGTATTACGCCTTGGCTACGTCTGCAGGCCTCGGCTGGCTGGCCACGCTGCTGCTGATCGACGCGGTCGTCTCGCCGGCCGGCACCGGCCTGGTCTACCTAGGCACCTCGTCCCGGCTTTCCTACGGGCTTGGCCGCAACGGTTACTTCCCGAAGATCATCGCCTGGATTGACCGCCGCGGCGTCCCGATCTGGTCGATCTTGATCTGCTTCGTGATCGGCATGCTCACGTTCTTGCCGTTCCCAAGCTGGGGTGCGCTGGTCGCCCTCGTCACATCGGCCACAGTGCTGATGTACTCGTTCGCACCGCTCTCGCTGGCCGGCCTGTGGCGGTCCGACCCGGATCGCCCGCGCGCCTACAAGCTGCCATTCGCGCAAGTCCTGTGCCCGTTGTCCTTCATCTTCGCGAACTGCATCATCTACTTCGCAGGCTGGAGCAACGTGTTCTGGCTGTACGTGCTGATCGTGATCGGGTTCATCATCTTCGGCCTCTACCAGTGGTACCTGCCGAAGGAGCGCCGCACGGTCATCGACTGGAAGTCGGCGATCTGGGTCCCGCCGTGGCTGATCGGCCTCGGCATCATCTCCTGGCAGGGTCAGTACACCACCACGTTCAACCGGGTGTTCGGCATCACGCTGAACCCCACCCTGAACATCGGTGGCCAC
>JASHUG010000447.1 GCA_030040155.1 Streptosporangiaceae bacterium | reverse complement strand
TGAATACGTGAGCTGCAATTGCCCAGAACACGTATCCCAGACCAGCCGTTACGGCCGTGGACGCAATGAGGTAAAGGCTGTTGCGGACCAAGCTGTCCGTCCTGGCTCCTTGAACATAACCAAGAGCCCTCCTAACGGGCGCGACGAAAGGTCCGCGCAACGCACCTGCTTCGAGCCGCTCTTGTCGACCGCGCTGGTCGGCCTCGATGCCAGGCTGTGCCTCAACTGCTGCCACCGAACGACCCGTCGTGCGTTCGGAATCTCTTATGAGCGCTGACGCGCGCTCGGGCTGCGTTGTGCCAGCAGGACCCCCCGCCAGTCTTGCTATGGACTGACGCTCGGATAGATCGATCAGGTGTGCAATAGCCAGCTGCGTCTGCATTTCCCCTTCGGTCATGGGTTACACCCGCTATCCCAAGCAGGCCCAGCTGACGTACCACTCTCGGACCAGCAGCATCTTGCCGGACTCAACAGAGTTTGGAGATAGCCTCTGGCACTTGTTCCCGTCTTCGTCATGCGAGAGCTGTGGGTACCTTCGAGCCGCTTGCGGATGCACGCGTTTGCAGGGATCCCCGCTGACAACCGTCGACGGCGAGCTATCAGTTGCTGGCTGATGCACATGCAAGCTCGCTCGCAGCTACAGTTTGGGCTTGGCCGTAAGGGCTCATGGAGACGTGCTACCGCCCTCCGACCGGTCAGTGGCGACGGGCCTTAGCGGGGGTCTTATGAACTTGGTGGCACCTCGACTGAAGGCGGCAAAGGCAGCCGGGCTGTTGATGACCCAATCTCGGCCCTGCCCATCCTGGTCGTACCACAAGAACCCAAGCAGGCCGTAAGCGCGCGCACCAGCGAACAGATCGTTAATTCTCGCAGGCTGGTCCGCAGCTGGCACGGCCCCTGTCTCGGCGATGAGTATCTGGTCACCAGTTAGCTGGCGCACGTCGAAGATAGTTGGTCCGAACACTTGCGCAAAGGTCGAGCTCGAATCATAGAAGTAACCGTCAATCCCCACCCAGGAGACATATGAGCTTCCGGGCCACCACGGACTAGGGTTGGGAATAGGAATAACGCTACTAGTATCGACAATGTTTACGGTCCACATCCACTTCACGTTCGAGGCACCCACCACGCGGAAAACGTTTACGATATGCCGCCACGCAGCTACAAATACCGCTGGGGCCACGTGCTGGTAGCCCCAGGGAGACCACCTGCCGTTCATCTCATGGCCAAACGACATGATGACAGGAGCGCCAAACGTTTTAACTGCTAGGGCGTACGAACGCAGGTACGCGTCGTATTGCCCATTGGCGATGCTCTCCAGCGAAACGTTCGACGGGTCAATCTGCACAAGGGTTACCGCACCATCATTTGCCGCCATAGCAGCAAAGTCGGCATTGAATTCCTCACCCCATTCGCTGTAGTAAGATACGAGGTTGGGCTGTCTACCAATAGCCTGGGCGAAGTGGTCCACCCCGGCATACGAGTGGGGCGCGCCCTGGGCGAAGACGCCGAGGTACCGTACGTACTGCTTAGCGAGAATTGCGAACTCAGGCGATGACGGCTTGATTGCGACGGCCGCACCAGTCCCTATGGCGAGCGCGGCGCAGACAATGGCGGCGATGTAGACTTTGAGTCTCCGTGCCGTCCGTCGCTCGCTACGCCGCTGGGTCTCTTGGGGGGTTGACTCTGTCACGCCAACCTCCTCATGCGGGAGTGGCGAGGTCGCTGACTGGTGGTAGGCGTCCACGTCCCTCGCGCCTGTCTGCCTTCTGCCGTCACGCCACTCGCCGGAAGTGCGGACACTGAGTGGCGGAGTCACCGCGAGTACCCTCTACGGAAGAGATCTGAGGAAGGTACGAAGTCCGACCTCGAGTGCGGTCTGAGCCCCGACGACGATCGCCACTCTCCGGTTGACTGCGGCAGCCAGCTGTACCGTTCATCTCTGCAAGTACGCCGGCGGAACGCCCACGAAGGCGGCGAATCGGCGAGACATTTATCGGCCGCGCGCTCGTCATGCCGTGAACCACAGTTCGCACCTGCCTGCGATCAGGGGCGCTCCAAGGAACCTAAGCCAGCCCACGCTTGCTGACGCAACGTGCCGTGATCGTCTGGACCAGACAGGAATGCCACCCAGAAGATAGTATCGCCTGGGCAGTTGACAGGAGCGGGTTCGCCAAGCTTTCGCAGATAGGAGCCCTGGCGCTCGCATCGTTCCGCCTATGGAAGCGCCCGTCCGGACGAGGTGTGCCGGTCGTTCGATCGACACATCTGTATCGCAACTTTCCAGGCAGGGCCTATGACATGCGCGAGCCCAGGCAACCATTCGACGGCGCGCGCATACGCAACGAGGCCCAGCGCCTCCTGCCTCAGGTCCTGTCGGGCATGCTGTTTCCACCGGTCACCGAGGCCTAGTGAAGCTCTTGGCGCCCTGCCGGAAGGCAGCGATTGCAGCGGGGCTAGTGATGCTGAAGTTCGCGCCTTTCGAGTTCGCCGCGTCAAACCAAACGAATCCCAGTAGCCCATATGAGCGAATTCCCGCGAACACGTTGGCTATCTTCGCTGGCTGCCCGGCGGCCGCCACCGCACCCGTCTCGGCGATGAGTATGGGGTCGCTCGTCAGTGTCCGAATGTCACCGATGGTCGGCCCGAACAGGGGAGCGAACGCCCACGATGGCTTGAGGTAGTAGCCGTCGATCCCTACCCAAGTCACGTAGGAGCTTCCGGGCCACCAGTGGTTCGGGCGCGGGATCGTGCCATGCTGCGTGTCGTTGATGATATTGACAGTCCACAACCAGGTTACATTTCGGGCTCCGAGTGCGCGGAAAACCGTGACAATGTGCCGCCAGGCGGCCACGAACACCGCAGGAGACGTGTGAGTGTAGCCCCACGAGTACCAGCTGCCGTTCATTTCATGACCGAAGCTGAGGATAACCGGGTAACGGTAGGCACGGACGGCTTCAGCGTAGGCGCTCAGGTAACCGTCGTATTGCCCGGAGGCGATCGCGGCGAGACTGATCTTGTCCGGGTCCATCTGCACCAGCGGCACTGCGCTGTTGTCGGCTGCGGTCACAGCGAAATGCGTGGGGAACGGCTCAAACCATCCGCTGTAATACATAACGATGTCTGGCTCGGCACCAGTATCACGTGCGAACGCCGTCACTCCTGCGTACGAGGTTGGGATGCCGTCCGCGAAGAGCCCAAGGTAGGACTGAGGCGTGGTTGGGAGATGGACGGGCAGCGGCCCATTGGGGTCGGCCGATCTATTGAACAGGCTCACTGCGATCGCGATCGCGGCCGCAGCGATGATTGCTGCCGCACCGGCCCAGATCCGCCTCGGCCGTCTTTGGGTACTCCGGCTGCTATGCGTCATCGGATAGTTCCTTTAATGGGGGGATAGCCACGACGGCAGGCGGGCCAGCGTCGAGCGAGCGGACTTGTGTTGAGCGGGCTGGTGAATTCTGTCTCGATGCAGCGTCGGCGCCACGTCGCGCGCGCCACTCGTACAGGTCTGGTCCGAGCACTTCTCATGCTGATACGTCCGTGGATCTCGCCAGGTAGCGTCGGCCGGCGCCCTTGCTAGGAGTAAGCAAAGGTACCAACATGTAGAGCTGCACTCCGCCCAGCAGTTCAGTCACCCAGTACGGATGCCAGCCGTACTCATGAACTCGGAGTGCCAGACCAGACCAGAGCAGAAGCAGTACGAGCGCGATCCACGCGCACAAGATCCGGTTCACGACGACCGGAACCTGGCCGCTGTCCGGCGATGCTCCTGTGGGAATCCACTCTGCGATGCGTCCTCGAACGGCGTACCAGATGGCGTATATATGACAGCACGAATTGATCACGCACAGCCGGTAGATCGTGGGCCGCCAGCCGCGGCTCAGCATCGGGAACACAAAAAGCGTGGCCGCAATTGCCGGCAGGATCGGCAGGTAGTTGTGCGGATAAATGCGCTGAGGGAAGAACCAGACCATCGTGAGTGTGGGGAAGGGTCCGGTGAGCAAGAGCGCGGCCGACGACATGTAGTAGAGGAACGCCGCCCAGAAGGCAGCACGCTGCTGCCACGTGAACGGCGTCTGCACGAAGTGTCTTTCGACCATGAGCAGCATTGAGGACCGGCACCACCGCGCCTGTTGATTCGCCAGCGAGGCGAAGTCCGTGGGCGCAACTCCCCTGGCGAGGCACAGCGGCAGGTAGCGGGTCTCGTAACCAGCCCACCATAGCTTGACGCCTGTGTGCACGTCCTCGCCAATCGGCACCTGAGCGAAGCCGCCAGCCGCGACGACAGCGGCACGCCGATAGATGAGGTTTGTTCCAGCGCAGATCGCCGCCTTGTAGCGGTCCCTGGCCGGCTGGATGAAGCGGAAAAAGATCTCCTGGAGAGTCCCAGCATAGCGCTGGATATAGGAAAACGACTTGTTAGTGACATCGAAGCACTGCGCGGTCTGGACGATGCCGACATGAGGGTCGGCGAAGTACGGCATCGTCTCCCAGAGAAAGTCCGGGCGCACTGCAAAATCGGCATCGATGACAGCGATGAAGTCGCCGTCGCTAATGCCCAGCGCGTGCAGCAGATTGCCGGCCTTCTTCATCTCGCCTGGCTTCGGCCGCACGATGTAGCGGAAGCCGTACTGGCAGGCTAGGTCCCGCACCTGCTCTCTGGCCGAGTCGTCAAGTACGTACACCGTCTTGGTACCGCGCCACTGCAGCTCGCTGACATACCTGAACGTGTTATTCAGCAAGGCGAGCGACTCGCCGCAGCTGGGCAGGAACACGTCCATCGTCTCGCCAGACTCCCGGTAACTGGCCACCGCGGCCTCGTGTTCGGCCAGAGTGAGCCGCGGTCGTCCGGTTCGCAGCCAGAAGTTGACGACAACGGGCGGCACCATGACCATGAGCAGCAGCCACATTAGGGGTGCGACCAGCCAGGCGTGCTCGGCCACGTGAACATACCCGTAGAGGATCCCGGCGGCCGCGATGAGAAGCCAGGCAAACACCCAGCGGCGCGGCTTGCCGAAGTACTGGTACTTTTCCCTGTCATCCGGCGGCTGTGGCAGGTACTCTCGCGTCTCAGCGTCGGCGGGGTCAGTGACTATCACGGGCGGCGCCCCCCGCTAGCACGGACCGCGTGGATGCCGGTGGAGGCCCAAATGGTGAAGGCGCCGACCTTGGCCAGGACGTGATAGCCGCCAGCGCGAGCCATATCCGAAGTGAGTTCCCGATCAGTCGCCGCAGTGTCGCCGAAGTCCAGGATGATCAGCGAGAAGTAATGTTCGCTGATAGCGGCTCTGTAGGCGGATGCACCTGTTCCCAGGCCTGGAGAGCTGAAGTAGTAAGTGCTTGACCAGCGCTGCCACGGAACCTGGCTTCTCAGATAGTACGCTTCGACGTCGTAGTCTTCCGCCAGGTAGTTGCCAGGGTGAGTGCGAACGGCCGAGCGCAGCACGCTGATGGCATCCGCCGAATTCGGCCACACCCGGTAGAGCGCGTCAGCCTGCCCCATCGAGCCGAATAGCGTTGACGCAGCTATCGGGATCGCCATCACTGCTGCCCAGCCGCGGCCCGGATCAACCCTGCTGAGGCGCGCCATCGCGTATCCAGCCGCGATCGCGGCGAACCACGCACCGAACACCACATGCTTCTGCAAGCTGACAGTTGTATGCAGACGGGCTTGCTCGATCGGGATGACGAGCGCGGCGCACACAAGAACCGCGGGGATGAACCGGCCACGCTGCTTGCTGCGGATAGCCAGCAGCGCGCCAAGCACAGCAAGCAGAACGATCAGGCCTGTCCATATATAGGAGCGCTGGAAGATGACCGCCGCCGAGACATCCGAAGGTGGTCGGTCCAGTGTGGTCGTTGTGATGCCCAGCCAGTACTCGTGGCCTCCTAGGACAACAGCGATGACGACGAGTGAGAGCCAGGAGCAGAGCGCAGTAAGTGCTGCTAGCACGCCGACTGCGCCGCGGTAGCGCCTTGCTACTGCCAGTGCGGCAACGATCAAGACGACCGGGGTCAACACGGTGGTCGCGTATTTCGCGGCATCGGCAACGGCCATGGTCACGCCGCAGATGATGAGCAGAATGGTTCGGGCCATCGGTTGGCAGTCAGCGGAGCGAACCGCCAGCCAGGCAGCAAGCGCGAGCAGGAAGAGCGCCATCGCATCGAATGTGGCGAACGCCCCGAGGAACTGTGTCCCGGCAAGGGTCGCGAACAGCCCCGCGGCCAGCAGGGCCGCACGCTGCCCGAAAAGGCGCCTCGTCGTCGTCCACAGCAATGCCGTGACCGCGAGCATGAAGCCCAGTGACAAGATGCGCGCTGCAGGCAGGCCTCCGACGCTATCGGCGAGCGCACCGAGCGGCGGGTAAAGGATGGGTGCACCCGAGAAGTAAGAAGGGAAGTCAGGAATCTGGGCTCCTTGCAGCCAGTGGGCCCACTCTAGGTGCCCTGCCCGCAGGTAGAGGGCCTCATCCTGGAATGCGGTGTTCGACCAGACGAGCCGCAGCGACAAGGCGACCTGGACACCGAGAACTACCAACAGGGGCCAGCGAGCAGCCACGCGGCTGAACTTGCGCGGATTCTCTTCACCGTCGTACTTCAGGCCGGGCCGCTCATGATCTACGGTTGGCCGCGCAGGCACAGCGTCCAGCAGGGACACCACGGCTAGCGACGTAGTCCTCGCCCGGTCAGCACTCCTTGCCGGGCGTAGCTTGCCAGGCATCCTCCGCGGCGAGCGCGCGTCAGCACCGGCAGCTTGCATTAGAACATCACGCCCTAGGGTTGCCCACGGCCACGAGATCCTCGCTGACGGCTAGCCGGAACGACTCCTGGGTGGGGGTCGAGCTCCCCTCGATCCGCCAGTCCTGCTGGTAGGTCC
>JASHUG010000446.1 GCA_030040155.1 Streptosporangiaceae bacterium | reverse complement strand
GATCCCGCTGTCTTTGCTCGCAGCCCTCGTCACCCTGCTGGTGATGGCCAGCAACGGGGCCGCCGCGACCGGGGGCTGTGGTGGCGGCTGAGCACGGAGCGTCCCTGGCTGATCCGATCACCGCCCCAGCCTGGACTACCGCGGCCGCGCACACTGCGCAGGCGCGCAAGTCCACGGGCGTTGCGCAAACCCGGCCTGGACACGGCGGGCGAGCATGGCTCACCGTTACCATCGTGCTGACCGCAGGCTCCGCGATCGCGGCCATCGCGCTCGCGCCGGGAGCAGGCGCGCCCGCGCCCGAGGGGCTGGCCTTCCTGCTGTTCGTCGGTTCCTCGGTGCACGTCGCCTCGACCGGCTGGTTCTACACGGTGCCGCAGGTGCGGGCGCACATGCGGCAACGAAAGGTCAGGTACTACTGGTGGCCGCTCGCGTTGCTGGCGGGGGCCGGCGCGATCGCCGTGCTGCTGCCGCGGCCCGTGCTCTACTGGCTGCTGCTGCCGTATTTCGGGTGGCAGTTCTTCCATTACCAGAAGCAAAACCTGGGCATCGTCGCGCTCACGGCAGCCGCGTGCCACGTGCCCGCCTTGCGGCGGCCCGAGCGGCAGGCGCTGATCGCGGCCGGGCTGTCGGGTATCGCCGCCCTGGTGGCTCGGCCCGGGCTGCTGCAACTGCCGGTCCGGCCCGTGCTGTCGGCGGTATTCCCGCTCGCGGTCGCCGCCTTCTGCGGATCGGTTGCCGTCGGCGCCAGCTGCCTGGTGGTCCGCAGCCGGACCCGGCCCTCAGCCGGATTCAGCGCCGCCTACCTGACATCGCTGGCCTTCAGCCTCCCGATCTTCGTGTTCTCCTCGCCGTACGCGGCGGTAGCCGGCCTCACGATCGCGCACGGCCTGCAGTACCTGCTGCTCATGGGCATGCTCGCGGCCGGCGGGGAGCCTCGCACGCGGATGATCTCGCTGGCAGCCCTGGTCAACATCGCGCTGCTAGGCGGTGCTGCCCTTGCTCTCGCATCGGACCAGCTCACTGCCAAGCCGGCGGTTCGCATTCTCTACGGCCTTTTCCTCGGCGCGGTGATGGCGCACTTTGTCGTGGACGCGGGCCTGTGGCGGATGCGCGAGCCGTTTCCGCGGACATTCCTTGGTGCCCGGCTGCCCTGGCTCGTCACTGCGGCGGTACGCCCGTGAACTACCGTGTACCGATCCATCGCGCGCCGACATACCATGGCCTCGTGGCTGATTCTTCCTCCGGATCGCTGGTCACGTTCGGCCGGTACGCCGGGCCAGCCACGCTGATCCTCTCGAGCCTGGCCGACGGCCCGAAACACGGTTACGCCCTCACCAAGGACATCGAGCAGTTCGCCGGCGTGCGGCTTGCGCCGGGGACGCTCTATGAGGCTCTCAGCCGGCTTGAGGGCCAGGGACTCATCGAGGCGCTGGCCAGCGACGACCGGCGGCGGCCCTATCAGCTGACCGCTGCCGGAGCGCAGGCGCTGCGCGCGCATCTGGCCGAGCAGCGGCATGTGGCCGACGTCGGTCTCGGACGGCTGGCGAGGAGCTGGGGTCCGGCATGAGGGCCGACGCCACCGCACACGAGCGCCGCGTGCGGTGCCTGCTGCGCTGGTATCCGTCCTCGTGGCGGGCGAGGTACGGGGAGGAGTTCGCCGAACTGCTGCTGGCGGACATGGCCGATCGCCCGCGTAACTGGACGCGTACCGCGGATGTCGCGGCCAGCGGCCTCCTGGCCCGCTGCACGCTGGCCGGCCTGACCAGCCACGAGCTGTCCCCGCCCGAGCAGATCCGCGCCGGCCTGGCCACGCTCGGCTGCGCGCTTGCCGCCCTGGTTGCGTTCGGCCTGTTCCTGCTGGCGCAGCTTGCTACCAGCTGGCAGTGGGCCGCGACGGCACCGCCGACTGCAGCGACGGGGACGCTGGTGATGGCGGCGGCGGCCGTGGCGCTCGGACTGATCGGGCTGGCCGCCGCCGTTCCCGTTGGCTGGCGGGTAGCGGTAATCGCGCGCTCGGATGGACGGCTCGCGCGTCCGGCGGTGATCGCGCTGGGCTGCGCGACGCTGCTGGTCTGCGGCGCCCGGCATTTCGAGAACGGCTGGCCGGGCACCGGGGGCGTGGGCGCCGAGCACCATCTTGTGCCGGGCGGCTTGGCGGCGTTCGGCTGGGCATCGACCCTCTCGGTGTCTGCGTACTGGGCGCATCCGCGGCTGTGGGGCATGTTTCCGGCGGCCGAGATGGCGTGGATGGTGCTCAGCCCGGTCGCCTGGACCGGCCTGATCGCCGGCTGCGTTGCGGTGCTGCGCCGGCTCGTGCTGCCCACCGGGATGCTGCGCTACCTCGCCTGCGTCGCAGCCGCGGCAACCACGGCGGCCGTTGCGTTCCTGGCGGGCGCGGCGGTCTGGGTGCTGGCCTCGCCTGCCAGTGCGGGGGCGTTCCGGCCGGGCCTGGTCGACGGCGCGAGCCTGCTGATCATGGCGATGGCCGTGGTGGTCGCGCTGCGCGTCGTCGCTGGCATCCGCCGCGCGCGGCTGGCGATGCCTGGGGCCGGCTGATGGAGGCTCAGCGCCGCTAACCCGCTACATGACGCCCTGGTAGCTGGGGCGGCTGGCGGGAGAGCCGGCCGCGCCGGCCGGATGACTGGCGCTGGCCTCGCCTCGGGCCGGGAGAAAGAGCGTAAACGCGGTGACGAAGGCGATGATCTTCGATAGCGCATTGAGTGCGTACGGCATCGCCGTGGCCGGATAGGCGAATCCGTACAGCGCCCACACGGCGAATACCGCCAGCATGAGCGCGAACGACAAGAGCGTGGCTCTCGTCACCCGCACGATCGGGACAAATGTCAGGAGCGACAGGGTCGCCAGCTCGACCAGGAACAACGGCGCGAAGAACAGCACGCGGTACGCGGCCGGGTCCGGCGGGATCGGAGGATAGGTCCTGGCCATGACGATGAGGTCGAAGGGGAACTCGAAGAGCATCGGCGCGGCCATGGCGCCGATGGCGCCGCCGACGAGCCTGACCGGCCAGCCAGGCGAGCGAGCGAAGACCGGGATGGCGACGAAAGTGACAACGACTAAGGCGCTCGTCAGTGGCGTGATGGGATTCGATGGCAGCCCCTGAAGGAGGTGGTGCTGACGCAACGCGGCCACGAACGCCTGGAAGCAGACCAGGAACGCCGCCACGGCCAGCAGCCAGGCCAGCACCATGATCCCCATCGCTGTTTCCCGCGGCCTCGGCAGCCGGACGGGCCGGCGCAGTCGTGCCGCCGCGTATACGAACGCCGCCACGAGGGCCACCAGCACGAGCGCGAGAACGATCCGCGCGGTGCCGCCGTAGCTGATCCAGTTACCGTCAACTGTCCTTGGCATGACTACCTCCGTCATCTGGCTGGCGCCTTACTGCGGGCGCAGGCTCGTCAGCGCGCAGGCCCGGCGGCTGATCCGCCGGCTGCCGGTCTGCCGGGTCTGGCCGGGTGGCGCGGTCGAACAGCGTCACGAGCTCTGCTGCATGGGCCTCAAGGTCGAGTTCCGGGTTGCGCACGAACTGGGCCAGCAGGTCATCGACTGCAGCCTTCGTGACCGAAGCCACGACGTGCGGGTCGAATGACCCCAGTCGGCCCATGTCCTGCCCGGCTCGCAGCACGTGCTCGAGCGCCGCCACTTCACCGGCGCGGACGCTGAACGCCGGGTTCGGGCTCCCTGACTCGTCCCGGAAGGCGTTGAAGATCCGAACCAGGGCCAGCACCTACCGGGCGTGGCTGCGGTAATACCCGGCCCACGCGGTGACGTAGGCGGCGATGAACCTTTCGGGGAACACCGTCGGCTCGGCGGCAAGCAGCCGGGGCTCCAGGTATTGCTCCATCGAGTCGATCACGTCGGCTATCACTGCGCGGATCAGGTCGTCCTTAGCCGCGAAGTGATAGGTGACCACGCCCTTGCTCACGCCTGCGCGGCGGGCCAGCTCGCCGATCGAAGCGCGGGCGAACCCGACGTCCGCGATGAGCTCAGTCATGCAGTGCACGAACTGGTCCCGGCGCTTCTGCTGGGTGAACGTACCGCCCTCGGCAGCGGTCCGGCCAGCAGTAGTACGCACA
Source organism: Streptosporangiaceae bacterium (assembly GCA_030040155.1). Lineage (GTDB taxonomy): Bacteria > Actinomycetota > Actinomycetes > Streptosporangiales > Streptosporangiaceae > JAJYUU01. The sequence goes on along the minus strand of JASHUG010000446.1, from coordinate 1,151 downwards.
GTTTGAGATTAGTACGCTCGTACTAAACCGTCAACGACGACGGCACCGCCCAGCAGCGAACCGCTCCGCGGCTGCGACTAGCCGAGTGCGAGCCTGGTGATGCCGCGGCGGGTTAGCGCGAGCTCGCGGGCCGCCGACAGCGGTGCGCGCCCGGTCAGGGCCGCGATGAGGCCGGCCCGGTCGATGCCGAGCTGGTCCCGCAGCCGGCCGGCCTCGGATTGGCTCAGTCCCCGCAGCAGCAGGTGCTCAAGGACGACGGCAGCCTGATCGGTTAGCCAGGGGGAGCGGCGCAGGCCGGCGGCCACGTCGAGTCCGTGCACCGACAGTTCAACCACGCGGGTGATGGCGAACTCCGACAGCAGCATCCGGTCACCGTGGCGGGTGCGGACCTCCTGATCGGGCGGCGCCGTCTCGAGCAGTTCCAGGCTGCGGCGGGCGGCGGCCGTCAGCTCGGCGCCGATCGCCGCAGCGCCGCCGAGCCTGGTTGCCAGCGCGGCCGCGACGTCGATGCGGTCGGCATTGACAGTGGCCGAGAAACGCGCGTCCGGCAGGTAGTAGCCGGCTGCGGGCACCAGTTCTGCGTCCGGGTCACCCTGCGTTCCCGCAGCATCGATCGCCGGTCCAATCCGGCCGGCCGCGATGACGATGTGACACAGCAGGTCCGCCAGTGTCCAGGGCGCGCACGGACTAGGGCGGCCGAGGTCGTCGTCGCTCAGCCCGGATATCACATGAGACAGCACGGCCGCCTCCGTGCGGAAGGCCTCCACCGCGGGAGGCTGCGTCATCGCCCGCAGCCGAGCTGGGCGCTGCCGCGCGTTCCGGCGCGACGCTGACCGGCCACGAGCACGCTCCTCGCTGTCACGAACGCGGCAATCGTTCCGCCGGGCGTCACGACCGCCGCGGCAGCATCCCGCTGGAACTGATCGTATCGACGGATCGCGGCGCCGGCCCGGCCTCCGCGACGGCGGAACGGGAGCCGCAGCGGCGGCGGTCATACTCATCCATTTTGGTATGAGTAGGCATATACAGTGCCGCTAGTCGCGGGTCAGGTGGGATCCGGGCCGGACCAGGTGAAACTATCTGGTCGTGAGGCTGTCCCGACGACGGCCGCCGGAGGCGGCAATGGTGGGCTCGCCGCCCGTACGTGCGGG